>NZ_JAEUMO010000033.1 GCF_016793285.1 Phenylobacterium sp.
GCGCGTGCGCGAACCGGGCATCCTCGAAGCCTTCGGGCTGGAGCCGCAGGACGCGGAGCTGCTCATCATGCGCGCCCGTATCGCCATGGGCTGGGTCGAGGCGCCCGAGGAGCCGGAAGCCGAGTACGAAGAACCCAGCGATGAAGCGTTCGCCGAGGCGGAAGCCGCCGGCGAAGCTCAAGACGCCTAGGGCGACAGGGTGTCTTCCTCGTGCTTCGCCACCGCCTCGATCAACCAACTGATCGGCTAGATTCTCCCTTCCTCCTCGACGGAGGAAGGGTCGGGGATGGTGGTGCGGGCAGGAGGTCGGGCGCCGTGGCCTCGTTCGGCGCCGACGCGCGCCGTCTGATCCACAGCCGCGGGTGGAAGCTTGTGATCGAGGTCGATGGGGGCGTCCACGAGCGGTTGGACGAGGTCGCGCTGCGCGACGGCGAGCGGCAGTTGTGGCTGGAGTCACGGGGCTATCAGGTTGTCCGGTTCACGGACAAGCAGGTCGAGAATGATGCGGAGGCCTGTGCCGAGAGAGTGAAGCTGACGCTGCTCGAGAAAGGCCGGACGCCGGAGCCGGATAGCGATGCGTCGTTCGACGTGGCCACACCACCATCCCCGGCCCTTCCTCCGTCGAGGAGGAAGGAAGGATGACCTCGGTGGCGAGGACTCACGCCGAGGCGGCGCGCGAACGGCGTGACATCGTCTCGGGGGAGGTGATGGCGGAGGCGCGGTTGATCCGCTTCGTGGCCGGGCCCGATGGCGCCGTCGTCCCGGACCTGGCGCGCAAGCTGCCGGGCCGCGGGATGTGGGTGGCCGCCGACCGGGCGTCCGTCGAGACGGCGGCGAAGAAGGGCCTGTTCGCGCGCTCGGCAAAGGCGCCGATGAAGGCCTCGCCAGACCTGGCCGAGCAGGTCTCGGCCCTGCTGCGGGCGCGGATTCTGAACGCCCTGGGGCTTGCACGGAAGGCGGGAGACCTTACCTCCGGGTTCGAAAAGGTCTCTTCCGCGATATCGTCGGGCAAGGCCGCGTGGCTGGTCGAGGCGTCGGACGGCGCCGCAGACGGCCGCGGCAAGCTTCTGCGCCTGGCCCGTCATCAGTCCCCGCCGCCCGGGGTTTTCGGCGTCTTCACGGCGACGGAATTGGGTTTGGCCTTAGGGGGCGAGAATGTGATACACACCGCCTTCCTTGCGGGGCGAGCTGCCGAGCGCTGGACCGAAGATGTCCGACGCCTGGCGGGTTTCAGTCCGCTCCTTCCTGAGGATTGGCGCGAGGAGCCTGTCGAGGCGAAGCGGGAGCCCTAGGGCTTTCCGCCTTTCCTTATTGAGAGACGGGCGACGTTGAAGGCGTGACGTTGGCCGGGGATCCGCCCCGGCGCGAGTAAAAGCGAGCGAATGAGCGAGAACGACAACAACGGCCGTAAACCCCTGACCCTGAAGCCGCGTCCCGGTGGCTCGGTCAGCTCGGGCACGGTGAAGCAGAGCTTCAGCCACGGCCGGACGAAAACGGTGGTCGTCGAGACCAAGCGGTCCCGGCCGCACGCGCCGGGCGGCGGCAATCTGGCCGCACCGTCCGCCGCCGAACGCCGTGTGTTCGATCCGCCGCCGCGCCCCGCCGCGACCCAGGGCGGCTCGCGTCCTGCCGCGCCCGGCGACGGCCTGTCGGCCGAGGAACGCGCCGCCCGCGAGCGGGTCATCGCCGCCGCGCGTGCGCAACAGCAGCAACAGGAAGCGGACCGCCGCGCCCGCGAGGAGCGCGACCGCGCGACCGCCGAGGCGGCCCGCGCCGCCCAGGCCGCGGCCGCCGCGCCACCGCCCGCGCCCGCCGCGCCGGTCCAGGCCGAGGCGCCGAGGCCTGCGGCTCCCGCCCCTACGCCCGCACCCACCGCCACGCCCGCGCCCGCGCCGGCGGCTGCGCCTGTGGCCGCCGCGCCGGCTCCGCCGCCGGTCCAGGCCGCCCAGCCTGCGCCGCGTCCGGCCGCTCCCCAGGCGCCGTCCGGGCCCACCGCCCCGGGCCAGACGCGCACCTATCAGCCGTCGCACGATCGTCGCGACGACCGGCCGACCACCACGACCTACCGGCCCGAGCGCGCCCCGGGCCGCTTCGAGAACGCCAACTTCGGCCAGCGCGCCCCGCGCGCCGACGGCCCCCGGCCGCCGCGCGACGACCGTGGCCCGCCTCGCCGCGACGGCGACCGCCCGCAGGGCGACCGCGGTCCGCGTCCCGAAGGCGGCACCGTCCGCTACTCCGCCCTGGCCCCGCGCCCGGCCCCGCCGCGCGACGGCGCCCGCGGCCCTGGCGGCCCCCGTGGTCCGGGCGGCCCGCGCGTCGGCCCGAACGCCCCGCCGGCCACGCCGGAAGTGCAGCGCGCCACCCGCCAGGCTCCGCGGCCCGGCGGCTCGGTCATGGACCGCCGCGACGACGACGACCGGCGTCGCGCCCAGGAGCCCGGCAAGGGCGCGATCAGCCGCGCCAAGGGCGCGCCGACGCGCCGTGAAGGCCGCCTGACGATCCAGACCGTCGCCGGCGACGCCGAGGGCGCCGAGCGGATGCGCTCGCTCGCCTCCGTGCGCCGCGCCCGCGAACGCGAGCGCGAGAAGCGCAAGGGCGGCGCCGTCGAGCAGGCCCGGGTGGCCCGCGAAGTCGTCATCCCCGACGTCATCACGGTGAGCGAACTCGCCAACCGGATGGCCGTGCGCGGCGTCGAGATCATCAAGTTCCTGATGCGTCAGGGCGTGATGCTGAAGATCAACGACGTCATCGACAACGACACCGCCGAGCTGGTGGCCACCGAATTCGGCCACACCGTGAGGCGCGTCTCGGAGGCCGACGTCGAAGAGGGCTTCATCGGCGCCGAGGATCTCGACGATCACCTGGAGGCGCGGCCCCCGGTCGTGACCGTCATGGGTCACGTCGACCACGGCAAGACCTCGCTGCTGGACGCGCTCCGGTCGACCGACGTGGTGTCGGGCGAGCACGGCGGCATCACCCAGCACATCGGGGCCTATCAGGTGCGGCTCGAGAACGGCCAGAAGGTCACGTTCCTGGACACGCCCGGCCACGCCGCCTTCTCCGCCATGCGGATGCGCGGCGCCAACGTCACCGACATCGTCATCCTGGTGGTGGCGGCCGACGACGGCGTGATGCCGCAGACGATCGAGGCGATTCAGCACGCCAAGGCGGCCGGCGCGCCGATCATCGTGGCGATCAACAAGATCGACAAACCCGACGCCGACCCCACCCGCGTGATCAACGAGCTGTTGCAGCACGAGATCGTGGTGGAGAGCCTCGGTGGCGACACCCAGGCGGTCGAAGTCTCCGCGACCCAGAAGCTGGGCCTGGACGACCTGATCGAAGCCATCCTGCTGCAGGCCGAGGTGCTGGACCTGAAGGCCAACCCCGATCGTACGGCCGACGGCCTGGTGATCGAGGCGAAGCTGGACCGGGGTCGCGGCGCGGTCTCGACCGTGCTGGTCAAGCGCGGGACGCTGAAGCGCGGCGACATCGTCGTGGCCGGCGCCAACTTCGGCCGGGTGCGCGCCCTGCTCAACGAGCGCGGCGAGCAGTTGGATTCGGCCGGGCCGTCCGTTCCGGTCGAGATCCTGGGCCTCGACGGCACGCCCGATCCGGGCGAGCCCTTCGCGGTCGTGGAGAGCGAAGCGCGTGCGCGTGAACTCACCGAGTACCGCGTCCGGGTGAAGCGCGAGAAGGCCGGGGCTCCGGTCCAGGGCGCCTCGCTGGCCGAGATGATGGCCAAGATCACCGACAAGAAGGTCTCGGAGCTGCCGGTCATCATCAAGGCCGACGTGCAGGGCTCCGCCGAAGCGATCGTGGGCTCGCTGGACAAGATGGGCACCGACGAGGTCCGCGCGCGGATCATCCTGTCGGGCGCCGGCGCGATCAGCGAGAGCGACGTGATGCTGGCCAAGGGCGCCGGCTCGCCGATCCTCGGCTTCAACGTCCGCGCCTCGAAGCAGGCGCAGGCGCTGGCCGAACGGGAAGGCGTCGAGATCCGCTACTACGCGATCATCTACGACCTGCTGGACGACATCAAAGGCGTGCTCTCGGGCATGCTGGCGCCGATCCAGCGCGAAACCTTCCTGGGCAACGCCGAGGTCCTGCAGGCCTTCGACATCACCAAGGTCGGCCGTGTCGCGGGTTGTAAGGTCACCGAGGGCGTGGTCCGCAAGGGCGCGCGCGTCCGGATCGTGCGCGACCACGTCGTCATCCTGGAACTGGGCGTCCTGCAGACGCTCAAGCGCTTCAAGGACGAGGTCAACGAGGTGCCCGCGGGCCAGGAATGCGGCATGGCGTTCCAGGGCTTCCAGGACATCAAGGCCGGCGACACCATCGAGTGCTTCAACCTCGAAGAGGTGAAGCG
>NZ_JAEUMO010000056.1 GCF_016793285.1 Phenylobacterium sp.
GGGCTGGGAGGGCGACGACTTCGCCCGCGACGAGCTGGAGGCGGTGCGCGGCTGGCTGTCGGGCAAGGCCTGGACGATCTTCGGCGGCAGCCAGGAGGTGCAGTCGAACATCGTCAGCAAGCGCATCCTGGGGCTGCCGGATACGACGCAGTCGAGCTGAACACCTACGTCATCCCGCGGCTTGTTCGCGGGATGCCGATCAAGAGGAAGGGGAGGGTGAGCGATGGCGGATTTCGGCGGGCCTGACCTGGCAGGGTTTCGCACCGAGGTGCGGGACTGGCTTTCCGCGAACTTCCCTTCCGCGCTGGCGGGCAAGGGCGCGCCGGAGGGGCGCGAGCTGACGCCCGACCAGGACGCCTGGCGCAGGGCCATGGGCGACCGGGGCTGGGGCGTGCCGACGTGGCCGAAGGCCTACGGCGGCGGCGGGCTCTCCAAGGCCGAGGCGCGCGTCGTCTCCGAGGAGATGGCGGCGATCGGGGCCTACAACCCGATCGGCGGCATGGGCGTGATGATGTTCGGCCCGACGCTGCTGGAATACGGGACGGAAGAGCAGAAGCAGCGGCACATTCCGCCGATCGTGCGCGGCGAGCTGCGCTGGTGCCAGGGTTTCTCGGAGCCGGGCGCCGGCAGTGACCTCGCGGGCCTGCAAACTAGAGCGGAAGACAAGGGTGAATACTGGCTGGTCAATGGCCAGAAGACCTGGACAAGCGGAGCGCATACGGCCGACTGGTGCTTCTGTCTCGTCAGAACAGATACCACGAAAAAGCACGAAGGCATAAGTTTCGTGCTGATCGACATGGCTGGCGGCGGGGTCGAGCCGCGTCCTATACTTCTGATCAACGGGACGACACCCTTCTGCGAGACCTTCTTTACCGACGTGAAGGTCCCGAAGGCGAACCTGGTGGGCCCGTTGAACGGCGGCTGGACCATCGCCAAGCGGCTGTTGCAGCACGAGCGGCAGGGGATCTCGGGCGCGAACCAGATGGGGGCGCCGGGCGTCACCCCGGGCGCGCCCATCGAGCAGAAGGCGATCGCCTACGTCGGCCTCGACGACAGCGGGCGGCTGGCCGACCCGGACCTGAGGAGCCGCATCACCGATCACCTGATGGAGGAGCATGCGTTCCGGCTCACCGGGCGGCGCGCGGCCGAGGAGGCGCGGTCGAACTCGGGGCCGAGCGCGGCCAGTTCGGTGCTGAAGAACGTCGGCTCCAAGGTGCGGCAGGACAAGGCCGAGCTGACCGTCGAACTCCTGGGCGCCCAGGGGCTGGGCTGGGAGGGCGACGCGTTCGGCGCCGACGAACTGGGCGCGACCCGCGCCTGGCTGCGCGGCAAGAGCGGCACCATCGCCGGCGGCTCGTGGGAGGTGCAGCTCAACATCGTCTCCAAGCGGATTCTCGGACTGCCGGAGGCGACGCAGAAGGGCTAAGCTCGCCCCCTTAGGTCTCGTCATGGCCGGGCTTGTCCCGGCCATCCAGAGGCGCCGGCGTCGGGAGATTTGCCTGGCAGGCCGGTGCGTCTGGATCCCCGGGACAAGCCCGGGGATGACGTTCAAAATATTGAATACAAAAGGATCATTCGAGAGATGGCTGATTTTGGTGGTGCGGACCTGGACGCCTTCCGCAAGGAGGTCCGCGAGTGGGTCGAGGCGAATTTCCCCGCCTCGCTGAAGGGCAAGCCCAACCCGATGGCCGGCGAAGGCCGCGCGGACGCACCGTCCGCCGACCACGAGGCCTGGCGCAAGGCCGTGGGGTCGAAGGGCTGGGGCACGCCGACGTGGCCGAAGGCCTACGGCGGCGGCGGGCTTTCGGGCGCCGAGGCGCGCATCGTGCAGGGCGAGTTCGCCCGGGCCGGCGCCTACAACCCGATCGGCGGCATGGGCGTGATGATGTTCGGCCCGACGCTGCTGGAATACGGCACCGAGGCACAGAAGAACGAGCATATCCCGCCGATCTGCCGTGGCGATCTTCAGTGGTGCCAAGGTTTCAGCGAGCCGGGCGCGGGGTCTGATCTTGCCGCTCTATCCACGAAAGCTGAAGACAAGGGCGATCATTTCATCATCAATGGGTCGAAAATCTGGACAAGCGGAGCTCAATACGCTGACTGGATCTTCTGCCTCGTGCGGACCGACACGTCGAAGAAGCACGAGGGCATCTCGTTCGTGCTGTTCCCGATGCACCAGCCGGGCGTCGAGGTGCGGCCGATCGTGCTGATCAACGGCCAGTCGCCGTTCGCCGAGACGTTCTTCACCGACGCGCGGGCCGAGAAAAAGGACCTGGTCGGGCCGCTGAACGGCGGCTGGACCATCGCCAAGCGCCTGCTGCAGCACGAGCGCAGCGGCATCTCGGGCATGGGCGGCGGCGGGGGTATGATGGGCCCGTCGCTCAGCGACCTCGCCAAGAAGTACGTGGGCGTCGACGCGGACGGGAAGATCGACGACCAGGACCTGCGCAACCGGATCATCCGCAACAGCATGGAGACCAAGGTCTTCCAGCAGACGGCGTTCCGCGCGATGGCCGAGAGCAAGGGCAATTCCGGCCCCTCGGCCGCCACCTCGATCATGAAGAACGCCGGCACCTGGCTCGCCCAGGAGCGCCATGAGCTGACGCTGGAGATCATGGGCCACCAGGGCCTGGGCTGGGAGGGCGACGACTTCGAGAAGGGCGAGCTCGGGATCGTCCGCGCCTGGCTCTACGGCAAGGCCTTCACGATCTTCGGCGGCAGCCAGGAGGTGCAGTCGAACATCGTTTCGAAGCGCATCCTGGGCTTGCCTGACCTTACGCAAAACAAGTGAGATGACCCCGACGACCTGATCCCTCTTCAGCCGTCATGGCCGGGCCTGTCCCGGCCATCCAGAAGCGCCGCCGTCGGAGAATTGACTGCGAGGCCGGCGCGTCTGGATCCCCGGGACAAGCCCGGGGATGACGTTCAGAGAGGGGGAGGGTGAATTTGAGAGACCAGCGGGCGCGGAGCCGCCTCGCACATCGAGATTGAGAGGAAGAACCGAAATGGCCGTACTGACCGAAGAACAGAGCATGCTGCGGGACGCCGCGAAGAGCTGGGTGCAGGAGAAGTCCCCGGTGACCGCGTTCCGGAAGATGCGCGATAGCGGGGCCGAGCTGGGCTACGACGTCGCCGCCTGGAACGAG
>NZ_JAEUMO010000090.1 GCF_016793285.1 Phenylobacterium sp.
TTTGCACTTCCGTAAGGGCTTTCGAGCCATTTTCCGCACTGCGGCACAGAAGCGCCGTTGGGGGACTACGGTAATGGTGCGGAAGAACAGCACTCTGCTGATGAGCGTCGCCGCGGCGGCGCTGGCCACTGCGGCGCTGAACGCGACGCCGGCCGCGGCGCAGGCGACCAGCAACACGGCGGGGCCGGTGAAGCCGTATTACGGCAACCTGCGGCCGTTCTACGGGAACCTGCGGCCCTTCTATGGGAACCTGCGCCCGTTCTACGGCAACCTCCGGCCCTTCTGGGGCAACCTGCGGCCGTTCTGGGGCGACACGGGCGCCTTCTACGGCGACCTGAAGACCTTCTGGGCCACCTCGAACCCGGTCGTGGGCGCCGACGCGCCGGAGTACGCCAGGGTCGGCGACTTCTGGACCAAGGCCGGCGGCGACTGGCAGGTCGCCTTCTCGAGCGCGATCTCGACGGCGCCCGACAAGGCGCTGATCGACAGCAAGATCACGACGATCCTCAGCGACTCCGAGGCGTTCTGGGGCGCGTCGATCCAGGCGAAGACCGGCAAGTCCTTCACCGAAGGCTTCCTGAAGCCGTTCCTGGCCGCGCGCGGCATCGAGGGCAGCGACGCCAGCGCCTTCTCGAACCTGAACCAGGACGAGATGGCCTACATCTTCCTGGAATACTACGACGCCCTGATGGACTACGCCGGGACCGACCACGTCGATCACTGGATGAAGACCATCAACTGGACGCCCTCGCTCACCAAGACGCAGGGTTCCGGCGCCGACACCCGCATCGGCATCCTGGACATGAGCTTCACGACCGACGCGTCGATCGCGGGCAACATCATCATCTCGGGCGGCGTGTCGGAGTTCAGCAACGGCCACGGCGCGGCCGTCGGCTCGCTGATCGTCGGCCATCACGACGGGCGCGGCGTCATGGGCATCGCGCCCAACGCCCAGGTCGTCGCCTACAATCCGTTCGACGAGACCGGCACCGCCAACTGGGACGACATCACCCTCGGCGTGAAGACCCTGAAGGCCAACGGCGCCAGCATCGTCAACATGTCGCTGGGCGTGCCGGGCTCCACCTTCGACAAGGGCTGGAGCAACGTCTTCCTCGACCTCGGCTACACGACGCAGATCCTGAAGAACACGCTGTTCGTGGTCGCCGCCGGCAACGACGGCGTGACCCAGACGGACAACGTCTCGTGGCTTCCCCAGCCGCTGAATCCCGCGGTCATCATCGTGGGTTCGGTGGACGTCGAGGGCGCGATCTCGAACTTCTCGAACCGGCCGGGCGAGGCGTGCTTCACGCGGCTGGGCCTGTGCCTCGGCGACAAGCTGAAGAACCACTTCATCGTGGCGCCGGGCGAGCTGATCCTGGTCAGCGACGGCGCCGGCGGGACGACCCGCATGAGCGGCACGTCGTTCGCCGCGCCGCTGGTCTCGGGCGCCATCGCGCTGCTGCACGACCGCTGGCCGTGGCTCGCCAACTTCCCGGGCGAGACCGCGAAGATCATCCTCGACTCGGCCAAGGACCTCGGCGCCCCCGGCATCGACCCGGTCTACGGCGTGGGCATGCTGGACGTGACCGCCAGCCAGTCGCCGCTCAGCTTCTCGAGCCTGAAGTGGTTCTCGGTGCAGAACGGCAAGGCCGTGGCCCAGACCAACAACGCCGTGATCACCCGCTACAAGCAGGTGCAGAACGGGACGTGGAAGACGACCGCCGACGCCTACTTCTACGCCTTCGAGCCGCTGGGCCTGCTGACGCAGCGCGACTTCGCGATCCCGCTGACGAGCAAGCTGATCGGCCAGAACGTGACCACCTACCTGGGCGGCCAGGAGCAGTTCCAGGCCTACCTGCTCAGCCGCATGGACACCTGGGTGAAGAACGGCGGCAAGGGCGCCTTCGCCAACGGCTTCTCCAGCCAGAGCTACGCGATCGCCAACCCGTGGGGCATGGACCTGACCATGTCGGTCGCCCCGCGCCAGTCGCGCTACGGCTACCGCGACGAGGGCCCGGCCTATCAGTCGCGCTTCCAGATCGCCGGCGAGAAGACCCAGATGGTCTTCGGCTTCGGCGACGGCGCCCCGCAGCTCGCCCGGAGCACGGGCTTCGCCTCGGCCGGGTCCTACGACATCGACCGCGGCGGCGCCGACCCGCTGCTGGGCCTGGCCTCGGGCGGCGTGTACGCGGGCATGGACTACCAGATCGCGCCGCAGCTCTCGTTCTCGGCCGGCATGCTGAGCCGCGAGCAGGAGCGCCAGCGCAACCTCGAGCCCGCCCTGGGCGTCGTGGGCAACGGGGCGGCGACCTACGCGGCCGACGCCCAGCGCTTCGCCCTGGCCTACAAGCCGACCGCGGACCTGACGCTGACCGGCTCGTGGACGCGCCTCAACGAAGACCGGGGCCTGCTCGGCATCCAGTCGTTCGACCCGCAGGACTTCCGCAAGGGCTCCACTACCGACGGCTACTCGCTCTCGGTGAACTGGGCGGCAAGCGACAGGCTGAGCTTCATGGCCACCGGCTCGATGGGCCGCACCCGCGCCTCGGACGGCCAGTCGCTGGCGGTCAGCAAGGGCGGCCTGACCACCTCGTCGTTCGAGGTGGGCTTCGCGGCCGGCGACCTGCTCGCCAAGGGCGATCGCTTCACGCTGTCGGTGTCGCAGCCGATGTTCGTGGAGAAGGGAAAGCTCGACGTCCAGACGGTCCAGGTCGTGGACCGCCAGACCGGCGAGATCGGCATCGTGACGCAGAGCTTCGACATCTCGGGCAAGCGCCGCATCGCCGGCGAGGCCATGTACCTGAAGCCGATCAACGGCGGCTACGGCGACGTGGCGCTGTTCGGCCGGGTCGAGACCGGCTCGCAGAACCCGGGCACGGGGGCCGAAGAGGACAGCTACGTCACCGGCGCCCGCTACCGGATCGCCTTCTAGCAGCACCCCACAGAGACCTGCGGAGCGGCGTCGCCCACCCACAGGGCGGCGCCGTTTCGCGTTTCAGCGTCGCCCTGCCTTTCCCGTCGCAGGCGGGAAAGGCACGCTATCCGCCCCTTAGCGTCACTTTAAGGGATGGCCGGTAACCTTGCCGCCGACATGGGCGGAAAGATGCGCTTCAGAGACCTCGCCATGGCCACCGCGGCGGCGGCCCTCCTCGCAGCGGCGACGGGCGCCCACGCCTTCGCGCCGGACGCCGCGAGCATCGAGGCGCCGACCCCGTTCGACGCCAAGGTCCAGGCCGCCAAGTCGGCGATGATGGCCGATCCGCAGGCGGCGCTCCGCCAGTCGCAGGCCGCGCTGGAGGCCGCCCGGCGCGAGAGCGGGGTCCGCAGGATCGAGCACATCGCCACGGCCCAGTGGCTGCAGGGCGAGGCCCTGCTGCGCCTGAACCGCCTGGAGGAAGCCAAGCCCGTGATCCGCGACGGCCTCGCCGCCGTCGCCAAGGCCTCGCCCGACACCAAGCTGCACGGCGACCTCCTGATGGCGCAGGCCGGCGTGCTGGCCACGGAGGGTCAGGTCCAGGCCGCGCTCACCGACTTCCACGCGGCCTACCGCATCTTCGGCAAGGCCCGGGAGGCGCGCAGCCAGGCCATCGCGCTGATGAACATCGGCACGATCTACCAGGACGCCCGCGACTACGCGAAGGTGCTCCAGTACTACGCCCAGGCCGCGGACCTCTATGCCGGCGACCCGTCGCTGACGGTCAGCGCCCGGAACAACATCGGCAACGCGCTGCGCGAGCAGAAGAAGTACGCCGAGGCCGAGGCCGAGTTCGAGCGCGCCCGCGCGGTGGCGCGCGAACTGAAGAGCCCGCTGATCGAGAGCAACGTGGTGGCCAACCTCGCCGCCACCGAGGTCGAGCACGGCAGGCTCGACGCCGCCCAGCGCCACATCGCCGAGGCCGAACGGCTCGCCAACGGCGACCCGGCCGCGCGCGAGAGCCTGCCCGGCGTCTGGGGCGTCGCGGCCAAGCTCCAGCTCGCCCGCGGCAACGCCCGCGGCGCCGCCGACCTGATCGAGCGCACCTTCGCCGGCGTCGATCTCGAAGCCACCTCGCTCATCGAGCGGGACTTCCACGAGACCGCCTACAAGGCCTACCTCGCGCTCGGCCAGGAGCATCTGGCGCTGGCGCACCTGAAGGCCTTCAAGCGCCTCGACGACCAGGCCCGCGACCTGGCCGCCTCGACCAACGCCGCCCTGATGTCGGCGCAGTTCGACTACGCCAACCAGGCCTCGCGCATCGCGAGCCTCAAGGCGACGCAGTTGCAGAAGGACGTCGAGCTCGCCCGCACCCGCGGCGTCATCACCAACGTCCTGCTGGCCGGCTCGGTGCTGGTGGGCGTCCTGCTGCTGGGCGCGTTCCTGTCGATCCGGCGCAGCCGCAACCAGGTGCGCGACGCCAACGGCAAGCTCTCGAGCGCCAACACCGCGCTGGAGAAGGCGGTGCAGGCGCGGACCGAGTTCCTGGCCACCACCAGCCACGAGATCCGCACGCCGCTGAACGGCATCCTGGGCATGACCCAGGTGATCCTCGCCGACCCGCGCCTCGACGCCGACCTGAAGGACAAGGTCGCCCTGGTCCACGGCTCGGGCGAGACCATGCGCGCGCTGGTCGACGACATCCTGGACCTCTCGAAGATCGAGACGGGCAAGATGATCATCTCGCCGGCCGAGATGGACCTGAAGAAGCTGTGCGACGACACCGCGCGCCTCTGGGCCGAGAAGGCCGACGCCAAGGGCATCGCGCTCACCCTCGACATCCACCGCGCGCCGACCAGGATCCTCGCCGACGCCGGACGCCTGCGGCAGATCCTGTTCAACCTGATGTCCAACGCCATCAAGTTCACGCATCAGGGCGCCGTCACGCTCGCCGTGCGGGCCGAGGGCGACCAGCTCGTGCTGGCGGTCAGCGACAGCGGCATCGGCATCCCGAAGGAGCGGCAGGAGGACGTCTTCGAGGCCTTCCGCCAGGTCGACGGCTCGATCACCCGCAACTACGAGGGCACGGGTCTCGGCCTCGCGATCTGCCGCAACCTGGCCCGCGCCATGGGCGGCGACATCGCGGTGGAGAGCACGCTGGGCAAGGGCTCCACCTTCACCGTGCGGATCGCGCTCAACCGCCCCGCCGAGCCCAGGGCCCGGGCCGCCGCGCCCGACGCGCCGGCCGCCGAGACGTTCGCCGACGCCAGCGTGCTGCTGGTCGACGCCAATCCGCTGACCCAGGCCGTGCTGCGCGCCGTCCTGACGCCGCAGGTGCGCGCCGTCGAGGCCGTGGCCGCCCCGGCCGACGCCGCCCAGGGCCGGTTCGACCTGATCCTCTGCGACGCCGCGGCGCTGGGCGCGGCCCCGGACGCGCGCGCCGGCGCGCTCAGGACGCTCTGCGGCAAGACCGGACCCGCCGCCGTCGTGGTCCTGACCCCCGGCGACGACGCCGAGGCCGCCCTGCTCGCCGCCGCCGGCGCGGCCCAGGTGATCCGCAAGCCCATCGCGGCCCCCGCGCTGTCCGCCGCGCTCAAGGCGGGCTTCGCCGAACGGCAATCGCCGAGCGCGGATTCCCCTGCGCGATCAATGTTAGCTTAAGCTGTCGGCGATAGGTTCGGGCGTAGCGTCGGCGGGGGGCCGGCGTCCGGAGCCACCCAATGCGGGTCTTGTTCGTCGAGGATAACGAGATCAACCGCCGCGTCGTGAAGGAGATGCTGCGCGCGGGCGAGATCGAGATGGCGGAGGCGCCCGACGGCGCCGCGGGCCTCCAGATGATCGCGGACTACGACTTCGACCTGATCCTGATGGACCTGCGGATGCCCGGGATGGACGGCATCACCGCGATCCGCGAGATGCGGCGGCGCGGCGACGCCAAGGCGACCCTGCCGGTGATCGTGGTCACGGCCGACGCCGGTTCCACCATCGAGGCCGACTGCATGGCCGCGGGCGCCGACGGGGTGCTGCTGAAACCCGTCTCGATGACCGCGCTCTTCGACGCCATCGGCCAGATCCTCGCCAACCGCAGCGGCGGCGACATCCTGGTGGCCTGACGGCCCTGCGCGCGCCGCGCCGCCGGCGCCGATCCGAGCACGGCGCACTCCCCGGCGCAAAACCGGCTTCCCCTTTTGCCGACCGCGCCCTACGCCTTGGGCCATGCGCACCAATCGCCTCAAAGAGATCTGGGCGGACGGCAGGGCCGCCCTCAACTGCTGGCTCGGCCTGCCCGGCCCGCTGCACGCCGAAGCCGTGGGCGCGCAGGGCTGGGACGCGGTCACCATCGACCAGCAGCACGGCCTGATCGGCTATTCCGACGTCCTGGCGATGGTGCAGGCGCTGCGCGCCAGCGACGCCGTCCCGATGGTCCGCGTGCCCTGGAACGCGCCCGGCGACATCATGAAGGCGCTGGACGCCGGCGCGCTCGGGATCATCTGCCCGATGATCTCGACGGCCGCCGAATGCGAGAGCTTCGTGCGCGCCTGCCGCTATCCGCCCGACGGCTTCCGCAGCTACGGCCCGACCCGCCCGGCGATGATCTATGGCGGCGACTACGCGGAGAACGCCAACGCCGAGATCGTCACCTTCGCGATGATCGAGACCGCCGAGGGCCTGGCGAACGCCGCGGCGATCTGCGCGGTCCCCGGCCTCGACGGCATCTACATCGGCCCCTCGGACCTCTCGCTCTCGCTGGGCGGCGAGCCGCGCCAGGACAGCGACGACCCGAAGGTCCTGGCCGCGTTCGACCGCATCCTCGCCGCCACGAAGGCCGCAGGCATCCGGACCGGCGTCCACACCAACAGCGCCGCCTATTCGAAGCAGATGATCGCCCGCGGCTTCGACCTGGTCACCGTCGGCTCCGACATGCGCTACCTGATGGGCGGCCGCCGCGAGGTGATCGAGATGCGCAAGGGCTGAAGCCGCGCCCTTGTCCGGACAGTATTATCCTGGCCATCGGGGCCGAACCCGGTATCCGTCACGCAGCCACGAAGCGAAGACGCCATGAAGCTGAAGAAGAGCGAGACGCTCGAGATCCGCCTGCCCTACCCGACCAAGCTCGCCTTCATGGCGCGCTGCCAGGACGAGGGCGTGTCCGCCAGCGAGGCGCTCCGCGGCTTCATCGAGCGCGAGATCGCCCCGCCTGCGCCGCGCATCGGCCGGCGCGGCTGGCGCCTGGTCGCCGGCGGGATCATCGCCGCCACGGTCGGGGCCGCCGCCGTCGGCGCGGTCGCCGCGCCGGCCCTGGCGCATCCGGCCGCCGCGGGCGAGTTCGCCCGCCTGGACACCGACCACGACGGCCGCCTCGGCGCGGCGGAACTCCGCGCCCTCGACACCGACGGCGACGGCGCGATCAGCTTCGCCGAATACCGCGGCCGCTGAATCCGCTCGTGCGGGGACCCGGACTTCCCTCAAGGGAGCGGTGGCCGCCGCGGCGCGGGGAGGAAGCAAGCCCGGGTCCCCGCATGCGCGGGGATGAGCGGGGTTGTCGGGTTGGACCTAGCCGACGGGCTTCAGCAGGCGGCCGGGGTCGAAGCGCATCACCCAGGTCCAGGGCTTGAAGATCTCGGCGCCGCCCTTCCATGAGGCGAGGACGAAGCGGGGCCGGCCGATCAGGTTCTCGGCCGGCACGAAGCCGACGCCGTGCATGGCCGGCGGCACGCGGCTGTCGGACGAGTTGTCGCGGTTGTCGCCCATCATGAAGTAGTGGCCCTCGGGCACGACGAAGACCTCGGTGTTGTCCAGCGGCTCGCTGGGGCCGCGGTCGAAGGTCATGTAGCGGTGTCCGCGCGCGTTGGTCTCGGCGTACTGCGCCACGGTGATGTCGGCGTCGGGATCGTAGGCGTCGCCTTGCGGGGTCCGAGGGATCGGCTTGCCGTTCACGTAGACCATGCTGTCGCTCACCTGCACCCGGTCGCCCGGCAGGCCGATGAGGCGCTTCACGTAGGTCACCTGCGGGTTGCTCGGCAGCTTGAAGACCACAACGTCGCCGCGTTCCGGCGCCTGCTCGAACACCCGGCCCTTGAACAGCGGCAGGTTGAACGGGATCGAGGCGCGGCTCCAGCCGTAGTCCCACTTGGTGGCGATCACGTAGTCGCCCACCAGCAGGCCGGGCTCCATCGAGGCCGACGGGATGGTGAAGGGCTCGAACAGCACCACGCGCAGGACGAGGGCCAGGAGCAGGCCCAGGCCGATGGTCTTGGCGCTGTCGACGACCTCCTCGCGGAAGGACTTGGGCGGCGGCTTGTCGGTCGTGTCGGTCATGGCCGCCACCCATGCCGCCGGTCGGGCCCGCACGGCAATCGAAGTCTTGTCCGGACACGCCGCCTGCGCCGTCGGGACGCAACCTGCGGAGCGCCATGGCCAACGCTCGCGCAGGTCCCTAACCTCAGGGCGAAGCTCACGGGGATCAGGTGGAAGAGCGCGAACTCGACGACATCGTGGCGCTGCTGCCGCCGCTGCTCCAGGCCGTGGACCGGCTGGGCTTCGTCGCGCGCTACTTCGACCCCTCGCAGTTCGGCGAGCTGATGGCGGCGGTCGGCGAGCCCGACGCCGCGCTGGCCGCCGAGCGCGCGCGGCTCGACGCCTGGCCCGCCGCGATGGCGCCGGTGGGGACGGCGCTCGCGACCGCCGCCGACGCGACGCTCGCCGCCTATGCCGAACTGCGCGCGGCGCCCGACCAGGCGGACGGGCTCACCGCCGTCTTCCGCGCCCTGCGCCACGGCCCGCGGGCGCAGGAGGCGCTGTATCCGCTGGCCCGCGGCCTGCCGCCGGTGAGCCGGTTCTTCCTCGACCCCGACCGGCGCGACGACGCCGAACTGGGCAAGCGCCTGGCCGAGGCGCCCGAGAGCGAGACCACCGGCGTGATCCACGGCGGCGGCGAGCCGGGGGGACGCGGCGCGTTCTCGATCTACGTGCCGGAGTACTACGACGCCGCCCTGGCCTGGCCGGTCGTGTTCGCCCTGCACGGCGGCTCGGGCAACGGCCGCGCCTTCCTGTGGAGCTGGGTGCGCGAGGCCCGGTCGCGCGGCGCGATCGTGGTCGCGCCCACCGCCGTCGGCCGCACCTGGGCCATCCAGGGCGGCGACGCCGACACGCCCAACCTGCACCGCATCCTCGACCTCGTCCGCACCCACTGGAGCGTGGACGAGACGCGCCTGCTGCTGGGCGGCATGAGCGACGGCGGCACCTTCAGCTACGTGAGCGGGCTCGAACCCGGCTCGCCGTTCACGCACCTCGCGCCCACGTCGGCGGCGTTCCATCCGGTGATGGCCGGCTATGCCGACCGCGAGCGGCTGCAGGGGCTGCCGATCCACATCACCCACGGGGCGCTGGACTGGATGTTCGACGTCGGCATGGCGCGCGAGGCGGCGCAGGCGCTGCGGGCGGCCGGGGCGGCGGTGACCTACCTGGAGATCCCCGACCTCGCCCACACCTACCCGCGCGAGGCGGGCGCCGCGGTCCTCGACTGGCTGGGCGTCGCCTGATGCGCGGTCCGGAGGGGCGCACGGCCCGGGGCGGCTGCGTCTGCGGCGCGGTGGAGATCGAGATCGGCGTCCCGGCCCGCTGGGCCTGGCACGACCACGCCCGGCGCAGCCGCCACGCCCAGGGCGCGGCCTACGTCACCTACGTCGGCTGCTGGCGCAGCCGCTTCGCCGTCGTCGGGGGCGAGGAGCATCTCACCCGCTACGCCGACGAGGACGAAGGGAGCGTCCGCAGCTTCTGCGCGCGCTGCGGCACGCCCATCGCCTACGAACGCGCCCGCTCGCCGCAGATGGTCAACGTGCCCCGCGCCCTCTTCGCCGAGCGCACCGGCCGCGAGCCGCGCTATCACATGAACATGCCCGAGGCCGCCGAATGGACCTGGCGCGGCGAAGCGCTGAAGCCGCTCAAGGGCTACCCCGGCGTGCTCTGGGCGCCGCCGCGCAGGAAGAAGAAGCCGCCCGAGCCGATGTTCTGAATGTCGGGAAGGCGCCTCACCGACCGGTAACCTCTTGCCGGCTAATGCTATTCCATGGCGCAAGCGGCGACGGCATCGGCTCCAGCGAAGGCCCCGGCGGGGCCCAATGCGCTGCAGTTGCTCGCGTTCGTGTTCGCGAGCGCCGACATGGTCATGGAGATCGGCGCCGGCGGACGCGTGGCCTTCGCGACGGGCGCGGCGGGCCGCCTGCTGGGCCGCGGCGCCGAGACGCTGCTGGGCCGGCCCTGGCGCGAGTTCGTCGACGCCGCCGACGCCGAACTGGTCGACGCCGCGATCGGCGGCATCCGCCCGGGCGAGCGCCGCGGTCCGTTCAGGATCGCGCTGACCGGGGCGAAGGGCCGCCAGCCCGTCACGATCTCGCTCTTCCAGATGCCGCAGCGGCCGGGCATCGCCGCCGCCTTCAGCCTCTGGCAGCCGCCGGTCTCCGAGGTGAAGACCGACGCCTCGGGCCTGGCCGCGCGCGAGGACTTCGAGGCCGCCGCCGCCGGGCTGATGAAGCAGGCCGGGAAGACCGGCGGCGCGCTCAGCGTCGACCTGCTGGAAGTGGCCGGCCTCGCCGTCGCGCTGGCGGGCATGGAGCCGGAGGTCGCCGAGGCCACCAAGCGGAAGCTGGCGGCCACCCTGCAGGCCGCCTCGCACGGCGGCGTGCCCGCGGCGGGCCTGGGGGCCGACCGCTTCGCCATGCTGCGGTCGGGCCAGGCCAACGTCGAGGCGCTGGCCGAGCGCATCCGCGAACTGGCCGGTCCGGGCGTGCAGGTGAAGACCGGCGAACTGTCGCTCGACCCCGCCTCGCCCGCCGAGACCCTGCGCGCGATCCGCTACGCCCTGGACCGCTGCCTGGAGGAAGGGCCGGACGCGGCGGCGAAGAGCTTCGAGGCGGCGCTGCGCCAGACCGTCACCGAGTCGGCCCGCTTCAAGGACCTGATCCGCGCCGAGAAGTTCGAGCTGGTCTACCAGCCCGTCGTCGACCTCAGGACGCGCGAGCTGCACCACTACGAGGCCCTGACGCGCTTCGAAGGCGGCGGCGGCCCGGCCGAGACCATCAAGCTGGCCGAGGAACTCGGCCTCGTCGTCGAACTCGACCTCACGGTCGTCAAGACGGTGGCCGCCATGCTGGCCGAGACGCCGGCCGAGGTGCGCATCGCCGCCAACGTGAGCGCCTTCTCCCTGGCGCAGCCGGGCTTCGTGGAAGCCGTGATCCGGGTCAGCGAGACGCGGCCGAGCCTGCGTCCGCGGCTGCTGCTGGAGCTCACCGAGAGCCACGCGCTCGGCGACCTCGACGCGGCGAACGCGCGCATCCAGGCGCTGCGCAGGGCCGGCCACGAGGTCTGCCTCGACGACTTCGGCGCCGGCTCGGCCTCGCTCGACTACCTGCGCCAGCTCGAGGCCGACGTGGTGAAGTTCGACGGCAAGTTCGTGCAGGGGCTGGACTCGCGGCCGCGCGACGCGGTGATGCTGAAGCGGCTGGCCGAGATGTGCGCCGAGCTGGGCGTCGAGACCGTCGCCGAGATGATCGAGACCGAGGACGCGGCGCGGAAGATCCAGGCGATGGGCATCGGCCTGGGCCAGGGCTGGCTGTTCGGCAAGCCCGCGCCGAAGCCGGTCTTCGCGCAGAAGAAGGCCCCGATCATCGCGCGCCGCCGGGGCGAGGTGGAGAGCTGGGGGTGAGCGGAGGCTGGACGGTCTGGCGCCACGCCCGGGGGCTGACGCCCGTCCAGCGCTTGAACGCCCGCGAGAAGGCCGCCGGGTCCGAGAAGCCGACGAGGTAGGCCGTCTCGTTCACCGACACCCTGCGGCCCGACAGGTAGTGCTCGGAGAGGCGGCGGCGCAGATCGTCCAGCAGGCCCTCGAACGTGACGCCCTCGGCCTTGAGACGGCGGAACAGGGTCTGGCGCGAGAGGCCCATCTGGCGCGCGACGGCGTCCATGCAGGCCTCGCCGGTGTGCAGTTTCGGCATCAGCAGGCTCTCGATACGGCCACGGGCGGACTTGGTGTCCTCCAGCGTCTTCAGGAGGTTGTCGGCCCGCTCGGAGAGGACGCCGAAGACGTAGCGCGGCATGGCGGCGACGCGCTGGCTCGACCACGCCGGATCGACGCGGAGCGCGTTGCGCGGCGCGCCGAAGGTCACCGGCACGCCGAAGATGCGGGCGTACTCGGCGCCGTAGCCGGGGTCGTCGTGGGTCACCTGGGCCTCCAGCACGAACGGCGTCCTGCCGAACTGGCGCGGGCCCCAGGCCATGCGGCCGAAGGTGGTCTCGGTGAGCTCGGGGAAGGCGTTGGGGTTCCGCCGCAGGTCGGTGACCCACAGGCCGTCGCGCTCGCGCGTGACCTCGAAGCGGTCGCCCGCGCCGACGCCCTCGACCTCCACGGCCAGGCGGCCGTAGCGGTTCATCTGCGCGAAGGCCTCCAGCATCGTCTCCGACGCGAGGGTGAGCAGCCCCACGACCGAGATCTCCGAGAAGTCGACGTGCTCGGCATAGTGCAGGGCCAGCGCCGGGTCGCCCGTCAGCGCCTTGGCCGCGCGCATCAGGACGACGTAGCGCTCGAACGGCACGCGCCTGTCGGGGTCGTCGAGATCGGCCGGGTCGAGGCCGGCGCGGCGGGCCAGCTCGGCGGGGCTGGCGCCGCGGGCGAGCGCGAACTTCATCAGGCCACGGGCGATGCCGGCCTCGATGGTGAGCTGCGGCGCCGGGCCGAGCGCCCTGCAACCGTCGGTCATGATTTTGAGCTGCGCCGTCATGCCCAGCGGCCCCTTGCTGGCTGAACCTGCCGTCCACCCGAGAGGGCGGACAACTTCTATGCGACATAGTGTTATAGTGTGGTATAACACCAATCAAGAAGATTCGCGGACGGCTCTCGCGGGGGTCGGCCTCAGCGCCAGGACGACATGGACCCCGAGTGGAACGACAGTCAGCCGATCTATCGGCAGATCCGCGACCGGGTGGTGGCGATGATCCTCGACGGGCTGCTCAGGGAGGGCGACCCGGTCCCGTCCGTGCGGCAGGTGGCGGCGGAGTCGCGGGTGAACCCGCTGACGGTGATGAAGGCCTACCAGCAGCTCGACGACGACCGGCTGGTCGAGAAACGGCGCGGCCTGGGCATGTTCGTGGCCGCCGGCGCGCGCGAGATCCTGCTGCGGGCCGAGCGCGAGCGGTTCCTGAACGACCAATGGCCCGCGATCCGGGCGACGATCCAGCGGCTGGGCCTCGATGCGGCCGACCTGCTGGCGCCCGGGAAGGAGAGCTGATCATGGCGGTCATCGAGGCACGGGGCCTGCGGAAGAGCTTCAAGACGACGATCGCCCTGGACGGCGTGGACCTGACCATCGAGCCGGGGCGGATCGTGGGACTGATCGGCCGCAACGGCGCGGGCAAGTCGACGGCGATGAACGCCATCCTGGGCCTGGCGCCCAGCGACGGGCGGCTGGCCGTGCTGGGGCTGGATCCCTGGACGCAGCGCGACCGGCTGATGCGCGAGGTCTCGTTCATCGCCGACGTGGCGGTGCTGCCGCGCTGGCTGCGGGTGAGCCAGGCGCTGGATTACGTGGCCGGCGTCCACCCGCGCTTCGACCGCGCCAAGGCCGAGGCCTTCCTCGACCGCACCGACCTCAAGCGGACCAGCCGCGTGCGCGAGCTCTCCAAGGGCATGGTCACCCAGTTGCACCTGGCGCTGGTGATGGCCATCGACGCGAAGCTGCTAGTGCTCGACGAGCCGACGCTCGGCCTCGACCTGCTCTACCGCAAGGCCTTCTACGACAGCCTGCTGAACGACTGGTTCGAGAGCGACCGGGCGATCCTGGTCTCGACCCATCAGGTCGAGGAGATCCAGCACATCCTGACCGACGTGGTGTTCCTGAACCACGGCAAGGTCGTCCTCGCCGCCAGCATGGAAGCCCTGGAGGAACGCTACCTCGAGGCGATGGTCGGCCCCGACCAGGCGGCCGCGGCGCGGGCGCTGCGCCCGTTGCACGAGCGGCAGGTGTTCGGCCGCTCGATCCTGCTCTTCGACGGCGTGCCGCGGGCGCAACTGGCGGCGTTCGGCGAGGTGCGCGCGGCGGGGCTCGCCGACCTCTTCGTCGCCCTGATGGGCCCGGTCGTGCGGGCGGAGACCGCGGCATGAACCGGGTGCGTCCCCTCTACTGGTCGATCCGCCGCGAGCTCTGGGAGCACCGCGCGCTGTGGATCGCGCCGCTGGCCGTCGAGGCCTTCGTGCTGCTGGCCTATTTCGTCACCTCCTTCACCCTCCCGCACGGCGTGGCGGTGGCGAAGACCGGCGAGCAGCTCCGGCTCCCCTATGCGGTCGCCGCAGGCGCCGTCTTCATGATCAGCTTCTTCGTGGCGGTCTTCTACGCGCTGGGCGCGCTCCACAACGACCGACGCGACCGCAGCCTCCTGTTCTGGAAGTCGCTGCCGGTCTCGGACACCACGACCGTCCTCGCGAAGGCCGCGATCCCGCTGGTGGTCCAGCCGCTGATCGTCCTGGCCATCGCGCTCGCCGCCCAGGCGATCATGCTGGCCTGGGGCACGCTCGTCGTCGCCGTCGGCGGCGAGAGCCTGTCGGTCTACTGGAGCCACCTGCGCCTGCCGCTGATCTGGGTGCTGCTGCCCTACGGCGTGGCGATGAACGCGCTCTGGGACCTGCCCTTCTACGGCTGGCTGCTGCTGGTCTCGGCCTGGGCGAAGCGGGCGACCTTCATCTGGGCCATCGGGCCGTGGCTGGCGCTGATGCTGGTCGAGTTCATGGTCCTGGCCGGCAAGGACGGCGGGCCGATCGCCCGGGTGGTGGGCGACCGCGTCTTCGGCGGCTTCGATCGCGCCTACAACGTGGCCGGCCAGAAGAACATGACCGTCACCTCGCTGAGCCAGATCGACCCCATGCGCTTCTTCGGCGACCCGAGCTTCTGGGCCGGGCTCGCCGTCGGCGCCGCCTTCCTGGCCGGCTGCGTGTGGCTGCGCCGCCGCCAGGACCCGCTCTAGCGCGGCGGGCGGTCCCGGGCGACGCGTTGGACGACTGGAGCGGCGACGCTGCGGGTCATCCGCCGACGCCGGCGCTTCTGGATGGTCCGGCACGGCCGGCCATGACGCTTCAGTTGTCGGGGATGAGCGGTGGAAGCACTCAGACCAGCGACTCGAACTCGTCGACCAGCCGCTCGAGCTGCCGGGTTCCGGCGGCCCAGAATTCCTTTCGTCGGGGATCCAGGCCGAAGGGCGCCAGCGCCTCGACGTAGGTCCTGGTTCCGCCAGCGCTGAGCAGCTTCTCGTAGACCGGCGCGAAGGCCTTCGGGTCCTCGCGCCGCTTCTCCATCAGGGCGCGGACCAGCAGGTCGCCGAACGCATAGGCGTAGACGTAGAACGGCGCGTGGACGAAGTGGCTGATGTAGGCC
>NZ_JAEUMO010000249.1 GCF_016793285.1 Phenylobacterium sp.
GTGGTCATGTTCGGTCTCGAATGCAGGGCGCCGGACCGGGGCTCCATCCGGGGAGCGCGCACGGGCCGGGGCGGAACGGGGTGTCTGACGTGACGGGCGCTGCGGGCGGCGAAGCGCCCGGAGGACCGCGGATCGGAGGAAGCTTGGGGTCGCGCGGGATCGCTTCGCTCTGGTGGCCGCGCAGGCCACGGAGCGAAGCGGCTCGGACTTAACGGAGCGGCGGCGGCGGTCCGAGGCGCAACCGGAGTTTCGGCGAAGCAGACACTGCCATGCTGACCCTCCCGTTCGAGCCTCGAAGACCCTCAAGCTAGGCGGGGCGTCATGCACGGTCAAGCAAGCGCGGACCGCTGTTCGCGCATCGTCCGGCGGGGTTGCGGCCAGGCCACACCCCCTTCCTCGCGTGATGTATCCCTTATGTTGTGGACAATGGAGACGTGCGATGTCCAAGCCGATGACGCTCAACGTCCATGTCAGCGGCGCGCTGCGCGAGTTCGTGGCCGACAATGTGGGCGAGGACGGCGTGTACGAGTACGTCAGCGAGTACGTCCGCGACCTCATCCGCCGCGACATGGAACGGGTCGACCAGGTCAAGTTCGAGCGGTTGAAAGCCGAGCTGCACGCCGCCTTCGCCGCGCCGGACGACGCGTTCGTGCCGCTGATGGACGTCGAGGACGTGATCCGGCGCGGTCGTGAGCGCCTCGCCCGATCCCGGTGAGCCGCCTCCGAAATCCTGCCGGGCGCCGAGCATCGGGTCGACGACATCTATCTCGATGCCGGCCTGCGATGGGGCGCCGCTCAGGCCGACCGCTACCTGCGTGGCCTGCATGAGCGCTTCCACGCGATCGCCGCGCGACTTCCCGTGGCGGCCGCTTTCCGCCGAGTTGGGGGCGCAAGGCTACGCCTGTCGCTGCGAGTCCCACACGATCTACTGGCGCGTCCTGGCGAACGGCGACGTTGGTATCGTCGGCGTGCTGCACCGGCGGATGAATCAAGTTGCCCGCGTCCGCGACGATCTCGCCGAAGGTGCGTAGAACGCGCGTCATGACCTCGACCGCCCCGCTCCCCGACGCCGCGCCGACCAACTGGGTCGATCGCCATGCCCCTGCGGTGCTGCGGCCATGGCTGAAGCTCGGGCGATTCGACCGGCCGACGGGGATCTGGCTGCTGATGCTGCCCGGCTGGCAAGGGATCGCGCTGGCGGCGGCCGAGCAGGGACGGTTGCCGAACCTGCAACTGCTGATCCTGTTCTTGCTCGGCGCGGCGCTGATGCGCGCGGCGGGCTGCGCCTACAACGACATCGTCGACCGCGACATCGACGCCAGGGTCGCCCGCACCGCGGGGCGCCCCGTCGCCTCGGGCCAGATCGGCGTGAAGGGCGCGTGGGCCTACGTCGTCGCGTGCAGCCTGGTCTCGCTCGTCATCCTGCTCTGCCTGTCGCCACTGGCCATCGCGCTGGGCGTCGGCTCGCTGGCGCTGGTGGCCATCTACCCGTTCATGAAGCGGATCACCTGGTGGCCGCAGGCGTGGCTGGGGCTGACGTTCAACTGGGGCGCCCTGATGGGCTACGCCGCCGCGACCGGAACCTCGGCGCTCGCCGCCGCGTGGCAGTATCAGACGCAGGACTTCTTCTATCTGGACACCGGCCGGCTCGGCTACGCGGCCGGCTTCCTCTACCTCTCGGGGATCTTCTGGACCCTGGGCTACGACACGATCTACGCGATCCAGGACCTGGAGGACGACGCCCTGGCCGGCGTGAAGTCCTCGGCCCGCAAGCTGGGCGACAGGGCGCCGCGCGCCGTGGCGGGCTTCTACCTGGTGGCCGTGGCCGCCGCGTTCGTGGCCGGCGCGGCGGGGGGCCTGGGCCTTCCCTACGACCTGGCGCTCTTCGCCTTCGCCGTCCACCTCGGCCTCCAGGCGCGCCGCGTGAAGACCACCGACCCGGTCCTGGCGCTCAGGCTGTTCCGGTCCAACACCTGGGCCGGCGCGATCCTGTTCCTGGCGCTCGCCGTCGGCGCGTTCCGCTAGACCGGGGCCGTGGCCTGCCCGCGGCCTGCCGCCTAACGCTTCGCCGCCCAGCCCGGCAGCGCCATGCCTTTCGGGCGTCGCTTCCGACCCATCAACCGCATCAGTCCGTCGAGCAATCCCCGGCTCATACGCACACTCCCACAAGCTGCCGGAGCCTCGCCTAGCGGGGTGACCGCGTCGTGACGACGCGGCGAAAAGATGCGGCGACAAAATCGCGCACGAGGGGAACCCTACTCGCACTGGTAGAGCTTGCAGACGCGCGCGCGCCGCCCGGCTGCCCGCCGCCGACGCCGGGGCGAGCGAGGCGCTTTGACTCCCGTTCTTGTATGTCATACAAACAAGGCATGACGAGCGCCGAGGCCATCGCCGACGTCCGAGCCGTGCGCGAGCCCGGCCGGCGGATGCGCTCGCGCCTGCTGGACGCCGCGGTCGAGCTCTTCAAGGCCAGCGGGCTTTCGGGCGTCTCCGTCGCCGAGATCGCCACGGCGGCCGGCGCCTATCCCAGCCAGGTCACCTACTACTTCCGCACCAAGGAAGCGCTGTTCGTCGAAGCCGCCTGCCGCGAGATGCTCTACGTCGCCCGCCAGGCCGAGCAGGCCGCCGCCGGGGCCCCGAGCGGCTCGCGCTACAACCGCCGCCTGGTCGAGACCGTGATCGGCTCGCCGGGCCTCGCGCTCTTCGTCGAGGCGCTCTCGCTCACGCGGCGGCGCCAGGACCTCAGGCCGCTGGTGGACCGCACCTTCGAGCGCCTGCACGCCGAGGGCGACCGCGCCTACGCCGAGACCCGCGCCCGGCGCGGCTGGGCGCAGGCCACCGACAGCGCCACCGTCGCGCGGCGCTTCTGGACGCTCGCCCTCGGGGTCGCGCTGCGCGAAGGCGCCACCGAGGCCACCATCGCCGAGGCGGTCGACGAGATGACCGCCCTGCTGCGCCCCGAACCCCGCAACGACACACCCCGCACTGGAGACCGCTGATGGCCGCCGCCGCCCGCGTCGCCCCCAAGGACTACTTCAGCCCCGCCGAGTGGGCGCCCCTCTCGGCCCGGTCGTCGTGGAAGGGCCTGGCGCTGATGGCCCACGGCTGGGCGGTGATCTTCGCCGCGGCCGCCATGGCGATGGCGTGGCCGATCACCATCCCGCTGGCGGTCATGATCATCGGCGCCCGCCAGCTCGGCCTCGCCATACTGATGCACGACGCCGCCCACGGCGCGCTGCACCCGAACCTCAAGGTCAACGACTGGGTCGGCGAGACCTTCACGCCCGGCGGCCTGGTGCAGTACCGCACCTATCACCTGGGCCATCACAAGTTCGCCCAGCAGGCCGAGGATCCGGACCTGGGCCTCTCGGCCCCCTTCCCGATCTCCCGCGTCAGCCTGCGCCGCAAGATCGTCCGCGACCTGACCGGCCAGACCCACTTCAAGCAGCGCTGGGCCCCGCTCATCCGGCGCATCCGCGAGCGCAAGCCGGGCGAGAGCGCGCTCTCGATCCTGGCGCGGTTCGTGACGTCGCGGCCGAAGTTCTTCCTGGGCGCGATCGCCACCATCGCCGTCACCGCGCCCTTCGGC
The DNA here is from genome assembly GCF_016793285.1 of Phenylobacterium sp. Classification (GTDB taxonomy): domain Bacteria; phylum Pseudomonadota; class Alphaproteobacteria; order Caulobacterales; family Caulobacteraceae; genus Phenylobacterium. Next base: position 3,590 of record NZ_JAEUMO010000249.1, read on the forward strand.
TACGGATGGGCGTGGTTCGTGCTGTGGTGGCTGCCGTCGGCGACGTGGCTCCCGATGATCACCCGCCTGCGCAACATCGCCGAGCACGCCTGCGTGGCCAAGGACGAGCCCGACCCGCTGCGCCACGCGCGCACGACGCACGCCAACATCCTCGAGCGCATGTTCCTGGCGCCCTACTATGTGAACTACCACTGCGAACATCACATGTTCATGCATGTGCCCTGCTACAATCTGCCCCGCACGCACCGGCTCCTGAAGCAGAAGGGCGTGCTGCCCGGCATGCTGACGGCGCCCAGCTACCTCGATGTGCTGCGGCTGGCGTCGTCGAGACCCGCCGACCAGGACACCGGCGGCAACCTCACGCCGGAGGAGCGCGGCGTCGTCCGCACCGCCATCCAGTGACGCCCTCGCAGCTCGCCCTGCAGCGGTTCGCGACCAAGTGGGGCGACGAGGCCTGTCCGCCGGCGACGGTAGACCCCGGCGACCTCGCCATCGCGGAGTACCGCATCGGCCGGCTGTTCCCCGCCGCCTACCATGACGCCCTGGTCGCCGTCGGCCTGCCGAACCCGACCGCGTCGCTGCTGGCCAGCATCGTCGAGGCCGACGCCGACTTCGGCGACGTGAGCGCGTTCCTGACGCCGGCGGACATCGTCGCCCACCTCGACGCCTTCCGCACCGCCGCGACGCCCGACGCCTTCGTGGCCTTCGCTGCCGACAGCATGGGCGACCGCTACGGCTTCCTCTGCCCGCGGTCCGGCGGGCGCCGGCCGTCCGACGGCCCGGTGCTGCGCATGAACCACGAGACCGGCGAGACCGAGGAAGCCGCGGCCTCGTTCCTGGCGTGGCTGCTCGACTACGCGGACCTGGCGTTCGTGCGCCTGGAAGAGGCCTGAGCGACCGGCCCGTCCCCGCCTCCGCCCAGCGCGCCCGCCAGCCGCTTCGGCGCCGCCAGCGTCCAGCTCGTCCGCAGCCGCGCCTCGACGAGCGCCCAGTCCGCCTCAGCCAGCGCCACCGCCACCCAGCCGCCCGGCCAGAGGTAGGCCGGCCTGGAATAGGTGGCGGGGTCGGCCTCCCAGAGCATCTCCTGCTCGTCGCGGCCCGACGTCTTGACGCAGACCACCGTCATCCCGTCGCCGTGGTGGTTGTGGCGGAAGTAGGCGAACATCTTGCCCGCCACGTCGAAGGCCGGGATGCCGTGGCTGATCCGCTCGCCCGTCTGCGGCAACGCCAGGCACAGCGCGCGGACGCGATCCTCGGCGGCTTTGGGGTCGGCGGCCAGCATGGCCCCAGCCTAGCGCGTCGGCTACACCCCCGCCAATGATCGCCGACCGCCGCCAGTTCATCCTCGACAACACGCGCCCGCAACGGCCTCCGCACACGCCCGAACTCACGCTGCGCCTCGCCGACGAGATCACCCCGATCTGGAAGATGACCGAGGAGGCGCTGTCGGAGATCGGCCTGCCGCCGCCGTTCTGGGCCTTCGCCTGGGCCGGCGGCCAGGCGCTGGCCCGCTACGTCCTGGACAACCCGGCCGTCGTCGCCGGCCGGGGCGTGATCGACTTCGCGTCCGGCTCGGGCATCGTCGCCATCGCCGCGGCGAAGGCCGGCGCGGCGCGGGTGCTGGCCGCCGACATCGACCCCTTCTGCGCCGCCGCCCTGGCGGTGAACGCCGAGGCCAACGGCGTCGCCTGCGGCTTCACCGACGCCGACCTGCTCGACGCGCCCCCGCCCGCCTGGGCCGAGGTCATCCTGGCCGGCGACATCTGCTACGAAAAGCCGCTGGCCGAGCGCGTCATGGCCTGGCTGGCCGCCGCGCGCGCGGCCGGCGCCGCGGTCCTGATCGGCGACCCCGGCCGCAGCTACTTCCCCCGCGAGGGCCTCGTGAAGCTGGCGCAGTACGAGGTGCCGACCACCCGCGAGCTGGAGGACATGGAGGTCAAGAAGACGGCGGTCTGGACTCTGCCCTGACCCTGGCCTAGTTGGAACAAACGAGGAACTTAAAGGATCACATGCGCGAAGACGGCAAGGTCGACTACATCGAGCTCCCCGGCCGCCAGCTCGCCGACACCAGGCGCTTCTACACGGCCGCCTTCGGCTGGGCGTTCGTCGACTACGGTCCCGACTACGCCGCCTTCAACGAGGGCCTCGACGGCGGCTTCCAGAGCGCCAGCGCCGACGAGGGCGCGGTCGATCGCCCGCTGGTCATCCTCTACGCCCACGACCTCGAGGCCATGGAGGCCAGGGTGAACGCCGCCGGCGGCCAGATCACCCGCCCCATCTTCGCCTTCCCCGGCGGCCGCCGCTTCCACTTCACCGACCCCGCCGGCAACGAACTCGCGGTCTGGAGCGAGGGGTAGCGGCGCGCGGGGATTGCCCGCACTCTCGGCGCCGATGCTCGACGTCACCCGCGCCTACGGCCTCAACTTCCTGGTCCCCGCCGCCGACCGCGGGGTGGGCCGCGCGCTGCGGGAAGCGGGCGAGTTCGCGCGGCCCGAGCTGGAGCTGATCCTGGCGGCCTGCGACGGCGACCTCCTGGACGTGGGCGCCAACATCGGGGCCATCGCACTCCCCTTCGCGGCGCAGCGGCCGCAGGCGCGGGTGGTGGCGGTCGAGGCGCACCGCAAGATCGCCCATATCCTCGCCGCCAACGCGCTCTCCAACCACCTCATGAACGTCGAGGTCTTCAACGTGGCGGCGGGCGAGGCCGCCGGGACGGTCGAGGTCCCGATGCCGCCGCTCGGCGACCTGGAGAACGCCGGCGCCGCCTCGCTCTACGACAAGCACGCCGTGACCGAGCGCGTCCGCATGGCGCCGCTGGACGAGCTGGCGCCGCCCGCCTGCCGCTTCGTGAAGGTCGACGTCGAGGGCTTCGAGCCCCGCGTGCTCCAGGGCGCGACGCGGCTCCTGAACGAGGTCCGCCCGGTCTGGCTGGTCGAGGCCGCCAGGGACCGACCCAACGCCGTCGCCAAGACCCGCGCGATCCTGGAGGCCGCGGGCTACGGGCTCTGGTGGTTCTTCTCGCCGTTCGTCACCGGCCGCCCGGCCAAGCCCGCCTTCGACGAGCGGCCCCTGCGCGGCGACGTGTCGTTCCTCGCCTGCGACGGCGCGCCGCCCTGGCCCATGAACCCTGTCGCGGGCGACGCCTGGCCGCAGGACGTCGCCGACTTCCCCTACCTCGCGCGCTACGGCTTCACGAGCGCGCGCCTCGGCTAGAACCTGCTACACCTGCGCGCCTCTCGAGTTCCCGGAGTCTCCATGCGCCGCCGCACCTTCCTCGCCGCCCTGCCCGTCGCCGCCGCCGCGCCGGCGCTGGCCACCTCGCGGGCCGAGAACCCCAACCGCGACCGGCCCGACGTGCGCATCGGCGACCGGATCGACGGCGCCACCTTCGCCGGCCGCTCGGCCGTCTGGGGCGTCCACGGCGCGGCGGCCACCGCCCACCCGCTGGCGACGCTCGCCGCCGTCGAGATCCTGAAGGCCGGCGGCTCGGCCGTGGACGCCGCCATCGCGGCCAACGCCATCCTCGGCTTCGGCGAGCCCATCGCCTGCGGGATCGGCGGCGACTGCTTCGTCATGCTGTGGGACCCGAAGCAGAAGAAGGTCGTGGGCCTGAACGGCTCGGGCCGCAGCCCCCGGGGCCTCAGCCTCGAGACCGTGCGCAAGCGCGCCAAGCCGAACGGGATGCTGCCGTCCTACGGCGCGATCACGGTCAGCGTCCCGGGCGCCGTGGACGCCTGGTGGAGCCTGCACCAGCGCTACGGCAAGCTGCCCTGGAAGGACCTCTTCCAGCCGGCCATCCGCCACGCCACGGAAGGCGCGCCGGTGATCCAGAACACCGCCTTCTACGTCGAGGCCTCGAACCGCAACTTCACCAGGCCCGACGCCGGCATCGAGGAGGTCGACAACTTCAGGAAGCTCTGGGCGCCCGACGGCAAGACCCCGCGCGAGGGCGAGATCTTCAGGAACCCCGACCTCGCCGATACTTACCGCCTGATCGCCGAGGGCGGCGGACGCGCCTTCTACGAGGGCGAGATCGCCGAGCGGATCGAACGCTACTTCAGGCGCATCGGCGGCTGGATGACCCGCGAGGACCTCGCCGCCCACCACAGCGAATGGGTCGAGCCGCGCGCCATCGACTATCGCGGCGTCGACGTCTGGGCGCTGCCGCCCAACAGCCAGGGCCTGGTCACGCTCCAGATGCTGCACATCCTGGCCCAGTTCGACGTGAAGGCGATGGGCTTCCAGTCGGCCGCCGCCATCCATCACGGCGTCGAGGCCAAGCGCCTGGCGTTCGAGGACCGCGCCCGCTTCTACGCCGACCCCGCCTTCTACAGGCAGCCGGTCGATTGGCTGCTCTCGAAGGAGTACGCCCAGGAACGCGCGAAGCTCATCAGGCCGAACCGCATCGCCCCGATGGTCTACCCCGGCAAGGCGCCCAGCCACGGGGACACGACCTACTTCACCACCGCCGACGCCGACGGGATGATGGTCTCGATCATCCAGTCGAACTACCGCGGCATGGGCTCGGGCCTGATCCCCGACGGCCTGGGCTTCATGTTCCAGGACCGCGGCGAGCTGTTCGCGCTCGCCGACGGCCACCCCAACATCTACGCGCCCGGCAAACGGCCCTTCCAGACCATCATCCCGGGGTTCGCGACCCAGGGCGGCGCTCCGCTCCTCAGCTTCGGCGTCATGGGCGGCGACATGCAGCCCCAGGGCCAGAGCCAGGTCGTCATGAACCTCGTCGACTTCGGCCTGGGCCTGCAGGAGGCCGGCGACTCGCCGCGCTGGCACCACGACGGCGGCATGGAGCCGACCGGCGAAGACCTGGGCCAGCCCGGCGTGCTCAACCTGGAGAGCGGCGTACCCGACAAGACCAAGGCCGAACTCGCCAGGATCGGCTGGACCTTCAAGCCCGCCCCCGGCGGCTACGGCGGCTACCAGGCCATCCAGCGCTGGCCGGGGCGCTACGCCGCCGCCACCGAGATGCGCAAGGACGGCGTGGCGCTGGCGTACTGACGCCTCCCCGCCCCTCCCGCGACGCAGGCGGAGAGGACGGGGGCGGCGGACTTATAAGTCTCTTATACTTGCCCACGGTGAAGCCAGGCGGCGTGTTCGGCCCATGATCACCACACGACACCTCGTCCTCGCCGCCGCGGCGCTCTCGCTCGCCGCCTGCGCCACGAAAACCAAGACACCGCCGGGCTCGGGCCTCGCCGAGGCTCCTTCGGCCGGCGCGCCCGACACCCCGACCCCGCCGACCGGGGGCGGCCCGAGCGCCGGGCGACTGCCGGCGACCGGCCAGGCCGCCTTCGCCGCCGAGGCCGGCGACCGCGTGTTCTTCGCCTTCGACAGCCACGGCCTCGAGGGCGCCGCGCGCGACACGCTGCAGCGGCAGGCCGCGTGGCTCGCGCGCAACGACGGTCCCGTCCTCATCGCCGGATCGACCGACGAACGCGGCACCCGCGAGTACAACCTCGCCCTCGGCGCCCGTCGCGCCGCGGCCGCGCGCGACTACCTCGCGGCCCAGGGCGTCGCGGCCAACCGGATGCAGACCGTCTCCTACGGCAAGGAGCAGCCGCTGGACCCCGCCTCGACCGAAGAAGCCTGGGCGCAGAATCGCAACGCTCACACGATCTTGAACGGCCGCTAGAGCATCGTGCCGAAAAGTGGCCGCCGGTTTTCGGCGATAACGATGCGCAATCAAAAACCTGGAGCGCGCTGTCTGATTCCCGAATCACGCAGCGCGCTCCAGGCAGGCTTTGCGCGGCGTGCGGCCGGCGCCATGCTGGCCGCATGACCCGCGACGAGATGCGCGAGATCGCGCTCGGCTTCCCCGGCGCCGAAGAGGGCGTGAGCTATGGCCGGCCCTCGTTCAAGGTGAACGGCAAATTCTTCACGCGCCTGCGCGCCGAGGACGACAGCGTCGTCCTCGTCGACGTGCCGCACGACGAGCGCGAGATGCTGATGGAGGCCGACCCGCAGACCTTCCACTTCACGCCCCACTACAAGGACTACCCCAGCGTGCTCGCCCGGATCGCGCACCTGCACCCCGGCTCGTTCCGCGCCTTCCTGGAGCGCCGCTTCCGCAAGATCGCCAGGAAGAGCGTCGTGAAGGCCTGGGAGGCGGAGCGGGGAGAAAACTGACCCCGCTCATCCCCGCGCATGCGGGGACCCAGGCTTGCTCCTTCACCACCCGACCATCCGAAGCCCCAGAGAACGAGTCTGGGTCCCCGCATGCGCCGGAATGAGCGGATCAGGGGGTCCACACCTCCGGCAGCCGCGCCGCCAGCCAGCGCGCCAGGTGGGCGTTCACCTCGCGGGGTTTCTCCTGGGCCATCCAGTGGCCGCTCTCGACGACGGCCTCGGTGAGGTCGGCGCACGCCGCGCGCATCGGCTCGGCCAGGCGCGAGTCCATCGTCTCGCAGACGTAGTCGTAGGCGCCGTGCAGGAAGAGCGCAGGAATCCCGATGCGCGGGCTCTTCGCTTCCGCGGCATAGGCGACGTTGGCCGCGCCGTTCATGTACCAACTGTCGGGGCCGAAGAAGCCGTTGCGCGCCAGCCCCTCGGCATAGGCGTCCTCGTCGGCCTGCGTCAGCACCGTCTCGTCGCGCGGCACGTCGGGCGGCCCGCCGCCGCCGAACCAGCCGCCGTTGGCGCGGGTGAAGGCCGTGCCGGCCGGCTGGCCCTTGCCCGCGGGGCCGCCCGCCCGGAACGCCAGCTTCACGAACGCCCGCGGGTTCGCGTCGAACCCGGCGCAGGCCGCCGCGAAGTTCTCGCGGTAGAAGTACATGTAGTCCCACTGGCCGACCGGGAACTGCGCCTGCGGGTAGACCTCGCGGTTCACCAGCGGCACGAGGTTCTCCGGCGAAAAGCCGTCCGGGATGTAGGGCACGCAGAGGCTGGCGACGCCGTGGCAGCGGTCGGGATGCTGCTGCGCCAGGCTCCAGACCACCGGCGCACCCCAGTCGTGGCCCACCCACACCGCCTTCTCGGCGCCGAGGTGATCCAGCAGTTCGATCATGTCCCGCGTCGACTCGCGCACGGCGTAGTCCTCGTGCCGCGGGTAGACGCTGGAACGGCCGTAGCCGCGCATGTCGGGCGCCACCGCATGGAAGCCCAGCCCGCCGAACACCGGAAGCTGATGGCGCCACGAGATCGAAAGCTCGGGCCAGCCGTGGACGAAGACGATCGGGGTCGCGCCCGCGGGCCCGCTTTCCAGGTAGGCGCTGGTGTGGCGCGCGCTCTTCGCGACGCCC
>NZ_JAEUMO010000122.1 GCF_016793285.1 Phenylobacterium sp.
CAGGCCCGACGTCGCCTGCCTGCAGGAGCTGAAGTCCGACAGCTTTCCGGCGAAGGCGCTGGAGCAGGCCGGTTATGGCGCCGTCTGGCACGGGCAGAAGAGCTGGAACGGCGTGGCGATCCTCGCCCGCGGCGCGGCGCCGATCGAAACCCGCCGCGACCTGCCCGGCGAGGGCCCGGGCGCGCAGGCCCGCTACATCGAGGCGGCGGTGAAGGGCGTGCTGGTGGGCTGCCTCTACGCGCCGAACGGCAACCCGGTGGGCAGCGCCAGGTACGCCGCCAAGCTGGCCTGGTACGACCGGTTCCAGGCCCACGCCGAGGCGCTGCTGGCGACCGGCCAGCCCGTGGCCCTGGTCGGGGACTACAATATCATGCCGACCGACCTGGACGTCTACGCCCCGGCGCGCTGGCGCGACGACGCCCTGTTCCAGCCCGAGCTGAAGGCCCGCTACGCTGCTCTGCGCGACGCCGGCTGGGTCGACGGGATCCGCGACGTCTTCGGCGAGGACGAGCGCGTCTACACCTTCTGGAAGTACTGGCGGAACGCCTTCCAGCGCGACGCGGGCCTGCGCATCGACCACTTCCTGCTGAGCCCCGTCCTGGCGGCGCGGCTGGAGTCCGCGGGCGTCGACCGCCACCACCGCGCCAGGGACGGCGCCAGCGACCACGCGCCGGTCTGGGTGGAACTGGAGGACTAGAACGCCGTATCGCCGGCCCGCATCGCGCCGCCCTCGCGCCGTGCGGGAGCACCCGGCTAGAACGCGGCCTTGACGGTCAGGCCGAAGGTGCGCGGATCGCCCGGCTGGCCGGCGACCAGGCCGGTGTTGCTTGGCCCGACGGCCAGTTGCTCGAAGTAGTTCTCGTCGAAGGCGTTGCGCACCCAGCCGAAGACGTTGATCCCGTCGTCCGTCCGGAAGCCGGCCCGGAAGTTCGAGAGCGCGTAGCCGTCCACCCAGGTGTAGATCGACGGCGAGGCGTTGGACGAGAAGTTCGAGCGGTAGCTGCCGTCGTAGCCGACATAGACCTCGCCCGCCTTGCCCAGGAGCGTGGCGGGCGCGTTGGCCTCGGCGCCGAACGAGAAGCTCCACCTGGATACGCCCGGCAGGCGCTGGCCGGAGATGTCGCAGTTGGTGGGACTGAGGCCGCCCGGCGTGCCGGGCGCGCTGGGCGTCTGGCCTGCGGCGACGGTCGTGCCGCCCGAGAGCTCCGGCGGGCAGGGCGCATCGACGAACCTGACATATTTGGCGTCGGTGTATGCCCCGTTGAGGTAGGCGCTGACGCGCTCGTCCGGATGGACCGAGAAGTCGAACTCGAACCCCTGGGTGCGCACCTTGTCGGCGTTGGCGAGATAGCCGCGCAGGACCCCGAGCTGACCGTTGGTGACGGTGGCCTGGTAGTCCCTGATGCCGGTCCGGAACGCCGCGATGTTCAGCGTGGCGCGGCGGTCCCAGAACTGGGTCTTCAGGCCGGCCTCGAAGTGGTCCACGTCCTCGGGCTTGATCGAGCCGGCCGCCAGGATCGGGTTGCCGGCCGCATCGGTCGGCAGGCCGTTCTGGTTGATGCCGCCGGTCTTGAAGCTCTTGGCGTAGGTCGCGTAGCCCAGGACGTCGGGCCGGATCCGGTAGCTGGCCGTGAAGTCGTAGGTGAAGTTCCAGTCGCTGAAGCCGGGCGTGCTGAGTTGCGGCGTGAACACCGCGAGCTGGGCGATCCGCCGTGCGCCGGTCTGGCCGAGCAGGACCGGGACGCCCTGGCCGTCGAAGACCAGCCGCTGATAGAAGCCTTCCTTCTTGTCGTAGTTCAGCCGCACGCCGGGCTGCACGGTGAAGCGGTCGGTGACCTTCCAGCTCGCCTGGCCGAACAGCGCGAAGCTGGTGTTCTTCAGGTACTGGGTGTTGCGGGCCACCAGGCCGTCGAGCACCGTGGGGTCGTTCGACAGCGCGTTGCTGGGGGCGATGTTGAAGCGGCTGGACGCCACGCCGTGCTGTTCCAGCCCCTGGGTGTCGATCCGCTGCCTGAACGCGAAGGCGCCCAGCACGACGTCGTAGCGGTCGGCCGAGAGGTTGTAGCGGAACTCCTGGCTGTACTGGTCCTGCTGCGAGGGGTTCTGCGACCGGGTCACGATCGGCAGGCCCAGGAAATCGCGGTCGTTCGCCGGCTTCCAGTCCCAGTAGCGCCAGGCGCTGATGGAGGTGAGCGTACCGGGGCCGACGTTCCAGACGGCGCGCAGGGAGACGCCGCCGATCTCGTTGCGTGCATTGAGTTCGGCGTCGACGTCGGTCAGGCGATCGAAGGGGTCCGTGCTGACCACCGTGTAGCCCAGCGCCGCGGTCAGGGCCGCGTACTGGCGGTTCAGCGGGCGCTGCGTGGCCCCCGTGCGCACGAAGATCTGCGCGCAGCACTCGGGATTCTGCTTGGTGTAGTCGCCGGCCAGCGTGACGGACAGGTCGTCGCTGGGCTTCCAGAGCAGCAGGCCGCGGAGGCCGAGGTTGTCCTGCCCGTTCACCCAGCGGCGGCTGGCGACGTTGTAGATCGTGCCGCGGCGCGTGGTGGACGACAGGGCGAAGCGCGCCGCCAGGGTGTCTGAGAGCGGCCCCGACACCACGGCCTTAGCCTGCTTGAAGTCCAGGTTGCCGAGCGAGACCTCCGCCTTGGCCTGGAAGTCGAAAGTCGGCTGGTTGGTGGTGATGTTGATCGCGCCGGCGGTGGTGTTCTTGCCGTAGAGCGTGCCTTGCGGGCCGCGCAGCACTTCGACGCGGGCCACGTCCAGGAAGTCGAGCGTCGCGGTGGCGACGCGGGCGTTGTAGACATCGTCGATATAGAAGCCGACCCCCTGCTCGAAGCCGTCGCTGGTCAGGCCGAACGGCACGCCCAGGCCGCGGATGTTCACCGCCGTGTTGCGCGGGTTGGACGAGTAGAACTGCAGGGTCGGCGTCAACTGCTGCAGGCGGCCGACGTTGAACGCGCCGGTCGAATCGATCCGATCGCCGCCGACCACCGAGATCGCCAGCGGCACCGACTGCACCGTCTCCTCCCGCCGGCGCGCGGTGACGGTCAGTTCGGCGACGGAGGCGCCTGCCGGATCGACGTCCGCGCCGGCTGTCGCGGCTTCGCTTGCGGGCGCGGCGTGATCGGAGGCCGCGGGCGCGGACGCCTGCGCCAGGGCGGGGGTCGCGGCGCTGGCCAGGAGCCCGGCGAGCAGGATCGCGCGGCGCGCGCTGCGGCTGGAATTCACGTTCACGTCTGTCCCTCGATCGGTCGATCCGAAGTCATAAAACCCATAATATCCATCGAGACAATAGGAATAAGAATTGAGGCCGTCATCAGGATTGCTGAACCGAGAACCCTGGGGGCACGCGGCGCGGGCTGACTCGCGGGCCTCGCCAAGGCCGCCCGGGTCGGCTAGCCGTCGGGCAGACGCCGCGAAGGGATGACGCCGTGAGAGCCTACCGTTTCGACACCCTGGACGGCCCCGACGCGCTGCGGCTGCGCGACGAGCCCGACCCGGTTCCGCAGCGGGGCGAAGTGCTCGTGCGGGTGTGCGCCGCCTCGCTCAACTTCCGCGACCTGGCGATGGTGCGCGGACGCTACCCGCGGCCCTGCTTCCCGGGCCTGATCCCCTTGAGCGACGCGGCGGGCGAGGTGGTCGCGGTGGGCGAAGGAGTGCGCGCGTTCCAGGCCGGCGACCGGGTGATGGGCGCGTTCCACCCCCGCTGGTTCGGCGGCGAGATGCCGTCCACGATCCAGGCCGACAGCTACGGCGCCGAGGCCGACGGCTGGCTGGCCGAGCTGAAGGCGGTGAGCCAGGAGGCCGTGGTCCGGATCCCGGACGGCCTCAGCTATGCGGAGGCCGCGACGCTGCCGTGCGCCGGCGTGACGGCCTGGACCGCGCTGGCCGGCCCTGCGCCGATCCGCGCCGGCCATTCGGTGCTGGTGCAGGGCACGGGCGGGGTCTCGATCTTCGCGCTGCAGATCGCCCGCGCGGTGGGCGCGAGCGTGGTGGCCACGACGTCCAGCGACGGCAAGATCGACCGGTTGCGGGCGCTGGGGGCCGACCACATCGTGAACTACGTGGCCGAGCCGCAGTGGGGTCGCGCGGTGCGCAAGCTGGCCGGCGGCCGCGGGGTCGACCGCGTGGTCGAGGTGGGCGGGCCCGGCACCATCGGCCAGTCGCTGCGGGCGGTGGCCCTGGGCGGCGAGATCGCCTCGATCGGCTTCCTGTCGACCGACAATCCGGGCATCGACTTCTTCCAGCTCAAGACCAGCGGCGCGAACTTCCGCAACATCGCGGTCGGCGACCGCAATGCGCTGATCGAGTTCGCGCGGCTGGTGGGCATGACCGGGCTCAAGCCGGTCATCGACCGCGTCTTTCCTTTCGAGGAGGCCCGCGAGGCCTTCGCCCACCTCGAAGGCGGCGGCCACTTCGGCAAGGTGGTGATCCGGGTGGCGGACTGATCCAGGGCCTCTCCGCCGGTCAGTCCTCGACAGCCTCGATCCCCTGCCGCTTCAGCTCGGCGAGGTGGTCGCGCATGGTGCGGAGCTGCTCGGCCGTGTGGCCGGTCCAGGCCGCGACCTCGCCGACGATCCGCAGGGGGTCGCGGGTGCGGTAGGATCGGGTCGGGTTCCCCGGGAAGCGCCTGTCGGTGAGGTTGGGATCGTCCTCGTAGGGGCCGGTCGGCTCGACGATGTAGATGCGGCCACGGCCATCGCCCTGGGCCAGTTCGGCGCCCCAGGTGGCGGCCTCGAGCGTGGCCGCGAAGTAGACGAAGCGCGCCGCGCGGCGGCTGCCGTAGTTCGAGGCGTAGCCCGCGACGATCCGGTCGCCGACGGCGAGCTCGGCCTTCGTGCCGTGGTAGAGCGGCTCGGGGTTGGCGGTCATGCGGGTGGCCCTCCGGTGCTGTCGAGGGCGACACAACCTGCGCATATTTCGAGGCGCGACAATTCTTGATCTGAACTTCTTCGACCCCAGATGAGGTGGGCGGCCACGCCCTCGTCTAGGTCGGCGGCGGTTCGAAACCGCTCACATTCTCGTCGATGGCCTGGGCGATGGCGAGCGTGCGCGAGTCGCCGCCGAGCGGGCCGATGACCTGCGCGCCGACCGGCAGGCCCCCCGGCGTGCGGCCGGCCGGGACCGCGGTGGCCGGCAGGTGCAGCGCGGTCGCCAGGCCGATCCAGGTGAGCATCGCATTGTAGGGGATCGTCTGGCCGTTGCTGAGCGCGAGCGAGCGCTTCTGGAACGGACGCTTGTCGTGCGGGAAGGCCGGGACCGGCGCGATCGGCGCCAGGATGACGTGGTGGCGATCGAACGCGTCGCCGATCTGGTATCGCAGGCGGGCGCGCACCGCGTCGGCGGCCAGCCACTCGCGGTGGCGGGCCGTGTAGGCGCGGGCAAGGTGCAGCGGCGAGAACGGATCGTCGCTCGCGCCGCCGAACAGGCCGGCGAGGCCGCGGGCCCGCTCCATCTGGCGGATCAGCTTCGGCGGCAGGTCCTCGCCGAGTACGGCGCCGAGCAGGGTCTGGTAGGCGGCGAGCAGCGCGGTCATGTCCACCGGGCTCTGGATCGACTCCACCTCGGCGCCGGCGTCGCGGAGCTGCTGGGCGAAGGTCTCGAGGACGGCCCGGACCTCGGGATCCAGCGGACAGCGGGCTTCGTCGAGCCACAGGCCGATGCGCATCTCGGCGAAGTCCGCGGGCGGCGCCTTCGGGGCCAGCGGACCGGCCTCGAGGACCGAGAGCAGCATCCGCAGGTCGCGCGCCGAGCGGGCCATGGGGCCGACGACGTTCAGGTCTCGCTCGGCGTAGCTGCCGGGATGCGGCGGGACGTGGCCGCGCTGGCTGACCATCCCCCAGGTCGGCTTGTGGCTGAACACGCCGCAGAAGCTGGCGGGGACCCGGAGCGAACCGCCGATGTCGGAGCCGATCTCCAGCGCAGTGACGCGGGCCGCGAGCGCCGCGGCCGCGCCGCCGGACGAGCCGCCGGGCGTGCGGGCCGGGTCCCAGGGATTGTTGGACGGGCCGTAGAGCGGGTTGGCGCTCTGCCAGTCGGCGGCCATCACCGGCACGTTGGTCTTGCCCCAGATGACCGCGCCGGCGTCGCGGACGCGGCGGACGCCGACCGCGTCCTCGGTCATGCGGCGGCGGAGCTCCGCCAGGCCCGACGAGGCCGCCATGCCCGACACGTCGAAGGTGTCCTTGATCGTCATCGGCAGGCCGGCCAGGGGTCCCAGCGCCTCGCCCTTCATCCGGGCGTCGTCGATGGCGCGGGCGCGTTCGAGGGCGCGCTCGGGCTCGGCGGCGACGACGGCGTTCAGGGTCGCGTGCGTTGCCGCATGGCGGGCCAGCGTGGCCTTCAGCAGTTCGACGGCGGAGACGCGCTTGGTGACGAGCGCCTGCAACTGGTCGGTGGCGTCGCGGCCGAGGAACTCGCCGGGCATGGCCTCAGCTCTCCTTCATCCCGAGCACGTCCTGCATGTCGTAGAGGCCGGGCGGCTTGCCGGCGACCCACTTGGCGGCGGCCACGGCGCCCCGGGCGAAGAGGCCCCGGTCGCGGCCCGAGTGGCTCAGCGTCAGGATCTCCTCCTCGGCGGCGAAGGTGACGCTGTGCTCGCCGACGATGCCGCCGCCGCGCAGGACCGAGAAGCCGATCTCGCCGACGGGCCGCTCGCCGGTGATGCCGTCGCGCGCGCGGCGCTGGACGTCGGCCAGCTTCACGCCGCGGCCCTGGGCGGCCGCTTCGCCCAGCATCAACGCGGTGCCGGACGGCGCGTCGACCTTGTGCCGGTGGTGGGCCTCGAAGACCTCGATGTCGAAGATGTCGGCCGGCAGCGCGCGGGCGGCCTGCCGCACCAGGCCCATCAGCAGGTTCACGCCCAGCGAGTAGTTGCCGGCGAAGACGATGGGGATCCTCGTCGAGGACTGTGCGATGGCGGCGCGCTGTTCCTCGGTGGCGCCGGTCGCGCCGATGACCAGCGCCGGGCCGCCGAGGCTGGCGGCGCGGGCGGCCAGGGCCACCGAGGCCGCGGGCAGCGTGAAGTCCACGACGACGTCGGCGGCGCCCAGGGCGTCCTCGAGCGTGGCGAGGCCCGCGGCGGGCGCGCCGGGCCGGTCGAAGCGGGCGGCGACGATCAGCGCCGGGTCGGCGGCGGCGACCTTGTCCACGGCCTGGCCCATGCGGCCGAGCGCGCCGGCGATGGCGATCCTGATGGGGTCGGTCACGGGTGGCGCTCCGGGTTGCTGGCGGCAATTGCTGGCCAGCCGCGCGCCCGGTCAATATCCGAAACGTCCGGCCGCCCGGGCCGATCGCGTGAAGGGGCGGCCCGGACCGTGGGTCCCAGGCGCTGTCGGCCAGGCCGAAATCGCCTGCGAGGTGAATCCTGTGGCGGAGCGCCCGCATTGGCGGAATGTGGGTCGGCTTGCTGGGCGCGGCGGCGAACTCTTGAGTCTCTCTGGGGAGTGAGAAGATGCGTTTCAAAGCAATCCTGCTGGGCGGCTTCGCCGCCGCAGCCCTGGCCGGGACGGCGCAAGCCGACGTGGCCCTGTACGCCAACGACTTCGACAGCGCCGCCACGCTCGGCGCGGGTATCACCGGCGGTCCGATCAGCAACCTGACGCTGGGCACGGCCGACACCGGCAGTTGGAACGCTTCCGGCTGGTCCGGCAACTACGGCCGCAACGAGTCTGTGGGCCCCATCGTCAGCAGCACGCTGAACCTGTCGGGCCTCGCCGCCCATACGACCGTGACGATGAGCTTCGTCCTGGGCTTCCTGGACAGTTGGGATTCCACCAACGGCAGCCCGGCGCCCGACTACTTCGAAATCTACATCGACGGCGCGGCGACTCCGCTGTCGCAGATGACCGCCAACAACGCCGGCGGCAGCGTCGAGGACTTCGACGGCAACCCGATCATCGCGCACTACCAGCAGGTCGACGGCCGCCAGTTCTATTCGGACACGCTGATCGGCTACCTGGTGACGTTCAACCACACCGGGTCGACCCTGTCGGTGGGCCTGCGGGCGAACGGCTCCGGCTGGCAGGGCGGCACCGACGAGTCCTGGGGCATCGACAACGTGAACCTCAGCTACAACGCCGCCAACGGCGGCGGCGGGGTTCCGGAACCGGCGACCTGGGCGCTGATGATCGGCGGCTTCGGCCTGGCCGGCACGGCGCTGCGTCGCCGGCGGGCCGTCACGGCCTGAGGGGCGCCTGAGGGGCAAGGTGAAGGGCGGCCCGCGAGGGCCGCCCTTCGTCGTTCCGGACCCCTGGGCCCGAGGCCTACTTCTTCTTCAGCATGTCCTTGATCTCGGCCTGGGTGGCGTTGACCGCGGCGGTCCTGCCCTTCACGGCCAGGTTGGCGGCATCCACCGCGAAGGTGTCCGCGCCCATCTTGATGGTGGCGGTCTGCTTGCCGTCGGCGCCGGTCTTCACTTCGGTGACCTGACCGATCGTGAGGCCGGTGTTGTCGACGACCGACATGCCGGTGGTGACGCTGGCGTTCACGCCCGCGGCCGCGGCGCTGGCCGCGCCCGGGTCGGCGCCGGTCGGCGGCAGCGGGGGCGTCGCAGCGCTCGAGGGCGGCGTCGGGGTCGCCGGATCGGCCGGCAGGGCCGTCGTGCTGGCGGGCGGGTTCACGGGTTGCGAGGCGGTGTCGGCCGCGGCGCCGGTGTCCGCCTCGGCTTCGGCCGCGGTCCCGACCCTGGCCTTGTCCTTCGACTTGCCGGCCTTGGTCTGGGTGTGGGCCGCGGCGCCTGTGGCGGAGCCGGTGTCGACCCCGGTGGTCCGTGCGGTCGCGTTCACGGCGCCGGTCGCGGAGCCCGTCACCGACCCGGTGCTGGGCAACTGGGCCAGCGCAGGCGCGGCGGCGAGCGCGGCGACGGCCGCAGCGGCGAGGGCGAGGCGCTTGTTCATGAGTGTTCCCTTCGTGCGTCCCCCACGCCCGGCGGACCCTCAACCGGCGGGCAGAGGCGAAGGTTCCCTCGTTGTCGCCGCCGCGCGGCGTCTATAGGTTGGGCCGCTTCCGACATTCGAGCCCGAGGGGACTGGGCGGGGACCTGATGGAACAAGTCGACAAACGCACCTTCACCGACGAGGAGGCGCTGAGCTTCCACAAGTATCCCACGCCCGGGAAGATCGGCGTCACGGCGACCAAGCCGATGGCGACCCAGCGCGACCTCAGCCTGGCCTATTCGCCGGGCGTCGCGGTGCCGGTCCTGGCGATCGCGAAGGACCCCGAGCTCGCTTACGACTACACGTCCAAGGGCAACATGGTGGCCGTCATCTCGAACGGCACCGCCATCCTGGGCCTGGGCAACCTGGGCGCGCTGGCCTCCAAGCCGGTGATGGAAGGCAAGGGGGTGCTCTTCAAGCGCTTCGCCGACGTCGACGCCATCGACATCGAGATGACCTGCACCGACCCCGACGAGATCATCACGGTGGTGAAGAACATCGGGGTGACGTTCGGGGGCATCAACCTCGAGGACATCCGCAGCCCCGACTGCTTCCGCATCGAGACCGAGCTGCAGGAGCTGCTCGACATCCCGGTGTTCCACGACGACCAGCACGGCACGGCGATCATCTGCTCCGCCGGCCTGATCAACGCCTGCGAGATCACGGGGCGCCGGATCGAGGACGTGAAGGTCGTCCTGAACGGCCCGGGCGCGGCCGGCATCGCCACGCTGGGCCTGATCAAGGCCATGGGCGTGCGCCACGAGAACGTCATCGCCGTCGACCGCAAGGGCGTGCTCTACCGCGGTCGTCCCGAAGACATGAACCAGTGGAAGTCGGCCCACGCCGTCGAGACCGACAAGCGCACCCTGGCCGAGGCGCTGGAAGGCGCCGACGTGTTCATCGGCGTGTCGGCCAAGGGCGCGCTGACGCCGGAGCTGGTGAAGACCATGGCCCCGCGGCCGATCATCTTCGCCATGGCCAACCCGGACCCCGAGATCACGCCGGAGGAGGTCTACGCCGTCCGCGACGACGCCATCGTGGCGACCGGGCGCTCGGACTATCCGAACCAGGTCAACAACGTGCTGGCCTTCCCCTACCTGTTCCGCGGCGCGCTGGACGTGCGCGCGCGGCAGATCAACATGGAGATGAAGATCGCCACGGCCCGCGCGCTGGCGATGCTGGCCCGCGAGGACGTGCCGGACGAGGTGGTCGCGGCCTACCACGGCGTGCAGTTGAAGTTCGGGCCGAAGTACATCATCCCGACGCCGTTCGACCCGCGGCTGCTCTCCTACATCCCGCCGTTCGTGGCCCAGGCGGCGATGGACACCGGCGTGGCGCGCCGCCCGATCGGCGACATGGACGCCTATCGCGACTCCCTGGCCCAGCGCCTGGATCCCACCGCGGCCTTCTCGCAGAAGCTGCAGGGGGCGGTGCTGTCGGCGCCCGAGAAGAAGATCGTGTTCGCCGAGGGCGAGGAGCAGTCGGTCATCCGCGCCGCCTACGCCTTCCAGACCCAGGGGCTGGGCAAGGCCGTGCTGGTGGGCCGCGAGGAACTGGTCCACGAGAACATGCGCGCCGCCGGCATCGACCCGGCCGACGCGGGCCTGGAAATCCTCAACGCGCGCCTCTCCACCTGGAACGAGGCGGCGGTCGACTACCTCTACAAGCGGCTCCAGCGCGAGGGCTTCCTGCGCCGCGACGTGCAGCGCCTGATCAACCAGGACCGCAACGCCTTCGCCTCGTCGATGGTGGCGCTCGGCCACGCCGACGGCATGGTCACCGGCGTCACGCGCAACTTCGACCAGGTGCTGGAAGAGGTGCTGAACGTCATCGACCCGTCGCCCGACGGTCGGATCATCGGCATGAGCGTGGTGATGGCCAAGGGGCACACGCTCTTCATCGCCGACACCAACGTCACCGAGATGCCCGAGGCCGAGGAACTGGTGGAAATCGCCATCGAGGCGGCCCGCGCGGTGAAGACCCTGGGCTACGAGCCGCGGCTCGCGTTCATGAGCTATTCCACCTTCGGCAACCCGATGGGCGACCGCTCGGAGCGCATCCGCCAGGCCGTGCGCATGCTGGACCAGATGGAGGGTCTCGACTTCGAGTACGAGGGCGAGATGCCGCCCGAGCTCGCGCTCGATCCCGACACGCGCGGGGCGTATCCGTTCATGCGCCTGAGCGGCCCGGCCAACGTGCTGATCATGCCCGCCATCCACTCCGCGGCGATTTCGACGCAGCTCATCAAGTCGCTGGGCGGCGCCGAGGTGATCGGCCCGATCCTGCTCGGCCTCGAGAAGCCGGTGCAGATCTGCCCGCTGGGGGCGTCGGTCTCGCGCATCCTGCAGATGGCCACCGTCTGCGCCTACGACCGCCCGCTGGTGGAGGTCGGCGAATGACGCGGGGCGTCACCGCCATCGCCTGAGGTCGCGCGCCATTCCGGGAGCGGGCGACCCTTCGTCCCTTCCCGGCAGGAGCGCGATCCATGAACGGCCGAAGTATCCCCTACAGTCTCGGAATCGATTTCGGGACCACCAACACCGTCCTGGCGCTGGCCGACCGCGACGGGCCGGCGCACCTCGTGCAGTTCCCGACGCCGGAGGGCGAGCTGTTCGCGTTCCGCTCGTGCCTGAGCTTCCACGCGCCCGCCGAGAAGCCGTCCGACCGGCAGATCGCGGCCGGGCCGGCGGCGATCGAGGCCTACGTCGAGGATCCGGCGGAGACGCGGTTCATCCAGAGCTTCAAGAGCTTCGCGGCGCAGGAGAGCTTCACCGAGACCCAGATCCTGGGGCGCCGCTACAGGTTCGAGGACCTGCTCTCGACGTTCCTGCTCAAGGTGCGGGACTACGCGGGCGCGAGCCTGAATGCGCTGCCGGAGCGCGTCATCATCGGGCGGCCGGTGCGCTTCGTGGGGGGCTCGCCGAACGAGGCGCTGGCGCTCGGCCGCTACGAGACGGCCTTCCACCGGATGGGCGTGAAGGAGGTGCTCTACGCCTACGAGCCCGTGGGCGCGGCGTTCTTCTTCGCGAGGGAACTCGACCATGACGCCACCGTGCTGGTCGGCGACTTCGGCGGCGGCACGAGCGACTTCTCGATCATCCGCTTCGAGCGTCACGACGGCGAGGTGCGGGCGATCCCGCTGGGCCGCGCGGGCGTGGGCGTGGCGGGCGACGCCTTCGACTACCGGATCATCGACAACCTGGTCTCGCCCGAACTCGGCAAGGGCGGCGACTATGTGTCTTTTGGCAAGACCCTGCCGATTCCCTACAAGTACTACGCAGCCTTCGCGCGCTGGGACCAGCTCGCGATGCTGCGGGCCAGCCGCGACATGCGCGAGATCCGCGCCCTGGAGCGCGAGGCCGTCGAGCCGGCGAAGATCGCGGCCCTGATCGAGGTGCTGGACGAGAACTACGGCTACCAGCTCTACAGGTCCGTCTCGCGGCTCAAGGAGTCGCTGTCGGCCCGCGACGGCGAGGTCTTCCGGTTCGAGGCCGGGTCGATCTCGATCGTGAAGCCGGTGGCGCGCGCGGACTTCGAGGGCTGGATCGCGCCCGAGCTGGCGCAGATCGAAGGCGCGGTCGACGCGGCGCTGGCCGACGCGGGCCTGACCGCGGGGGCCATCGACCGGGTGTTCCTGACCGGCGGCTCGTCGCTCGTGCCGGCGGTCCGCGCGATCTTCCACCGCCGCTTCGCCTCGGAGCGGATCGAGACGGGCGCCGAACTGGAGTCCATCGCCTCGGGCCTGGCGCTGATGGCCCGCGAGCGCGACCTCTCCCGCTGGACCATGACCGCAAGCTGAACTTTAATATAAATCGGACAACCTTGGCTTTAGCCTCATTTTGGCCGCGATCTATGTCGGGTTTCAGACAGTAACGTCTTCTCCGTGGCGGTCGAACTGGAAATAGAATCACCACAAGTACTGAGATATTCTCAGGAAGTTGACCGATATCGCCCTTCGTAGCGGGAACCGGAGCCGGAAGGCTGCGCTTCTCCTGTCGAGATGGGACGAATGTTCAACGTGGGTCTGGTGGTTCTTGGGGCGGGCGCCCTCGCGTTGCCCCGGTCCGCGTCGGCCGAATGCGTGACGACGCAGTCGCCCGTGATGACGTCGGCGCCGACGTCGCGGCTCTCCACGCCGTTCCGGGCCGACATGCTGCGGAGCGCCATGGCCGCGCCGGCGGCTGCGGCGAAGCCGGCCCCCCGGGCGAAGGCGGCGCGCAAGGCCGGCGTGCGGCGCGCGCACGCGGTCCGGGCGGTGGGCGTGCGCAAGGCGTCGTACAAGAAGCGCCCGGTGCGCAAGGCGCGGCCGAAAGCGGCGGCGCCTGCCGCGCCGCCGGCCGAGGCGCTGGTCCCGGGCGGGCGCACGCCCTATCCCGGCGCACGCCGGGAGCCCGACGCCGTCGCCCAAATGGTGATGCTGACCCGGACCGTCTGCGAGAGCGGCCCGGCCGCCGCGATCCCCGTGCGCGGCCTCGACGCCGCAGAGCGGCCCGTCGGCCCCCCGGGCCTCCCGTTCCCGGGCGACGACGAGTCCGTCGACGACGAGACCGTCACCGTGATCCCGCCATACCCGCCGCTTCCGCCCGAGGACGAGCCGGTGGTGATCGGCCCGCCGACGGGCCCGCCCACGGGGCCGCCCACCGGCCCGCCGACCGGTCCGCCCGTGGTCGAGCCGCCGCCGACCGGCGCGGTTCCCGAGCCCGGCACGTGGATGCTGATGATCCTGGGCTTCGGGGCCGTCGGGGCGACGCTGCGCCGCCGCGCTCGCCGGCCCGGCTGACTACTGGCCTTTCTTCAGCGTCGGGCTTTCCAGGTCGAGTTCGGCGGACGGCACCACCTCGAGGTTGGGGAGCTTGGCCTTCAGGTCGGCGCTGAAGGTCCTGGCGTCGCCGGCGACGATGACGCTGGCGGCGGCGGGGTCGAAGGCCTTCCTGGCGAAGGCCTGCACCTGGGCCGCGTCGACGGCCTCGACCTTGCCGGTGTAGGCGCCCAGCTCATCGAGCGGAATGCCGTAGAGGGCGTAGTTGCCGAGGATGCCGGCGAGCCCCTCCGAGGTCGCGACGCTTCGGCCATAGCCGCCGACCAGTACCGACTTGCGGGCCTTCAACTCGTCGGCGGCCGGCGGCGCGGCGGCGAGCCTGGTCATCTCGGCGTTGATCAGGTCCAGCACCTGGCCGGCGGACTCGTTCTTGGTCTGCGCGGCGGCGCGGAGCGAGCCGGTGGTGCGCGCGGTCGAGATGCGGGCGCTGGCGCCATACGACAGGCCGCGCTTGATGCGGATCTCCTGGTTCAGGCGGGCCGAGTAGCCGCCGCCCAGCACGTTGGTGGCGACGATGGCCGGGTAGTAGTCCGGGTCGGTGCGCGCGATCGTCGGCTTCAGCACGTTGACCGAGGCTTGGCCCGTGCCGGGGATGTCGATGGCGACGGCGCGCGGCTTGCCCTGCGGCGCGATCATGGGCGCGGGGGTCAGCGCCGTGGCCGGCTTCTTCCAGTCGCCGAAGGCGGCCTCGGCGGCGGCGAAGCCCTGCTCGGGGCCGATGTCGCCGGTCAGCACCAGGATGGCGTTGTCGGGCCGGAAGGCCGCGGCGTGCAGCTTGCCGAGGTCGGCGGGCTTCAGGCGCGGCAGGCTCTGCGGCGTGCCCTGGACGGCATGGCCGAAGGGCGTGCCGCCGTAGACCACGGGCGCGGCGGCGAGGCCGGCCACGTCGCCGGGTTGCTGGTAGGCCACGCGCAGGCCGTCCAGCGCCTGCTCGCGCTGGCGATCGAGCTCCTCGGCGGCGAAGGCGGGGTTGCGGGCGACATCGGCCATGATGGCCAGCGCCGGCTTCAGCTTGTCGGTGACGACGTTCAGCGTGACCGACGACGACTCCAGACCGCCGCCGGAGGACAGCGACGCCCCCAGGCTCTCGGTCTGGCTGGCGATGGCCTGGGCCGAGCGGGTCTTTGTGCCCTCGGTCAGCATGCCCGCCATCATGCTCGCGGCGCCCGCGAGGCCCTTCGGGTCGGCCCAGGCGCCGGACTTCACCAGCAGGTCTGCGGTGACCAGCGGCAGGTCGGACGAGCGGGCCACGATGACGCGCAGGCCGTTGGCCAGCGTCTTCTCGGCCGGCTTCGGCAGCACGGGCTGGACCGGCTCGCCGACGCCTGGCGGCTTCTGGCGGTCGGCCTCGGCGGCCAGCGTGAACACCGGGCCGGCGTAGGCGGCGACCGTGGCGGGCGGGGCCGGCGCCCTGGCGACCTGCTCGCCCTTCGGCCGCTCGCTCTCGGCCCGGTAGCGGATGGTCACGCGGCGGTCGTCGGCGAGATACTTCCTGGCGACCCGCTGGATGTCGGCGGCGGTGACGGCCTGCAGCCTGGCGAGCCCGGTGTTGACCGCGTTCGGGTCGCCGTCGACGCGCAGCGCGTAGCCGATGGCCGAGCCGCGGCCCTCGATGGTCTCGCGTTCGCGCAGCGCGCCGGCCAGCAGCTCGTTCCTGGCTTCCGAGAGCTCGGCTGCGCTCGGCGGGGCGTCGCGCAGGCGCTTCACTTCGGCCAGCAAGGCGGTCTCGCCCTCGGCGACCTGGTGGCCGCTCGACATGATGGCGCCCACCATGAACAGGCCGGGATCCTGCGGCAGGTCGGCGTTCGAGAAGGCCTCGACCGCGATCTGCTTGTCGTAGACGAGGCTGTTGTAGAGCCGCGACGACTTGCCGGCCGACAGGATGGCGTCCAGCACCTTCAGCGCGGGCGCGTCCGGGTCCGAGGCCGCTGCGCCCTGGTAAGAGAGCACCACGGCCGGAAGCGGCACGTTGGGGCCATAGCCGTCGAAGACGCCGGCCCTGGTGCGCGCCGGCTCCTTCACGGTGACCCTGGGCAGGGCGATGGCGGGGTTCTTCAGGCCCGCGAAGTACTTGTCGACCCAGGCGTCGAGCTGGGCCGGATCGAAGTTGCCGACCACGATCAGGGCGGCGTTGTCGGGGCGGTAGTAGGTCTGGTGGAAGGCGCGGACGTCGTCGATGGTCGCCGCGTCCAGCTCCTCGATCGAGCCGATGCCCGGGCGCTTGTAGGGGTGGGTCGTGTAGCTCGCTTCCGGCAGGTAGAGCGCCATGAGCCGACCGTAGGGCGAGGCGAGCACCCGCTGGCGCAGTTCCTCCTTCACCACGTCGCGTTCCGACTTGAAGACCGCCTCGTCGACCACCAGGCCCGAAAGCCGCTCGGCCTCGGCCCACAGCAGGCGCTCCAGGTGGTTGGCCGGCACGATCTCGTAGTAGTCGGTGAAATCGTCGGCGGTCGACGCGTTGTTCTCGCCGCCCACGTCCTCGGTGAGCCGGTCGAAGGTCTCGGACGGCATGTTCCGGGTGGCCTTGAACATCAGGTGCTCGAAGAGGTGCGCGAAGCCCGAGCGGCCGGCGGGGTCGTCCTTGGAGCCGACCCCGTACCAGACCTGGACCGAGACGTTGGGCGTCGTGCGGTCGAGCGAGGCGTAGACCTTCATGCCGTTGGGCAGGGTCCGGGTGGTGAACCTGATCGGGGGGACTTCGGCGGCGGCGGCCGGCGTCGGGAGCGCGGCGACGGGCACGAGCGCAGTGGTGGCGAGGAAGACGGCGGCGCCGGCGGCGCGGAACGTGCGGAGCATGAAGGATCCCGGTGAGGCGGAGATGCGCGAGTCGTAGCACCAACCGGGATCGTCGGAGATTACGAGGTTTTCATGTCGCCCCTCCTCGCGGTCTCACGCGAGGAGGGGTCATGACGAGGGCCCGGGGAGAAGGCGCCTCGGCGTCAGAGGGACCCGCCGCCCGCCTGGGAGCGTCGGGCGGCGGTCCGTGGGCGTCGGCGCGCGGGGAGCGGCGCCGCCGCCCGGTCGCCCGCTCCAAGGGGAGGTGGAGCGGGAGAACGGCTCCCGGGGCGGGCTCCGATGGGGAGCCGGGCCTCGCCGCCGGGTCGAAGCAGATACGGGCGCGCAAGAGGCGACGGTCATCAGCGCTCTTGCAGGTTGGGTCTGCGCAACCGCAGAATGGCGTCATGTTCGACTGGAATGACCTCAAGGCGTTCCTCGCGGTGGCCCGCGGCGGCTCGACGCTCGCGGCTTCGAAGGCGCTCGGCGTGAACCAGACGACGGTGGCGCGGCGCATCGAGAGCCTGGAGTCCGACCTGGGCTTCAAGCTCTTCGAGCGGGGCCAGACCGGCAGCCGCCTGACCGAGTACGGCCAGGCCCTGATCGGCGAGGCCGAGCTGGTCGAGCGCGCGGCGATCCGCTTCGCCAACCAGGCCGCCGGACAGTTGCGCGGGGTCTCGGGCGCGCTGCGGCTCACCACCAACGAGCTGGTGGCCAACACCATGGTGATCCCGGCCCTGGGCGCGTTCCGCAGGGCGCACCCGGACGTCCAGGTGGACCTGGTCATCACCGACCGGCAGATGGACCTGGAGAACGGCGAGGCCGACCTCGCCATCCGCACCAGCAAGAGCCTCGCGGCCTCGGACCTCGTGGCGCGGAAGATCTGCGACCACCAGATGGCGCTCTACTGTTCGCGCGACTACGCCGCCCGGGCCGGGACGCCGGCCTCGCCCGACGACCTCAGCAACCACGACCTGATCGACGTGACGCCCGAGATGGGCGAGATCCCGGGCGCGACCTGGATGATGCGCCACTCGGGGGGCAAGGCGCCGATCACGCGCTCGAACAGCATGGGCAGCCTGGTCCACGCGGTGAAGGCGGGTCTCGGCATCGGGGCGCTGCCCTGCACGATCGGCGACACCGACCACGACCTGCTGCGCTGCTCGGACGACATCGAGGAAGCCCGCGCCACCTCCTGGATCGTCACGCGCCGCGAGCTGAAGGACACGCCGCGCGTCCGCGCCTTCATCGACTTCATGGCGCCGTTGCTCCAGCAGCAGATCCGCGACGTGGAAGAACGCGGCCGGGCCCGCATCGCCGCCGACGCCACGGTCGTCGTGCCCTTCCGGACGAAGACCGCGGGCTAGGGGCCGGACTCGATTTCCGCTCGCGCAGAAGGCTGCCGGCTCGGCACGACCCCTCATCCGGCACGCTGCGCGCGCCACCTTCTCCCGCAAGGGGAGAAGGAATGCAGCGTTGCGTTCCTTGAATGTGGATCGGCCGTCAACCGACCCACCCGCGATCCGCACCCGTGGCCTCCGACGCCGGGGCGGCCTTGCGCGCGCCACGCGGGCCCGCGCGATCCGACTGGATTCCGAGGCGTCAGCGTCGCAACGCTTCGAGGCGCGCCAGGACGTAGGGGCCGAGCCGTGCGATGCGCGCGCGGTTCGCCATGGCCGCCCGGCCGGCAGCCCAGGGTGCGGCCAGCAGCGCGCGCGCCGTGAACAGCACGCGCAGGCGCTCGCCCGACCGGGCGTAGCCCAGGCGGTTCGCCACGGCGCCGGCGAGCGCGTCGATGTAGGCGATCTCGGCCGCGCTCAGGGCATCGCGCCATCGCGCTTCCATGTCGCGCACGAAGCCGCGTTCGGCCGCGGGATTCACGTAGGAGCTGTTGACCACGTGAACGTCGAGAAGATCGCCGTGGTAGTCGACGCCCAACCAGTCCACGATCCCGCGCACGGCGCCTTCGGGATTGCTGAGCAAGTCCTCGAAGCGGACGACCCGAACCGATTCCGGACGCGCCTGGGCCGCGCGGCCCGCCACGGCCGTCGCGGCGCGCCAGAGGAGCGTGGCAAGGGTCAGGTCGTAGGAGCGCCGTACACGCGTGTGCTCGCGGTCGAGGGCTTGCGCGAGCCCGACGTCAGCCTGCTTGCGATCGATCCACCGATTTTGCCAGTCGCGATAGGACGCCACGACGGCCCGCGGGTCCCGGGCCATGGCGAGGATCCGCGCGTTCGGAAACGCCGAGAGAATCTCGTCGATGCGGAAGACGTGGCGCGGGGTCTTTTCGCCCCACCGTCGCCGGCCGCGAGCGTTCGCTTGCTCGCGGCAGTAGTCGGCGAAGGCCGTATCGGGGTCGGTTTCAGCGACGCTCGCAACCGGGGCGTCGTCCGGCGCGCCAAGGCCATAGGCGCGCCGCCTCAGGGCTTCGAAGTAGCGAGCGATGCGGACTGCGTCCTCAGACGATGCCGGTTCGGCCGGTCGCCGCAGGCGGGGACGAAGATCGTCGAAGTAGTGCGTCTCGTGCGCGATCCATATCTCAGGATGCCGATTCAGGACGGACCGCAGAAGCTCGGTGCCAGAGCGCGAAGGTCCCACGATGAAGATGGGACGGGACTCTCCGCCTGCGGCGGCGCCCATCGCCGCCGACCCTGTCTGGGCTCCCTGTCCGCTCACGCTGCGTCGCGATCCCTCGGCAATGAGAGCTCCGGCTCCAACGCGCCTTGTCACTTGCCCGGGCGTGCGCCGCAAGGCGCCGCCCTCGCGCTCGGGCGCCGAGCTGCCGTGCGATACAGGGCATGCGGACCGGGCGCTCGCCCTGCGCGCGAGGGCTGGCTGCGTTCGCCGACAGGGTGTTGACGGGGGCGGCCGATGGACCTTCACTGACCTCGGCAGGGGCGCCGTAGTGGGGCGCGACGTTCGGGGGACGTCTGTGAAGCCGGCGCGTAGTTTCGAGGGCTCGACGCCAGCGGCGGCGGCCGACCCGCGTCAGAAGCGCATCCTCATCGTCGACCTGAACAATTTCTCGACCTTCCCGACGCTGGCGATCGGCATCCTCGTGGCGGCGCTGCGCAACGCCGGCCATGCGGTGCGGGTGCTCTCGCCGCTCGCGCACGACGTGCCGGCGGCCGAGCGGGAACACGCGGAAACCTACCTCGACCACATCCGGCGCCGCATCCACCTGTCGACCTGGGCGCCCTTCCGTGAAACCCGCGACGCCATCCGCGGCCTGCGCCGCTGGTGGCTGGACCGGCCGCATCCGCGCGTCCTGGCGGAGACCGAGCGCGAGCTGAGGGGCAGGCCCGACGTGGTGCTGCTCTCGGCCTACATGCAGCACTTCGCGTCCGTCACCGAGATCGGCAGGCTGGCCGAGCGGCACGGCGTCCCGATGCTGCTGGGCGGCCCGATGTTCAACCTGGACAGCGCGGCCGAGGCGTGGCGCGCGATCCCCGGCCTGACGGCGATCATCGGCGCCGAGGCCGACCTGTCGGCGCCGCGGATCGTGGCGACGGCGTGCGCCGGCGGAGACCTGACCGCATTCTCGGGCGTGATGCTGCCGGACGGCCGGCGCTCGGGCCCCGCGCCGCCGCTGCGGCGGCTGGATGCGGCGCCGATCCCCGACTTCAGCGACTTCCCCTGGGACCGCTATCGCGTCCGCATCGTTCCGATCATGGCCAGCCGCGGCTGCCAGTGGGCCAAATGCAGCTTTTGCAGCGACGTCATCTCGGTCAGCGGGCGGAGCTTCCGCAGCCGCAGCGCCGACAACGTGCTGCACGAGATCCGCGAGCAGGCCCGCCGGCAGGGGACCAACAAGTTCCTGTTCCTCGACCTGAAGCTCAACTCCAACCCCCACCTGCTGCGGAGCATCGTGGAGGGCATGCAGCGCAGCGTGCCCGGCGCCGAGTGGATCGGGACCGTTCACGTCGACGACCGGGCGGACAACGGCCTCAGCCGTCGCGAGCTTCGCGACGCCGTCGCCTCCGGCATGCGCCGGATCAGCTTCGGCCTCGAGAGCGGCAGCCAGGCCATGCTGGACGCGATGAAGAAGGGCAGCTCCGTAGAGGGCAACGCCGAGTTCATCCGCACCGCCCACGAGGCCGGCCTGAGCATCCGCTGCACCATGTTCAAGGGCTATCCCGGCGAGACGGCCGAGGATCTCGACCTGTCCGCCGAGTTCCTCGAGCGCCACGCCGACCACCTCGACCGGGTGCGCTGCAACGAGTTCTCGATCCCCGCCGAAACGCCGATCCACGAGGCGGTGACGGCGGACCCCTCGGCGTTCCCCAACCTGCGCCTGACCGGCCTGGACGCACGCCGCGCGCAGGTCCGCTACGTGAGCCTGGACGGCCGGAGCCCCGGCTATCGGCGGGCCAAGGCGCGGCTCCTGCGCGCCGTCTACGACATCAACCGCCGGAAGATCCGGTCCTCCGCGCGCGCCTTCGACGGCCTGATGTAGGCGGCGACGCACCGGGCCCCGCGGCCCCGGGGGCGATCAGAGCGCGTCGCCCCAGTTCAGGCGGCGGGCCGCGGCGTGGGCGGGCCTGTCGCGGCGGGGGACGTGGCGGTGGTCCAGCGCGCCGGTCCCGGTGCAGAGCTCGAGGTCGATGCCGGGCTTGCCGGCGCGCGGCCGGGCCAGAACGCGGGCCGAGCGGGGCCGCGCGGCGACATCGGGGCGGGCGGCCAGCAGGTAGGCGAACTTCTCGTCCTCGAAGGGGGCGTCGGCGCCCTTGGCGAGGCGGTGGTCGCGGGAGCGCGGGAGGCGGACCGCGAAGTGGCACCAGCCCGGGACGCCCGGGCGGCGGCCGGCGGGCGCGGCCAGCGGGCAGGGGGCGTGGTGCGGGCAGGGCGCGAGGATCGCCGCGCCCGCGCCGATCAGGACGTCGCGGGCGGCGAGGATGCGGGCGCTGCCGGCGGGCGTGCCGGGCTCGACGAGGGCGAGGACGCCGTCGGCGGCGGCCCAGAGGTCGAGGACCAGCGCCTGCTGCCGGTCCGGCGCGATCTCGGCCAGGGCGTAGCTGGCGAGGACGAGGTCGGCGTGCGGGAAGCCGCCGGCGGTGAGGTCTCCGCGGGTCGGGGTCGCGTCGAGGGCGCCCCCGGCCAGGCGGCCGGCGAGCGCCAGGAACGGCGCGCTGGCGTCGAGCCAGGCGATCCGCTCCAGCGACGGCCAGGCGGCCTTCGCCGCCCAGCTTCCGCCGCCGGGGCCCGAGCCGGCGTCCAGCAGGGTGGCGGGCGCGAAGCCGGGCGCGGTGCGCCGCGCCTCGGCGAACACCGTGGCGGCCGCCGCGTAGGTCGCGGGCAGGCGCGCCAGTGCGTAGGCCAGCGCGTCGTCTTCGCTGCGGATCGCCGCCGCGGAGGTGCGGCCCGCGCGGTAGGCGGCGGTGGTCGCGGCGGTGCGCGCCGCCAGGTCCGCGCGGCGGCGGCCCTCGAGTTCGCGGTCGATGCCGGCCTTCAGCGCAGACGGAAGCCCGGGCTCCATCAGGCCGGGACGTCGGCCCGTAGCCTGGCGAGGTGCGCGGCGACGGCGGGGTCGGCGAGCCCCGAGACGTCGCCGGCGTCGCCGGTGCGGGCGATCCGCACCAGGACCGGCCGCACCACCTCGCCGGCGGCGGTCTTCGGCAGCGGGCCGAAGATCACCTGCCCGGGCACGGCGTTTTCGCCCTTCTCACGGCGCAGATAGCCCTTCAGGTCGGCGGCGAGCACGTCGGTGGCCATGATGTCGGGGTCGGGCGTGACGAACGCCCAGAGCACGTCGCCGCCCTTGCCGGGCGCGGTGACGACGGCCGCCTCCTGCACGGCATGGTGTCCGGCGAGCACGGCCTGCAGCTCGTGGCACGACAGCCGCTGGCCGCCGACGTGGGCTTCGTCGTCGCTGCGGCCGGCGCGGTTCTTCACGAGGTCGTCGACCACGGCGGGCTCGGCCAGGGTCGAGGTGTCGCCGAGGTTGGAGAGGTCGTCCTCGGCGATCTTGCGCAGGATGCGGCGCATGATCTTGCCCGAGCGGGTCTTGGGCAGGCCCGGCGCGAACTGGATCACGTCGGGCGCGGCGAACGGACCGATCTCGTGGCGGACGTGGCCGCGCAGGTCGGCCATCAGCGCCTCGGTCGGCTCCACGCCCACCTTCAGCGTCACGTAGCAGTAGATGCCCTGGCCCTTGATGTCGTGCGGGTAGCCGACGACGGCGGCTTCGGCGACGGCCGGGTGGCTGACCAGGGCGCTCTCGATCTCGGCGGTGCCCAGGCGGTGGCCGGACACGTTGATGACGTCGTCCACGCGGCCGGTGATCCAGTAGTAGCCGTCCGCGTCGCGGCGCGCGCCGTCGCCGGTGAAGTACTTGCCGGGATAGGTGGAGAAGTAGGTCTCGATGAAGCGCTGGTGGTCGCCGTAGACGGTGCGCATCTGGCCGGGCCAGCTATCGGTGAGGCAGAGGTTGCCGCTGATCGCGCCCTCCAGCACGCCGCCCTCGGCGTCGACGAGCTGCGGATGGACGCCCGGCAGCGGCTGGGCGCAGGACCCCGGCTTCAGGGCGTGCGCCCCCGGCAGCGGGGTCATCAGGCAGGCGCCGGTCTCGGTCTGCCACCAGGTGTCGACGATCGGGCAGCGGCCCTCGCCCACGACGCGGTGATACCAGAGCCAGGCTTCCGGGTTGATCGGCTCGCCGACGGTGCCCAGGAGGCGGATGGTGTCGCGCGGCCACTTCTTCACCGGCGCGTCGCCCTCGCGCATGAGGGCGCGCAATGCGGTGGGGGCGGTGTAGAAGATCTCCACCTTGTGCTTGTGGCAGACCTCCCAGAAGCGCGAGTTGTCCGGATAGTTCGGCACGCCCTCGAACATCAGGCTGGTCGCGCCGTTGGCGAGCGGGCCGTAGACGACGTAGCTGTGGCCGGTCACCCAGCCCACGTCGGCGGTACACCAGAAGACCTGGCCGGGGCGGTAGTCGAAGACCACCTCGTGCGTCCACGACGCCCAGGCGAGGTAGCCGCCGGTGGTGTGCAGCACCCCCTTCGGCTTGCCCGTCGAGCCCGAGGTGTAGAGGATGAAGAGTGGATCCTCGGCGCCCATCGGCTCGGGCTCGCACGCGGTGTCGACGGTCTTCTTGAGGTCCGAGAAGTAGGCGTCGCGGCCCGCGGTCATCGGCACGTCGCCGCCGGTGCGCCGGACCACGATGACGTCGGTGACGCCCGGGCAGGACTCCAGCGCCTCGTCGACGTTGAGCTTCAGCGGCACGATGCGGCCGCCGCGCAGGCCCTCGTCGGCGGTGATGACGATCTTGCTGTCGCAGTCCTGGATGCGGCCCGAGAGGCTGTCGGGCGAGAAGCCGCCGAACACCACCGAATGGATGGCGCCGATCCGCGAGCAGGCCAGCATCGAGGCCGCCGCCGCCGGGATCATCGGCAGGTAGATGGTCACGCGGTCGCCCTTCCTGACGCCCTTCTGCTTCAGCACGTTGGCCCAGCGGCAGACCTCGGCGTGGAGCTGCCTGTAGGTCAGCGCGTCATGGCTCTTGCCGTCGTCGCTCTCCCAGATGATGGCGACCTGGTCGCCGCGCTCGGCGAGGTGGCGGTCGAGGCAGTTGGCGCTGACGTTCAGGACGCCGTCGGCGTACCAGCGGATGTGGAAGTCCGACCGGTCGAAGGACACGTCCTTGACGACGGTGAACGGGGTCATCCAGTCCAGGCGCCGGCCGAGGTCGCGCCACCAGCCGTCCGGATCCCCCGCCACGCGCTTCACCGCGGCCGCGTAGGCCGGGGCGTTCAGGATCGCGTTCTTGGCCCAATCCTCGGGGACCGGGAAAACCTCGCCGTCGGACACGCTGGAAACCTCCGCAGGGACGCTGGGATCGCAGTATCCAAAGTGACGTAGGGCGCGCAACCGCGACGCCGATCACTCTTGAAGCGACTCGCCGGGCCGCAGAGGCTCCGGCGGATGATTCGGAAGCTCGCCGTCCTCGTTGTCGCCCTGGGCCTGACGGGCTGCGGCGGCGCCGCGCCGCAGGGCGCCGCCGAGAGCGCCAGCCGCCTGCTGGCCGCCGCGCTGAAGGGCGACCGGGTCGCCTTCGAGGCCGAGATCGACCGCGCCGCCGTGCGCGACGACGTGCGCCGCCAGATCGCCGACGTGGCGCGCGGCTCGGTGCTCGACGTCGAGGGCGGGCCGTCCGAGTTCGCGCTGGACCGCATGATCAGCCCCGCCGCCATCCGCGTGGTCCACGCCGGCACGGGCGAGACGCTGACCGCGCCGCCGACGCCGGCCCAGGTGGCGAAGCTGATGCGCGAGGTCGACGGCCGCCGGGCCTGCGTGCGCGGCAAGGCGGGCGACTGCCTGCTCACCTTCGCCCGCGAGAAGCGCGACTGGCGCCTCGTGGGCATGAAGGCGATGGACGTCGAGATCGAAGTGGCGTCGCGCTAGCCCGGCCC
Organism: Phenylobacterium sp.; assembly: GCF_016793285.1. Classification (GTDB taxonomy): domain Bacteria; phylum Pseudomonadota; class Alphaproteobacteria; order Caulobacterales; family Caulobacteraceae; genus Phenylobacterium. The sequence continues at coordinate 24,945 of NZ_JAEUMO010000122.1, forward strand.
GCTGCGTGGTAACATGCCGAACGCCTGCGCTCGCGGGCTGAAGACCCGAAGGATCCTCCCGATGCTGCTTCACCTGTCCACCTGGGCCGAGGTCGAAGGGTTCCTCGCGCGCTCGAAGACCGTGGTCATCCCGATCGGATCGAACGAGCAGCACGGGCCGACCGGCCTCCTGGGCACCGACTGGCTCTGTCCCGAGATCATCGCCCACGAGGCGGAGAAGGGCGGCGACATCATCGTGGCGCCGACCTTCAACATCGGCATGGCGCAGCACCACCTGGACTTCCCGGGCACCATCGCGCTGCGCCCCTCCACCTTCATGCTGGCGATCGGCGACTGGTGCCGCAGCCTGAACCACGCCGGGTTCGAGAAGCTCTACTTCCTGAACGGCCACGGCGGGAACGTCGCCACCATCGAGGCGGCGTTCTCCGAACTCTACGCCGAGGCGAGCTATGCCGGACGCCGCCGCGGCTTCGCCTGCAAGCTCAGGAACTGGTGGGACCTGAAGGGCGTGACCGCGCTCGCCAACCGCCAGTTCCCCGTGGGCCACGGGAGCCACGCGACGCCGTCGGAGATCGCGGTCACCCAATGGGGCTATCCGGACAGCATCAAGAGCGCCAACTACGCCCCGCAGGTCGCGCCGACCGGCCCGATCCGCGAGGCGGCCGACTTCCGCGCACGCTATGCCGACGGGCGGATGGGCAGCGACCCCGGCCTGGCCACGCCGGAGAAGGGCGGCGAACTGGTGAAGCTGGCCGCGGCGTCGCTTCTGGAGGACGTCGCCGATTTCGGGAGCGAGCGCGCGCCGTCCTCATGATGGGGAAGGACGTCAGGCGGTGAAGACCTCGCCGTCGCGCACTTCCACCGGCCAGGGCCGCAGATGCTCGCCTTCGCAGGGGCCCGCGACGCAGCGGCCGTCGAGGGTGAAGAGGGCGCCGTGCCCGGCGCAGAGGATGTGGCGCCGGTCGCGGGTCAGGTAGCGGTCGTCCATCGGCGCCAAGGGCCAGCCGGCGTGCGGGCAACTGTCGACGAAGCCCTGCGCCGCGTCGCCGGCGCGCAGCACGAAGCCGGCGAACAGCTTGTCGCCCTCGCGGAAGCGGAACGACCTGCCGCCGGGGTCGGCGATCTCGCCCAGCGCGCAGAGGCGCAGGCCGGCGGCCGGCCGCGCCGGGTTCGCGGGCTCAGGGCTTGCCAAGGGTGATCCGGATGGGCCGGATCTCGACGCGTTCGAAGAGGCCGGCGAGGCTGTAGGGATCGGCCGCCGTGAACGCTTCGGCCGCGGCGCGGTCGGCCACGTCGAGGATCAGCAGCGAGCCGGCCATGTCGCCCGCGTCGTCGGTCATCGGCCCGCCCAGCTTCACGACGTCGGCCTTGCTGCGGACATAGGCCAGGTGCGCCTCGCGGTTGGCCAGGCGCAGGTCGAGCGCATTCGGCTTGTCGACGCAGTAGAGCACGAAGGTCGGCATTCAGGATTCCTCTCGGAGCGGTCGGGAGAGCAGGCCGCGGATGGCGTCGTCGACGCCGACCTCGCCGGCCAGGATGGCGGCGACGGCCTCGCAGATGGGGGTCTCGACGCCGAGCCTGCGGGCCAGGTCGCGGACGGCGGGGGCGGAGGCGACGCCTTCGGCCACCGACAGCTTGCCGGCCAGCGCCTCTTCCAGCGTCTGGCCGCCGCCGAGCGCCAGGCCGACGCTCATGTTGCGCGACTGCGGGCTGGAACAGGTGAGCACCAGGTCGCCCAGGCCGCAGAGGCCGGCGACCGTCTCGGCCTGGCCGCCGAGCGCCAGCGCCAGGCGCGCGAGCTCGGAGAAGCCGCGGGTGATCAGCGAGGCGTGTGCCGACCTGCCGAGACCGCGGCCCTCGGAGATGCCGCAGGCGATGGCCAGCACGTTCTTCACCGCCCCGCCAGCCTCGGCGCCGACGAGGTCGCCGGCGAGGTAGGGCCGGAAGGTCGGCGTCGCGATGGCCTCGGCGAGCTGCCAGCCCAGCGCGTCGCCCTCGCAGGCCAGGGTCACGGCGGTGGGCAGGCCGCGGGCGACCTCGCCGGCGAAGCTCGGGCCCGACAGGACCGCGGCGACGGCCTGCGGGACCGCCTCGGCCAGCACCTCGCTCATCAGCTTGAGCGAGCCCTGCTCGACGCCCTTGGAGCAGAGCACGATCGGCAGGCCGGCGCGGGCATGGGCCCCGAAGGCCGCCAGCGCGGCGCGGGTGTGTTGCGCCGGGGCCACCGAAAGGACGAAGTCGGCGTCGGCGAGATCGGCCATCTCCCCGGTCGCGCGCATGAGCGGGTCGAGCGGGACGCCGGGCAGGAAGGTGCTGTTCTCGTGGCGCGTGTTGACCGCCTCGACCACCTCGGGCTCGCGGGCCCAGAGCACGACCTCGCGACCGGCCCGGGCGCAGACCTGGGCCAGGGCCGTGCCCCAGGCGCCGCCGCCGATGACGGCCGCCCTGTTCAGCATCCCGCTCATGCTTTCGCGCCCTTGCGCCCGGCCTTGTGGGTGGGATTCGCCGCCGCCGCGGCCTCGTCCAGCGGCCAGCGCGGACGGGCGACGGCGTCCAGCGGGTCGCGCAGGCCTGCGGCCAGCCGCTCGGCGCCGGCGAGCGCGATCATGGCGGCGTTGTCGGTGCAGTAGGCGAGCGGCGGCGCGGCGAAGCTGAAGCCGTTCCGCCGGGCGGCCTGCTCGAGGACGGCGCGGACGGTGCGGTTGGCCGCGACGCCGCCGGCGACCACGAAGCGCAGGCCCCGGTCCCCGTGGTCGCGGGCGTAGGCCTTCATGGCGCGGTCCGACTTCTCGGCCAGTTGGCCGGCGATGGCGGCTTGGACGGCGGCGGCGAGGTCGCGGCGCCGGACGTCGGTGGTCACGCCCTCGGCGAGGCGCGCGGCGGCGGTCTTGAGGCCCGAGAACGAGAAGTCGCAGTCCTTGCGGCCCAGCAGCATGCGCGGCAGATCGAAGGCCGCGGGGTCGCCGCCCTCGGCCAGCTTCTCAAGCGCCGGCCCGCCCGGATAGGGCAGCCCCATGGCCTTGGCGATCTTGTCGAACGCCTCGCCCGCGGCGTCGTCGATGGTGGAGCCGAGGCGGCGGCACGCGCCGACGCCGTCGACGGCGAGGAGCTGGCAATGCCCGCCCGAGACCAGCAGCAGCAGGAACGGATAGGGCAGGTCGGCGCCCAGGCGGGCCGAGATCGCGTGGCCTTCGAGGTGGTTCACGGCGACCAGCGGCAGGCCGCGGGCCAGCGCCACGGCCTTGCCGAACGACAGCCCCACCATGACGCCGCCGACCAGGCCCGGGCCGGCGGTGGCCGCCACGCCGGAAAGCCCGCCGTAGCCGACGCCGGCCTCCTTGAGCGCCGCCTCGGCGATGGCCTCGATGGACTCCACATGCGCGCGGGCGGCGATCTCGGGGACGACGCCGCCGAAGGGCGCGTGCTGGGCGATCTGGCTGCCGACGATCGAGCTCAGCACCTCGGCCCGGCCGTCGGCATGGCGGCGCACGACCGCCGCGGCGGTCTCGTCGCAGCTCGTTTCGAGGCCCAGGACAAGCTGGGGGACGGTTTCGGGCGGGGTCATCCGGTTGCCGGGGGCGGGCCGCTCCTGTAGCAGCCCGGGTCAGATTTCGTTTCCGAGGTAGACCGCCGCCCGTGGCCACGCAACCTGTCGCCCCATCGAAGCCCGTCAGGATCGGCGCCCGCGGCTCGAAGCTCAGCCTCGCCCAGGCCGGTCACATGCAGCGGCGCATCGCGGCCCTGCTGGGCGCCGACCCGACGAACGCCGCCGAGGTCGAGGCGGTCGCGCCGCTGATCGTCATCACCACCACGGGCGACCGGGTGCAGGACCGCCGCCTGCTGGAGATCGGCGGCAAGGGGCTGTTCACCAAGGAGATCGAGGAGGCGATGATCGAGGGGCGGATCGACTGCGCGATCCACTCGATGAAGGACATGCCGGCGCTGCTGCCGCCGGGCCTGTGCATCGCCGCCGTGCCCGAGCGCGAGGATCCGCGCGACGCCTTCCTGAGCCCCGGCGCCGAGCGGCTGGAGGACCTGCCGCAGGGCGCGCGCCTGGGGACGGCGAGCCTCCGGCGCCAGGCGCAGTCGCTGAACCGCCGCCCGGACCTGGACGTGCAGATGCTGCGCGGCAACGTCGATACGCGGCTGGCGAAGCTGGCGGCGGGCGAGGCCGACGCGATCCTGCTCGCCTATGCCGGCCTGCGCCGCCTGGGACTCGGCGACCGGGTGAGGAGCCTCATCGACCCGAAGGCGGTCCCGCCGGCGCCCGGCCAGGGCGCCCTCGCCGTGGAGACCCGCGAGGCCGACCGCGACCAGCCGTGGGTCGCGGGCCTGGTCTGCGAGACGACGACGCTGTGCGTGGCCGCCGAGCGGGGCGCGCTCATGGCCCTGGAGGGGTCGTGCAAGACCCCGGTGGCGGCGCACGCCTGGCTGGACGCCGGCGCGCTGAACCTGATCGTCGAGGCGCTGTCGCCGGACGGCAGGCTGAAGTTCCGGCGCACGGGCGCGACCGAGATCTCGCAGCTCGCCGACCCGCTGGCCTCGGCGCGCGACCTCGGCCTCTCGCTGGGCGCCGCGGTGAAGGACGAGGCCGGCGACGCCATCCTGCTCTGATCCGCCGCCGACGCGGCGCGGAGTCGCAATTCCCCGTTCCGCAAGCTCCGCGGGTCGGATAACAGGCTCCTCATGGCGGGCCGCAGGCAGAGGATCTGGATCACCCGCGCCCAGCCGGGCGCAGAGGTCACGGCCGAGCGCGTCCGGGCGCTGGGCCACGATCCCCTGGTGGCGCCGCTCCTGGCCGTGAAGGTCCTGCCGGACGTCGCCGTCGACCTGCGCGGCGTGGCCGCCCTGGCCTTCACCAGCGCGAACGGCGTGCGCGCCTTCGCCGACGCGAGCGGCGAGCGGGCGCTGAAGGTCTTCGCCGTCGGCGCGGCCACGGCGCAGGCGGCGCGGAGCGCGGGCTTCAGGTCGGTGCTGTCGGCGGACGGCGACGTCGAGGCGCTGGCGGAAGGCATCGCGGTGCGCCGCGGCGAGCTGCGCGGCGCGGTGCTGCACCCCGGCGCGGCCGAGCCGGCGGGCGACCTGGCGGGGGCCCTGGAGAAACACGGCGTCGAGGCGCGGCGGCTGATCCTCTACGAGACGGCGGCGGTGGACCTGGACGCGGTCGACGTCGAGGCGCTCGCGAAGAGCGACGCGGTCCTGTTGCACAGCCCGCGCGCGGCGCAGGTGCTGGCCAAGGTGCTGAAGGCCCATCCCGCGCCGCACCTGCGGGCGCTGGGGCTCTCGAAGGCGGTCGTCAAGCCCCTGGCGCGGACGCCGATGGTGGGCAAGGCCTTCCCGCCGTTCCCCCTGGAGGCGGCGCTGCTGAACCTGATCGACCGGCGGCCCTGAGCCTCGCGATGCGCGAGCCGCCCGGCGACCCCGACGACGATCGGCCCCGGCCGCTGATGGGCGCGACGTTCTGGATCATGGTCGCGCTGTCCGCCGCGTGCGTGGCCGCCGGGGCGGCCGTGGCCTGGGTGCTCCCGCGGCTGGCGGGCTGACGGCCGGAAGGCCCGCGCGGGCGCGGGGCGCTTTGCAAATCGAGACCATTCGCGTAAAAGCCCGCGTCCCGGAGACGGGCCGCCATAGCTCAGCCGGT
>NZ_JAEUMO010000177.1 GCF_016793285.1 Phenylobacterium sp.
CCTGGTCGACATCTTCCGCGCCGAGGAGGACGCCTGCCTGCTGGGCACCGACGCCGTGCGCGACGGCGTCGACGTCCCCGGCCGCTCGCTCCGCCTGCTGGTCTTCGACCGCATCCCCTGGCCGCGCCCCGACATCCTGCACAAGTCGCGCCGGGCGAGGTTCGGCAACAAAACCTACGACGACGCCATCGCGAGAGCCCGCATCGCCCAGGCCTTCGGCCGCCTCATCCGCCGCGCCGACGACAAGGGCGTCTTCGTCATGCTCGACGCCTCCAGCCCGACCCGCCTCTTCAGCGGCTTGCCGGACGGCGTGGAGCTGAAGCGCGTCACCCTCGTCGAGGCCATCGAGGAGGTCGCGGAGTTCCTGCCCGCACCGACGCCTTGATCGCTCCTCTCCCGATTTCGCCGGGAAGCGAGCGAGCTAACGCTCAAGGGGCTTGCTTCGGGGTGACCGCGGCGGGTGAGAGCGCGCCCGGTCGCGTCCAGGTCCGCTCGACCCACACCGTGACATAGTCGTCGCCCTCGCGGCCGCAGGCGCCGCCCTCGGCGCCGGCCGCGGTCCAGTAGTAGGTCGTGCCCGCGCAGGCTTCGGCGCCGCCCCTCGCAACGCGCGACACGCGCGGCGCAACGTAGCCGCGCTGCTCAAGCGTGGCCGTCACCAGTTCGCGCGGCGTCGGCGGCGGCGCGAAGGCCCCGCCCGCGTAGAGCGCCCCGTACGCCACCGCCGCCATGGCGAACGCAAACCCGATCACGGCAAGTTCGCCCGGCCGGAACCGCAGCGGCGCCGCGGCCGGTGCTTCGTGGCCGGGCCGGCCGCTACCGAAGTCCGTGGCGCGGTACTTAATCCGCGCCTTCTCCTTCGCGTCTTCCTCCGCCGGGTCTGGCCCCATCTCGTAGCGGAGGTAGTGGCTGACACGCCAGATCGGGTAGGCGAGCGGCCCGCCGATGAGGCCGGTCCAGATCGCCGCCTCCCGCCCCGCGCCCGCCATCAGGGCGGCCAGGCCCGCCATCGCCAGCGGCGTCCACGCGATCCACGCCTTGAAGAAGGAGTGCGGCTCGTCCCGGACCGCCACCCACAGCTCCAGGCCCACGACGGCCATGGCCCCGAAGGCGAGCACCAGAATGATCAATCCGACGATCACGCGTCCCCCCGCGCCGGATGCCATCGCGCGCCGGGGAGGGCGTCAAGCGCCGAGCGCCGCGTCCAGGGCTTCCAGGATCATCGTCCAGCCCTTGGTCGACGGCTCGACCCACTCGTCCGGTGTGTCGCGTTGGGTCAGGCGCACCTCGCAGCCGTCGGCCGTCGGCGCGATCTCGACCTCGACCCGCGTGGCGTTCGGATTGTGCGCCGGGACGGCGAAGGTGAAGACCAGCCGCCGCGGCCGGTCGATCTCCAGGTACTCGCCCGTGTGCAGCACGTCGCCCGTATCGGGGCGGCGGTCGACGAAGGTGAAGGTCCCGCCGACCCGCGGGTCCGTCTCGGCCAGGATCATCTGCCCGGTCGGCGTCGCGAACAGGAACTTCGCCGCCAGCTTCGGATCCAGCCAGGCGTCGAAGACGCGCTCGGCCGGATGGCGCAGCCGCCGGGTCACCGTGAACTCACCCATGATCCAGCGCCTTCTCCAGTTCGCCCAGCCGCCAGCTCCACAGCCGGCGCTGCGCGTCGATCCATTCGGCCGCCGCATCGAGCGGGGCGGGGTTCAAGGTCAGGTAGTGCGTCCGGCCCTCGACGCGGCGGCGCACGAGGGCGGCCCGCTCCAGCATCCGGATGTGCTTCGAAACCGAGTTCAGCGAGATCGCGAACGGCCTGGCGACGTCGGTCACGCGCGCCTCGCCCTCGGCCGCCAACCGCGCCAGAATCGCCCGCCGCGTCGGGTCGGCGAGCGCTACCAGCGTCTCATCCATGATATTCACCCATAAGGGTGAATATCGGCGCAGAAAAGAGGCCGGTCAAGGCCGGCCTCCGATCTTCCGCGGATCAGCCGCCCTGGCGCTGCCGCATGGCGGCCATCGCGGCCTCCAGTTCGGCGGCCGTGATCTTGCCGTCCTTGTTCGCGTCGATCAGGTCGAAGCGTTCGGCCTGGCGGCCCGCGGCCGTCCATTCTTCCTTGCTGACCGCGCCGTCGCCGTCCTTGTCCCAGTTCTTGATCAGGTCGGCCGGGGCCGGCATCTGGGCGAAGGCCGCGCCGGCCGAGGCGAGCAGGGCGGCGGCCGCGGCCGCGAAGACGATGGTGCGCATGTGGGAACTCCCCGTGTTGTGTCGCGCCGCGAGGGGGCGCGCGCCAGATTGCGGGGGTATTTCGCGATTGTGGCGGATCAGTGCTTGCCGCGGTCGCGGCCGAAATTCGGTTCGGCGCTCTCCTGGCCCATGGCCACGATGCCGCGGCGGATCTCGCGCGTCTTCGAGAAGAGGTCGAACAGCTTGTCGCCTTCGCCCCAGCGGATCGCGCGGCTGAGCGCCTGCAGGTCCTCGGTGAACCGGCCCAGCACCTCCAGCACCGCGTCCTTGTTGGTCAGGAACACGTCGCGCCACATCGTGGGATCGGACGCCGCGATCCGTGTGAAGTCGCGGAAGCCGCCGGCGGAGTACTTCATCACCTCGGCCTCGGCGACGCCCTCCAGGTCGTGGGCGGTGCCGACGATGTTGTAGGCGATCAGGTGGGGCAGGTGGCTGGTGATGGCCAGCACCAGGTCGTGGTGCCGGGCGTCCATCTCCTCGACCCGGGCGCCGATCGCCGTCCAGAACGCCGCCAGCCGATCGACCGCCTCGCGGTAGGGCGCGTCGGTCCGCTCGTCGGGCGTCAGGATGGTCCAGCGGTTCTGGAACAGCTCGGCGAAGCCTGCGTCCGGCCCCGACTGCTCGGTGCCGGCGATGGGGTGGCCGGGGATCACGAAGACGCCCTCGGGGCAGTTCGCGCTCAGCGCCTCGGCCACGTGGGCCTTCACCGAGCCGACGTCGGTGACCGTCGCGCCGGGCTTGAGGCCGGGCGCCGCCGCCCTGGCCGCCGCCGCCATCGACATTACCGGCACGGCGAAGACCACGAGGTCGGCGTCCCTTGCCGCCTCGGCCGCATCGCCGGTCACGCTGTCGCCCAGGCCCAGCGCGGCGATCCGCGACCGCGCAGCCTCGGACGTCTCCGCGACGGCGATCTCGCCCACTGCGCCGGCCGCACGCGCGGCGTGGATCAGCGACGAGCCGATCAGGCCGCAGCCGATCACCGCCATCTTCGCGTAGATCGGCGTGACCATCCTCAGCTCTTCATGAAGTCGGCCAGCGCATCGACGACGGCGCGGTTGTGCGCTTCGAGGCCGATCGTCAGGCGCAGGTGGTCGGGCATGCCGTAGTTCAGCAGGCGGCGAGTCAGGAGTCCCCGCGCGCTCAGGAAGTCGTCCGCCGCGGCGGCAGTCTTGCCGCTCTTCGGGAAACCGATCAGCACGAAGTTCGTGGCCGACGGGCCCACGACGTCCAGCCCCAGCCCGCCGATCTGCTGGGTCAGCCACGGCCGCCACTGCTCGACGTGGGCGATGGAGCGGTCCTGGAACTCGGTGTCCCTGATCGCCGCCACGGCCGCCAACTGCGCCGGGATCGAGATGTTGAAGGGCAGGCGGATGCGGTCGACCGCCGCGGCGATCGCCGCCGGCGCATAGCCCCAGCCCACCCGCAGCGCGGCCAGGCCGTGCAGCTTCGAGAAGGTGTGGGTCACCACCACGTTCTCGGCGGTCCGCGCGAAGTCGAGCCCGTCCTGGAAGGTCGGGTCGGTGGCGAACTCGGAGTAGGCGCCGTCCAGCACCAGCACCACGCTGGGCGGCAGGGCTGCGTGCAGCCGCAGCACCTCGGAGAAGGGGATCCAGGTGCCGGTCGGGTTGCCGGGGTTGGCGAGGAACACCAGCCGCGTGCGCTCGTCGACGCATTTCAGCAGCTCGTCGACGTCGATGCGATGGTTGGGTTCGGGCGCGCTGCGGACCTCGGCCTGGCAGGCGCGCGCGCCGATGGCGAAGGCGGCAAAGGCGTACTCGCCCTGCACCATGTTGTCGCCCGGCTCCAGGAACGTCTGGTTCAGGAGCTGGAACACCTCGTCCGAGCCGCAGCCGAAGATCAGCCGTTCGGGCTCCAGCCGGTAGTGATCGGCGATGGCGTCACGCACGATCGAGACGCGGCTGTCGGGATAGACGTGGAGCTGGCCCGCGGCGCTCGCGTAGGCTTCGCGGGCCTTCTCGCTGGAGCCCAGGATGTTCTCGTTGGCCGAGAGCTTGACCGGGTCGGCCACGCCCTCCGCCTGCGCCTTGCCGGGCACATAGGCGTGGATGTCCATGATCCCGGGCTTCGGGACGGGGCGCGGGGCGCGCGAGCGGTCGGCGGGGATGTCGCTGGAGTCGGGCATGGCGGATCGTTTCAATTGAAACCAGTTGCCCTTCTACACGTCCAGCAGGCCGGGGGCAGCCCCAATTACGCCGGACAGGCGCCCGGGGGCGCGGGCCAGCCGCGCGTCGTCGGCCTGGTAGAACCCGGCCAGGCCGAACAGCTTCAGCCCGCCCGCCTCGACGAGCAGCTCCGCGGCGACCCCGTCCTTCGACAGCGCCTCCTCGACGGTGGCGGCCGGCTCGGGGGCATCGGTGACCCAGAGCGTGACGTCGTCGCCCGTGGGCTCCACGTCCACCGCCGCCACGGCCAGCGCCGAGACCGGGCCCCAGGCGCCCAGGCACGGCAGCGTCGCGAACACCCTCAGCTTCGGCTCGGCCAGCAGCCGGCCCCACCAGGCGCTGTCGCCTGTCAGCGCGCAGACCGCGACGCCGCCCAGGGTCTTCGCGGCGGCCACGGCGTCTTCGGGCTTGCCCACCTGCGCCAGCGGCGGCGCAGCGCCGAACCGGCTCCGCGCCAGCTCGACCGTGCGGCCGGGATCCTTGCCGCCCCAGACGCTGATGTGGAACGGCCCCTGGCTCGCCAGGCTGTCGCCGATCAGCTCGCGCCAGATGCGCACGATCAGCCCGGGGCTCGCCGCCTGCCGCTTCGACCCGATCAGCCGGCGCAGGATCGCCGCCTCCCGCGCGGGACGCAGGCCGAACTTGTCGCCGTCGCCGGCCGCGCGCTTCGCGTCGGCCACCACGCGCGCCAGCGAGGCGCGCTCGTCGATGAGGCGCAGGAGTTCGGTGTCCAGCGCATCGATGCGCTGGCGCACGGCCTCCAGTGAGGGCGGCGCGGCCGCCTTCTTCGCCTCGGACATAAACGCCCCCGAAAACAGGAACTCGCCGACTAAGTCATTGCGAACACCCGCGCAATAGGCCCGGACGACGCAAGAAAGTTGCAGGTGAAACCGCCCGCCGGGCCTCACAGTCCGGCGAGGATCGCGCCCCAGTGGCGGAGAGCCATGAGCTGGCCGATGCCGGGATAGACGGTGAGCGCGTAGGGCCGGTCGCCGAGATAGGCCTGCAACAGTCCCAGCGGCGAAAGCGCGTCCTCCTCGCCGTGGAAGACCTCGAGCGGCGCCGAGACGCCGGCCAGATGGAAGGAGGGGGCCGCGCCGCTGATCGCCAGTTCGGCCGCCGGGCCGCTGCCGCCGCCCTCCAGCGCCTCCAGCGCGGAGCGGCTCAGGAACGCGGCGATTTCCGGATGCTCGGCCAGCAGGGCCAGGTCGCCGGGCGATCCCTTGCCGGCGCGCCGGAGCATGCGCTCGACCGCCTTCGGCGAGATGCGGGTCCCCAGGATCGCGAAGGCGGCCTGGGCCAGGCGGGGATGGCGCACCATGCTGGCGCGGAACCGCAGCAGGGGATTGCCGCCGGCGTCGCGAGGCTCCCGTGGCGGCCGTCCCGACAGGATCACCGCCTTGCGGGCGCGCGCGCCGAACCGCGCGGCGGTCGCCAGCATCGGCGCGGCGCCGGCGAGCAGGCCCACCAGTGCCGGCTCGGCGAGCGCCAGGCGATCGCGGAGTTCCTCCATGTCGGCCGCGACCGTCTCCAGGCTGTAGTCGCGCAACGGGTCCGAGCCGCCGAAGCCCGGCCGTTCGGCCGAGATCACCCGCAGGCCGGCCTGCCGCGCGATAGGGCCGGTTTCGAGCGGCACGAGCGAACTGCCCAGCCCGTCATGGAAGGTCATGACGCTGCGCGCCGCCGAGCCGTCACCGTAGACGCGGTAGGCCAGCCGTCGGCCGTCCCTCAGGATCATGGTCTCACGGCGGGGCCACGGGTCGGCGTCGGCGCCCGGCGCCGGCCGCTCATGGCGCGCCACCTCGCCCACCAGCCGGGCGAGGTCGGCCTGGCTGCGCACGCCCAGCTTCTCGAAGATCGACGCCAGTTGGTTGCGCGCGGTGTTCACGCTGACGCCGAGCTGGTCGGCGGCTCCCTTCAGCCCGTCCGCGTCGCTGAGCGCGCCCACGAGCCGGGCCTCCGCGGGGGTGAGCCCGAGCGCGTCGGCCGCGTCGCCGGTCTCCGTGCGGCTGAAGGACAGCATGACGCCGGCCGGCTCCGCCGACAGCCGGCCGACCAGCGGGCCGTCGATACCGGCCAGGCGGAACATGATCACCGCCGTCCCCGTCCGGCCGGCGCGGTCCATCGCCAGCCTTAGGGCATGCTCGCTGTCCTCGTCGGCCATCGGCAGGCGCCGCCCGACGGCGATCGCGCCCATGAGGTCGGCGGCCTGTCCGCCCAGGGCCTGCACCGCCAGGCGGGCGTCCAGCCTCAGGGTCGCGCGCGCCGGCGCCGGCGAGGCCGGTCGCGACGAGACGCGCCGGGCGATCTCGATGCCTCGCTGCAGGTCGCGGTCCAGGCTGCGGGGGTCCAGGGCCGTCTCGGGCAGGGCGTCGACCAGTTCCTCCCAGGTGTCGGGGTCCGAGGCCACGCGATAGAGGGTGTCGAGCAGCGCCTCGGGCAATGCCTCCCTCTCCGCCATCGACGACGTCACCCCGCACTCGCGCGCCGCCCGAGCGGCCATCCCCACATGGTCCGTTCGCACTATGGCCCAGTCCGGCTGCGCCGCACTAGGCCAGAAGGCCGGCGACAGTGCGTCGCGATGGGGGAGTGTGTTGAATGTTCAAGGTGGTCCTGGCGCGGCGCGCGCTCGCGCAGACAATGGCGGCGGTCGCCGCGGTATCCTGTCTGGCCGGTTCGGCCCAGGCGGCCGAGACGCTGATCGACTTCAGCGACCAGACGGCCAGCTTCGTGGACCCAGTCGCCAATCCGCTCAGCTATCCGGACGTCGCATTCTCGTCCGTGTCGGGGCTTCGCGTATTCACGTTCAACGGCCTTCTGGACCGTGGCCTCTGCCCGCATGCCACCAACGCCTGCCGCGCCGCGCTCACCCTCGATTTCACGGCGCCCACCGCGGGCCTGAGCTTCGATGTCTTCCAGGTCGACGACCGGGACAGCGTCCTCAGCATCTCGGCGGTCACGGCGGCCGGCCTCGTGACCCGAAGCATCGCGCTGACGCGGGGCTTCGCGACCAACCGCATCGACCTCTCGGACCTCGCCGGACTCACCCGCCTGACGCTGGACGGGACCAGCGACGAGGAGGGGGTGATCTACGACAACTTCAGATTCACCGCGGGCGGCTCGAACGGCGGCGGTGTGCCCGAGCCCGCCGCCTGGGCCCTGATGCTCGCCGGCTTCGGCATCGCGGGCGCGACGCTGCGGCGCCGTCGTCCGATGCGCCGCAAAACCGCTTGGCGGACGGACTGAACCTGGCCGACGAACAGGCTGGCGATGCGGCGGGAGACTGAGGCGCCTCAGGCCGCCGCCGCCTCGTCGGGCGGGGCGAGCGCGTTCTGGAGCGCCTGCAGCAGGTGCTCCGGCTTCATCGGCTTCTCCACCACGCCGTTCATGCCGGCGGCGAGGTAGCCCTCGGCGTCCTCGGGATCGGCGTTGGCGGTGAGCGCGATGATCGGGGTCTTGGCGATCGGGCCGCCGAGGGCGCGGATCGCGCGGGTGGCGGCGACGCCGTCCATCCGCGGCATCTTGATGTCCATGAGGATCAGGTCGAAGCGGCCCGAGCGGGCGGCTTCGACAGCCTCTTCGCCGTCCTCGGCCGCCTCGCTGGTGCAGTCGAACATCTCGACCAGGGACTGGGCGACCATGCGGTTGGTGGCGTTGTCGTCGACGACCAGGATGTGCGCGGCGCGGCCGGCGTCCTCGGTCGGACTCTGGTCCACCGGCTCGGCGACGGGGGCCAGGCGGATTTCGAAGGCCACGGTGTCGGAGGCGCCGGCGTTGGCCTCCTTGCGCAGCTCGCCCTCCATGCCGTCGAGGATGCTGCGGGCCAGCATCGCGCCCAGCGCCACCTCCAGGCCGAGACGCGCCTCGATGCTCATGATTCGCGCGTCGAGGTTCATGTCGTCCCAGCCGGTGTCGCGCGGGCCCCGCACGCGGCCTTCGAGGCGGATGCCGCCGGCGTCGTCCGCGTGGGCGCGCAGCGTGGCCTCGACGGCGCCGCGGGCCTGGGCCGCCACGGCCTCGCCGATGAAGCCGTCGAAGACCTGCAGCAGGCGCCTGCGGTCGGTCATGGCCGCCGCATCGGGGTCGCCGTCGTAGGCGACCAGCAGGGTCACGCCGCCCGCCGCGGCGCGCGGCTGCCAGCGGTCCTGCAACTCGTCCATCACCTCCCGGAGACGGACGGGCTCGAGGTCGAGGCTGACGCCGCGGCTGTGTACGCTCTTGAGATCGAGCCCCGCCGACATCACCCGCAGCACCGTCTCGGCGGCCTCGGTCACGCCTGCCACGCACGCCTCGCCGTCGGGCGTCAGGCGCTGGCGCGCGAGCTGCCCGGTGAGCGCCATCACGCCTTCCATCTGCTGACGGATCTCGGCCGTGACGCGGTCGGAGAAGAACTCGGGGAGGGACATGAACCGCCGGGTACGAAGCAACCTTGGATACCCATTCTGCGCGCGAGCACTTGCGTAGAGGTTAAATCCGGGGATCGGGACGCGGATTCGCGTTCGCGTCGGCACGCCGCGGCCCCCGGGGCGCGCCGTCCGGTCGCGTCTGGAGCGGTGGCGTGGCTCGGGCAAAAGAACGGCGGCGAACCGAAACGGTTCGCCGCCTGGAAGTCGGCGCTTACAGGAGGAAGTACAGCGCCAGATCAGAGCGTTAGAAGCGGTACTGCAGCTCCACGCCGTAGGTGCGCGGCTGGATCAGGCCCCGGGTGATCGCGGTCCGGGTCTGCACGATCGAGGTCGTGCCCGGGTTCGGGCTGTCGAAGATCGCCGTCGGCGTGGTCGAGCCGTTCGACGTGAAGCCCTTCTGGTCGAAGGCGTTCTTCACGTAGCCGATGATCGTGAAGCGGTCCTCGCCGTCCACCCACAGCGCCCGGAAGTCGGTCGTGTCGTAGGCTTTCACCCGGTTCGCCGCGCTCTTGAACGGCTGATAGTAGGTCTCGTCCGTCCAGGTGTAGGTGGCCGACACGATCAGCGAGCCCGGCGCGAAGTCGAAGGTGTAGTTGGCGTTGGCCGCCAGCTTGTTCTTCGGCGACTGATAGATTCGCGAGCCCTTCAGCGTCTGGAACACCAGGCGGGCGCCGTTGGAGAGCACGGAGCCGCCGGACGGCGTCGCGTTCGGGTCGAGCGCGCCAGGGTCCGCCGGATCGTAGAAGCAGCAGCCCTTGGTGATCTCGGTGTGCAGGTAGCCGTAGCTCGCCGAGAGGTCGAGGGCGGCGATCGGACGCCAGATGGCTTCCAGTTCCAGGCCGTAGGCCTCGGCGTCGACGTTGACGAAGTTGTTCGCCGCCGCCGTGCCGGTCGCGTTCAACTGCGACAGGTTGAGCTGCAGGTCCTTGTAGTCGTTGTAGAACGCGGCCGCGTTCACCTGCAGCCGGCGCGCGATGGTCTTCTTCAGGCCCAGTTCGAAGGCGTCCACTTGTTCCTGGTCGGCTTCCGGCTGCGCCGAGAGCGTGCCCAGCAGGAACCCGCCCGACTTGTAGCCGCGGCTGTACTTGCCATAGACGAGGGTGTCTTCGTCGGGCGTCCAGTCGAGGTTCAGCACGCCGGTGACGGCGTCCCAGCTATTCTTCAGCGAGCGGAAGTTCTGCACGCCCGGCGTCGTCGGATCGACGTCGGTCGAGACGTCGAAGGCCGCCGCGCCTGCCGCGATCGCCGGCGACAGGATGATCAGCCGCTGGAGCTCGGTCCCGTCCTTCTTGTCCTTGGTGTAGCGCAGGCCCGCCGTCACCGCGAACTGGTCGTTGATCTCGTAGGTGGCCTGGCCGAACACGGCGTAGGCCTTGGAGTTCAGCGTCGCCTGGGTGTCGGCGAAGTTGCGCAGCGGGTTCGCCGCCGCAAGCGCGCCCGTCAGGGTCAGTGGCTGGGCGAGCTGCGCCTGGTTCGGCGCAGCGAGCTGGATGCGCTGACGGTACTCTTCCTCGTACTGGTAGAGGCCGAGGATCCAGCGCAGCGGGCCGTCGCCGTTCGAGGTCAGGTTGATCTCGTTCGAGTAGTAGCGCTTGTGCTCGTTGAAGTCGGTGGTCAGTTGCGGGAAGTAGGGGACCGCCATGCCGGGAATGGCGATCGAGCCCGCGCGGCTCACGCCGTCGTAGTCGCCACCGGTCTGGTAGTTGTACTGCTGGAAGCCGCCGATGTACTTCAGCTCGGCGAAGCCCAGGTCGTAGCTCACCGTCGTCGTCAGCAGGTGGTTGCCGCGGAGCTGGCCGTACCCGTCGGTGTCGGTGTTCATGACGTAGGAATCCGTCACGCCCGGGTTCGGGGTCGTGTAGCCGAACTGCGGGTTGGGCACGAGCGAGCCGATCAGGCCGAACGAACGGGTCGTGTCGTAGGGCGTGACCAGGTTGTTCAGGCGGTCGCCGACGCCCAGCGTGTCGTCCCAGCTCGAGCGGTTGTAGCGCGCGAAGATCGACAGCTTCTCGGTGGGTTCGGCCTCGACCTGGAACTCGAAATAGGTGCGCTTGATCGTGGCGCCGTCGTTGGCGGTTCCGATGTTCTTGATGAAGCCGTCGCGCTGGTGGTCCTGGCTGCCGCCGACCTTGAAGCGCAGGTTGTCGGCCACCGGCAGCGACACGACCGCCTCGATGCGGGTGCGGTCGTAGTTGCCGTAGCTGGCGCGGATCTCGCCGCCGAACTCCTTGGAGGGGCGCTTGGAGACCTGGTTGATCGCGCCGCCGATGGCGTTGCGGCCGTACAGCGTGCCCTGCGGGCCGCGAAGGATCTCGGTGCGCTCGATGAAGAGCGGCGTCTTGAACAGCTCGGACGACGAGGCGGAGTAGAAGCCGTCCGAGTAGGACGCCACGCCCGGGTCGTTGCCGATGTAGAAAGTGTTGCGCCCGGCGCCGCGCAGGCTGACGCGGTCGGTGCCGGAATAGTTCATGCCCGGCGTGAAGTTCACGAAGTCCTGGATGCCGACGATGCCGACGGTGTCGCGGCGCTCGGAGGTGAAGGCCGAGACGGCCACCGGCACGTCCTGCAGCGACTGCTCGCGCTTTTCGGCGGTGACCACCAGCTCCTCGAGGGTGGCGCCTTCGTCGCCGGCCTGGGCCAGCGCGGGCTGCGCGAACGCGCAGAGGGCGAAGATCGAGGCGCCGGCGGCCAGCAGCCGCCGCGCGGGCGCGGTTTTGCGAGACATAGAGGTCCTCCCAAGGCGCGCGCGGGGGGAGCCGGCGGCCCTGTCGTTGGCTGTTTGTCGGAACGGGCGCGGGGAGGCGCACCGAGGGCGCAGACCCTCATAGCGCCGCCGGCGGGAGGTCAACTGAAGCCTGATAAGTTGCGGGATCCCGACGAGGCTTTTCCGCGACTGTGGCGAAAAGACCGCATTTTCGAATGTGAGACGAGAAAGTGAACGTGGTTCGCCAATCTCTTAGTGCATAACGGTTCGGCGAACCCCGCAATGCAACTCGCGCCATACCGACTCGTGAAACGCGGTTCTACCGGACGTTGGGCGAGGTCGGGGCCGGCGGCGACGCCCGCGCAAGACAAAGGGCGGCGGATTGCTCCGCCGCCCCGAAAGTGGTCGCCCTGGGAGCGCCGGGTTCTACCAGCGCTTGGTGACCGAGACGCCGTAGGTGCGCGGCTCGGTGTAGAAGACGTTCCGGAACAGGCCGGAGCTGTCGTCTGTCAGGTAGAAGTCGGTGATCGCCTTCTCGTTGGTGGCGTTCTTGATGAAGCCGGCCAGTTCGACGCCCATGTCGGCGTTGTTGACGGTCAGCGTCAGGTTGACGTTGTCCCAGGCTTTGATGGCGTCCGGCTGGGAGTTGTAGATCCGCGCGAACGTCTTGGTCTGGTGATAGTAGTCGCCGCGCAGCGTGGCGTCCCAGTCGCCGAAGTTCCAGGTGTACTGGGCCCCCAGCGAGATCGTCCAATGCGGCGCGTTGGGCAGGTCGTTGCCCGACAGGTCCTGCGGCACCCCTTCCGAGACCAGGCCGCCGAAGGCGTTGGTGCCGGCGGCGATGGCCCCGGTGCCGGCGATGTTCGTGCCCGCGCCCGCCGCCGAGGTGATGGTGCAGACGCCCAGCAGCGTGAACGGATTGTTCGCGGCGTTGGTGATCGCCAGGGCCTGGGCGGCCGAGGCGGTCGAGGTCACGCAGTTGGACGCCGAGCTCGACTTCACCACCGTCAGCAGCGGGTTGCCCCCGGTGCGATTGAAGGTGTCGACCAGCGAAGCGTCCTTGATCTTGGTGTCGAGGTAGCCGATCGCAGCGTTGAGCCGCAGGCCTTCCAGCGGCTGCCAGATCGACTCCAGTTCGAGCCCCTTCACCTCGGCGTCGATGTTGTCGTTGGTCGAGGCGCGGTTGATGATTCGGCTGATCTGGTAGTTCTTGTAGTCGTAGTAGAAGCCGGTGAGGTTCAACTGCATCGTGCCGTTGAGCAGGGTGTTCTTCGTCCCGATCTCATAGGCGTCGATCAGTTCCGGCTTGAAGATCAACGAGGTCGGAACGACGCCGATGCCCGGGCTGGGCGGCGAGTTCAGGCCGCCCGACTTGTAGCCGCGCGAGTAGAACGCATAGACCAGCGTCTCGTCGGTGAGGGCGAGATCCGGCTTCCAGTCGAAGCCGAAGCGGCCCGTGGGCTTCTTGAACTTGACGTGCAGGATGGCGTCCTGGCCGGGCAGGGGCGAGCCGATGCCGGAGCCGGGGGTGCCCAGCACCACCGAATGGTTCTCGACGTCCTTCTCGTCGACCGTGTAGCGCAGGCCGAGTGTCCATTTGAAGTTGTCGGACATCTGATAATAGAATTCGCCGAACAGCGCGTAAGACGTCAGGTCATACGGGCCGTAGGAGTCGTAGTAGTTGTGCCCTGACCGGTTGGGATCGGCGTTCGGGTCGACCGCCACGCACGCCGCGCCGGTGGTGCAGTTGGCGTTGCCGGTGTTGAGGAAGTTGTTGATCTGGTAGAAGCCGGTGCCCGTGTTGAACATCACGTAGTAGTCGCCGGTCCCCTGGAAGCGGGAGAAGATGCCGCCGACGTTGAAGTTGAACGGGCCCTCGAAGCTCGACTGCAGGCGCACCTCATGGCTCCACTGCTCGGTGTAGCCCGACGAGATGTCGCTGGTGGTGAAGCGGTTGAAGCGGCCGTTCTGCGGATCGTTGATCGCGCCGCCGGGAAAGAGGCCGGCGTAGATCGAATTGTAGGCCGCACCCAGCGCCGCGAAGGCGTTGACCGGGTTGGGCGTCGTGTTGAACGGCACCGACGGCGTGTAGCGGTTGTAGTCCTGGCGCGTCGTCAGCTTGTAGAAGGTGTAGGCCGACAGCCAGTTCAGGGTCAGGTTGTCCGCGACGTCGAACGCCGCGTTGAACTCGTAGATGTCGGTCTTCGACTTGTAGATCGGGTCGAAGGTCGACTCGATGTCGCGGATGTTCGGCGTCTGCATCTTGCCGGCGTAGGCGTCGCCGGTCTGGAAGCCGCCGAGGGCGCCGAACAGGCCGCCCAGGGTCGCCTGGCTGTTCACGGTGCCGAGCGCGTCGGCGGCGTACAGCGAGGTGGCGCGGCAGCCCTGGCTGAACAGGCCCTGTTCGATCTGGGCGATCGGTGCGACCGGCGAGAAGCCGACGCCCCCCACGTTGGCGGGCCCGGTGTCCTTCGAGCAGAACTGCTTGCCGATGCGCGAGCGGTTGTCGTCTTCCTCGAAGTGATCCCACATCACCCAGGCGCGGAACTTCTCGGTCGGCTTGAAGGCCAGCGTCGCGCGCGTGCCGAACAGGTCGCGGTCGTCGGCGTCGTTGCCGGTCACGAGGTTCTTCCCGAAGCCGTCGCGCTTCAGGTAGCTGCCGGCCACGCGCAGGGCGAACATGTCGCCCAGCGGGATGTTGATCATCCCGCGGCCCTTGATGGTGTTGTAGTTGCCGTACTCGGCGCGGACGTTGCCCTCGAACACGTCCTTCGGCTTGGCGGTGATCAGGTTGACCACCCCGCCGGTGGCGTTACGGCCATAGAGCGTGCCCTGCGGGCCGCGCAGCACTTCCACCCGCTCGACGTCGTAGAACTCGGTCTCGAACAGGTTGTTGGCGATCAGCGGGGCGTTGTTCAGGTGGATGCCGGTGCCGGCGTCGCCCGAACCGGCCACCAGCTTCGAGCCGATGCCGCGGATCTGGAAGTTGTAGCCGGTGAAATTCCCCTTGGAGAAGTTCACGTTCGGCACGGCCAGCACCAGGTTGGGGCCGCCGTCGATCTTGGATTTCTCGAGTGCGTTCTGGTCGAAGGCCGAAACGGCGATCGGCACGTCCTGAAGGGCTTCTTCCTTCTTCTGGGCCGTGACGACCAGTTCTTCGATGACGTTCGAGTTGGCGGTCTGCGCCATGGCCGGCATCGCGACGGCCGTGAGAGCCGCAGCGGACACGCCAACGGCGAGCAAGCTCCGAAGAGCGCGGGTATCTGACATTCGTTCCTCCCAGGGCGACCGGGCTCTTTTGATGGCCCTTGGTCGCCGTCACGCCGCGAAAGCGTCGCTGCGGCGGAGGCGGCGCGGCCCCTGACCCAGCGCCGGCGAAGCTCGGCCCGGCACGCCGCCGTGTCAACGCAAAGCCAAGCCCTGCAAGGGATTGCGAGCGCCAGTGTGGCGCCCGAGACACCGAAGTTTCCTTAGCGTCGCTTCCCCCAGCGGGGCGAAAGCGCCATATGGGCGCCGATGAACGACGGCGCTCTCGTGCTCTTTTCCGGCGGCCAGGACTCCACGGCGTGCCTCGCCTGGGCGCTTTCGCGGCATGATCGTGTCGAGACCCTCGGTTTCGACTACGGCCAGCGCCATGCCGTCGAACTGGAGGCCCGCCGGCGCGTGCGCGAGCGCATCGCCCGTGAGTTCCCGCAGTGGGCGCCCCGGCTCGGCGAGGACCATGTGCTGGACATCCGCAGCTTCGGGACGATCGGCGAAACGGCCATGACCTCGGAGCGGGCCATCGAGATCACCGGCAAGGGCCTGCCGTCGACCTATGTGCCGGGCCGGAACCTCGTTTTCCTGACCTACGCCGCCGCCTTTGCCGACCGCCGCGGCCTCAAGGTGCTGGTGGGCGGCATGTGCGAGACCGACTTCTCCGGCTATCCCGACTGCCGCCGCGCGACCATCGACGCCATGGAGCGGACGCTGAACCTCGGGATGGAGCAGGACTTCCGCATCGACACCCCGCTCATGCGCCTCACCAAGGCCGAGACCTGGGCGCTGGCCCGGCAGCTCGGCGGCGAGCCGCTGGTGGCGATCACGGTCGAGGAAAGCCATACCTGCTACCTCGGCGAACGCGGGACCCTGCATCCCTGGGGCCACGGCTGCGGAACCTGCCCGGCCTGCGAGCTGCGCCAGAAGGGCTACGACACCTGGGCCGAGGCGGGCAGGCCGGCCCTATGAGCTACGCGGTCAAGGAAATCTTCCTGACCCTCCAGGGCGAGGGCGGGCAGGCGGGGCGTGCGGCGGTCTTCTGCCGCTTCGCCGGCTGCAACCTCTGGAGCGGGCTGGAACGCGACCGCGCCAAGGCCGTCTGCACCTTCTGCGACACCGACTTCGTGGGGATGGACGGCCCGGGCGGCGGCCGGTTCGCCGACGCCGACGCCCTCGCCGCGGCCGTCGAGGCCGCCTGGACCGGCGGCCCGGACCAGCGTCTCACGGTGCTTACCGGGGGCGAGCCGCTGCTGCAGGTCGACGAGGCCCTGATCGCGGCGCTGCACGCCCGCGGCTTCGCGATCGCGCTCGAGACCAACGGCACGCTCCCCGCGCCCGGCGGCGTCGACTGGATCTGCGTCAGCCCCAAGGCCGACGCGCCGGTCGTCCAGACGCGCGGTCAGGAACTGAAGCTCGTCTTCCCGCAGACCAAGGCCCCGCCCGAGCGCTTCGAAGGACTCGATTTCGAGCGCTTCCTGCTGCAGCCCATGGATGGGCCGGACCGGCAGGCGAACACCGATGCGGCCATCGCCTATTGCCTCGAACACCCTCGCTGGCGTTTAAGCGTGCAAACTCACAAATACCTCGGCATCGCCTGAGGCTTCGGACCTCGGGACCGCCCATTTCGTTGCGATGACCCAACCCATCTTCGAGATCACCAAGGCCGCGACCTTCGACGCGGCGCACTACTTCGCCGACGGGCCCGAGCACAGGCCCTATTCGAACCTGCATGGCCACTCGTTCCGGGTGGAGGCCACGGTGCGCGGCCAGACCCGGGAACCGGTGGGCTGGGTCGCCGACCTCGCCGACCTGGAGTCGGCGCTGAAGGGCGTCGCGGCCGAACTCGACCACGGTCTGCTCAACGAGAAGCCCGGCCTCGAGCGGCCGACCCTGGAGCACATCTGCCTCTATTTCGCCGGACGCCTCACGCCGCAGTTCCCCGGCCTGTCGCGCGTGCTCGTCTCGCGCCCCACCATCGGCGAGAGCTGCGCGCTCAACCTCTGACGCCTACCCGGCCGTCTGTTCGACCGGATCGGTCGAGCGACGGCGCCTGCCCACGTAGCCCGGGTCGTTCCGTCGCCGCCGGTCGGGACCGAAATAGTCCCCGGTGCGGACGAAGGTGCGCGGATGCTCCACCGCCTGGTGGATCCGTTCGATCACGCCGCGCGCGGTGAGCGGCTTGGCCAGGAACTCGCTGACGCCCGCATCGCGCGCCTCGCTGACACGCTGGAAGGTGGAGTGGCCGGTGACCATGATCACGGGGCAGAGCTGGTTGGGACTGTCGGGCGAGTTGCGCAGCAGCCGCACGAAGTCGATCCCGTCCAGGGGCTGCATCGACAGGTCGGTCATCACGATGTCGATGGTGTTGTCCCGCATCGCCTGGAGGCCCTCGGCCCCGTCGTTGGCTTCGAAGATGTGGACCACCCCGATGGCGCGCAGAATCTCGGCCAGCAGCACGCGCATGTAGTGGTTGTCGTCCACCACCAGAATTCGGAGGAGTTCGTAACGCACGCGGCTCCCTGGGATACTGAAAATTCGAAAACGGCGCTCGGTGAACGGGGACAGTGGATAAGGCGCGCCGCGCGACTCCGTCAACGGAATAGCGCGGGTATCTGAACAGATTCTTATGAAGCTTCAGTCGGTTGCCCGGCTGGGTAGTCCGGGCGGTCGGTTTCAACCGCGGGGTGGAACGAACGCTTCGCGCCCAAGTTGAGCGCGGTGTCGCAGAAATGCGTCCGCGAGGACGCACGCCACCATGGCCTCGACCACGGGCACGGCGCGGATGCCCACGCAGGGGTCGTGGCGCCCCTTGGTCCTGAGTTCGATCTCGTCGCCGGCCTCGTTGATGCTGCGGCGCAGGCTGAGGATGGATGATGTCGGCTTGAAGGCGACGCGCGCCGTCACGGGCTGGCCCGTGGAGATGCCGCCGAGGATGCCGCCGGCCTGGTTCGACAGGAAGATCGGGCCGTCGTTGCCCATCCGCATCTCGTCGGCGTTCTCCTCGCCGGACAGCGCGGCGGCGGCGAACCCCGCGCCGATCTCGACACCCTTGGCCGCATTGATCGACATCAGCGCGGCCGCCAGTTCGGCGTCCAGCTTGGCATAGAGCGGCGCGCCCCAGCCCGCCGGCACGCCGGTCGCCTCGACGGCCACGACGGCCCCGGTCGACGAACCGGACTTGCGCACCGTCTCCAGGTGGTCCTCCCAGACGGGAACGACCTCAGGGTCCGGCGCCCAGAAGGGGTTGTCGGTCGTGACGCCGAAGTCGATCCGTCCGGGGTCCACCGCGTGCGGCCCGATCTGCACGACGGCGCCGCGGATGGTGACGCCGTCCAGGATCTTGCGCGCCACCGCGCCGGCCGCGACCCGCGCCGCCGTCTCGCGCGCCGACTGGCGCCCGCCGCCCCGATAGTCGCGCACGCCGTACTTGGCGAAGTAGGCGTAGTCCGCGTGGCCCGGCCGGAACGCCTGGGCGATCTCGGAGTAGTCGCGGCTGCGCTGGTCGACGTTCTCGATCATCATCGAGATCGGCGTGCCGGTGGTCACCTGTCCGTCCGTGCGCTCGTCGCTGAACACGCCCGAGAGGATGCGCACCGCGTCCGGCTCCTGGCGCTGGGTGACGAACTTGCCCTGGCCCGGGCGGCGTCGGTCCAGCCACGGCTGGATGTCGGCCTCGCTGAGTGGGAGGCCCGGGGGACAGCCGTCGACCACGCAGCCCAGCGCCGGCCCGTGGCTCTCGCCCCAGGTCGTCACGCGGAAGAGGTGTCCGAAGGTGTTGTGGCTCATGGCGCAGGCTTGATAGCCGACCCGCCCCCGCGGGCCAAAGGCTCAGATGCGCAGATCGAGGAAGTTGCCGTTCGGTCGGATCTCGGCGCGCCGCTGGTTGCCGGCGGCCAGGTCGCGGCGGGCCGCCTCGACCAGGATCGAGGTCTCGGCGCGGATGCGATCCTGCGAGCTCATCCGGAAGAGGCCGAGCTGGTCGATGCCCTGCTCGGCCATCACCTGGTCGCGGGTCTGCTGCCGGGCCGCGGCGGCGCTGGAAACGGCGACGACCGGCTTCACCGCCGTCACCGCGGTCGCCAGGTCGGTCGCGACGGCCGCCGCCGGCGCGCGCGCAGCCGGCGTCAGCGCGGAGGCTGCGGCGCGGGGCGTTGTGCCGATGTGGGACAGGCCGAGGTTCATCGCGCGAGGCGGCGCAACGCGGGCGCCACGAAACGCCCGCGCCTGCCCGGCGCGGCCGCGATGGCGGACGCTCCCGCCGCTGCCGACGCAGGGGCGGGAGGTTGAGGTCCGGGGCCTACGCCGGCTGCTTCTGCGCCGGCGTGTTGCCGGGCAGGGGGCCGCGGTTCAGGTCGAAGAACTTGGGAGCCATCTTCGGCACCGCCTCGTCCAGGATCGACTGCACCGTCCAGCTCTCGCCTTCGGGCTTGCTGACGGTCTCGACCGGCCGGGGCTGGCTGTAGAGGATGATGTTCTCGCCCGACGAGCCGAAGATCTGGCCCGAGACGTGGGCTGCGGCCGGGGTCACCATGGCGACGGAGAAACGGGCCGGCTGGTCGGCGCGGACCTTCTCGGCCATCACCGCGCGGCGGGCCGCCGCGGCCTCGTCCTTCACCGGCACCGACTGGGTCATGCGGGTCCAGGCGACCGGAGCCAGGCAGTTCGAGCGCACGTTGTTGCGGGCGCCTTCCATGGCGATGATCCGCGAGAGTCCGGCGATGCCCATCTTGGCCGCGCCATAGTTGGCCTGGCCGATGTTGCCGAACAGGCCCGACGTCGAGGTGAAGAACATGTAGGCGCCGTCGTTCTGGTCGCGGAAGTGCTCGATCGTGGCGCGCGCCACGTTGAACGACCCGCGCATGTGGACGCTGATCACCGCGTCCCACTCCGCCTCGCTCATCTTGTGGAACATCACGTCGCGCAGGATGCCGGCCGGGTTGATCACGGCGTGCAGGCCGCCGAACTCCTTCTTGGCCTGCTCGAGCATGCCGTAGCAGGCGTCCAGGTCGGTCACGCTGTCGGAGTTGGAGACCGCCTTGCCGCCGGCGGCGCGGATCTCGGCGGCGACCGCCTCGGCCGGGCCCGCGGAGCCCTCGTCCTCGCCCTTCAGGCTGCCGCCCAGGTCGTTGACCACCACCATGGCGCCTTCCTGCGCCGCGATCAGGGCGCAGTCCCGCCCGATGCCGTTGCCGCCGCCCGTGACCAGGACCACGCGTCCGTCCAATGCGCCCATGACCGAAATCCTCCCAAATGAATGGGAGACCTCTATTCGAGGCGGTCGGCCCGGCGCAAGTCGGGGAAGAGGCGGGCCCAGATCGCGGTGACCATGACGGCGCCCACGCCGCCGAACACGGCGGCGCCGACCGGACCCAGCAGGCGGGCCACGATCCCGCTTTCGAACTCGCCCAGTTCGTTGGAGGCGCCGATGAACACCGAGGAGACCGAGGCGACGCGCCCGCGCATGTGGTCGGGCGTCACCAGTTGCACCAGCGTCTGGCGCACGTAGACGCTCAGCATGTCGGCCCCGCCCAGCACCGCCAGAGCGGCGACCGACAGCCAGATGAACTTCGACAGGCCGAAGACCACCGTCGCGACGCCGAACGCCGCGACGCCCAGGAACATGATCCGCCCGGCGTGCCGGCGGATCGGGTTGGCCGCCAGATAGAGCGCGACGGCGGTCGCGCCGATCGCCGGGCCCGCGCGCAGGATGCCGAAGCCCTCGGGTCCGACGTGCAGCACGTCGCGGGCGAAGACCGGGAGCAGCGCGGTGGCGCCCCCCAGCAGCACGGCGAACAGGTCGAGAGAGATCGCGCCGAACACGATCTTCTGCCGCCAGACGTAGGCCAGGCCCTCCTTCACCAGTTGCCAGCGGGACCCTGGGGTCACGTCGGGCTTGGCGTTGCCGCGGATCATCACGACCAGCGTCGCCGAGAGGCCGTAGAGGGCGAAGGTGGTGAAGTAGGCCGTCTCGGCCGAGCGCGCGACGAGCAGGCCCGCCGCCGCCGGCCCCGCGATCGAGGCGGTCTGCCAGGCCAGGGAGTTCCAGGCGATGGCGCGCGGCAGGAGCTTGCGCGGCACCAGCATGGGGCCAAGCGCCGTGTTGGCGGGCGCGAAGAACGCCCGGCTGGCGCCGAACAGCGCGGCGATCGCCAGCAGCAGGGCGGGCGTCGCCACCTGGTTCACGGTGGCGATGGCCAGCGCCAGCACGCTGACGATCTCGCCGGTCAGGCAGAGCAGCAGTACCTTCTTGCGGTCGTAGCGGTCGGCCGCCTCGCCGGCCGGCAGCGTCAGCAGGAACACCGGGATGAAGGCCGCCAGCCCGATCATCCCGACCAGGAAAGCGCTTTCCTCGACCGACCGCGTCTGCCGGGCCAGGGTGTACATCTGCCATCCCATCGCCACGCTCTGGATCTGGCTCGCGAAGCTGCCGGTCCACCGCGTACCCCAGAAGACCAGGTAGTCGCGCTCCTTCAGCAGCGCTCGGGCGGAGGGGACGACATCGTCGTCGCTGGAGGCGTCGGGTGGCGCGGGCGTCTCGGACATGGGGCGCCGGTGACCCTGCCTTGCGCCGCACTTCGTCGCAATCCCGTTGACGCAGGCCGGCTCTCGCCCTATCTGCGCCGTCCTTGTCCAACGGCCCGGAGGGCCCTTCAGATGCGACGACGTCCGCTGGCCCAGCGCGCCATCTGATCCGCCCGGCGGGCGCCCCCGTCGCGACGTCGTCCTCGCATCCGAGACAAGCCCATGCCCCCTGAGCCCACGTCCTCCGGCTCCAGCCGGCCCGCGCCGGCGCTCACCTTCGCCAACGAGGCTCCGGCCCACGCCGCCGAGATCGAGGCGCTGCTGAACCGCGCCTTCGGCCCCGGCCGTTTCGCCAAGTCGTCGGAGCGGGTCCGCGAGTTCGCCGATTTCGCGCCCGAGATGTCGTTCGTCGCCCTGGAGGCCGGCCGCGTGATCGGGACGGTGCGCATGTGGCGCGCGGCCGTGGGCGAGCAGCCTGTGGCCTTCTTCGGGCCCATCGCCGTCGAGGAAGGCGACCGCCGCCATGGCCTCGGCATGATGCTGGTCGAGCGCGCCTGCGCCGCCGCCAGGGCCGCGGGCGAGGTCGCCGTCGTCCTCGTCGGCGACATCCCCTACTTCGGTCGCGCCGGGTTCTCCGTGGCCCCGGGCGTCGCGATGCCCGGTCCCGTCGACCCGAACCGCGTTCTCTCGCTCAGGTTCCGGGACGTGCCCCTGGACGGCGCGGTTCGCCCCCGAGCTTGAGGCGACTCCCTCCGGCCCCTACCTTCCCCGGGTGAGCGGCGGCCATTCCAACCTCGAAGGCTTCGCCCGGGCGGCCGAACAGGCCCCGGGTCGCGGCCTGCCGCCCGTCCATCTCTGGAACCCGGCCCACGCTGGCGAGATCGACATCGTCATCAAGACCGACGGCCGCTGGATCCATGAGGGCGCGGTGATCTCGCGCGAGGCGCTCGTGCGGCTCTTTTCGACCGTCCTGCGCAAGGACCCCGACGGCTTCCATCTCGTGACGCCGGTCGAAAAGATGCGGATCACCGTCGAGGATGCGCCGTTCGTGGCCGTCCGCGTCGACCGAGCCCAGGACGAGAAGGGGGGCGAGGCGCTGAAGTTCCTCACCAACGTCGGCGACGAGGTCGTGGCCGGCCCGGACCACGCCATCCGCGTCGAAACCGCGCCGGACGGCGAGCCGCGCCCCTACCTGCATGTCCGCCGCGGCCTGGAGGCCCTGATCGCGCGGCCGGTCTTCTACGAACTGGTGGAGATGGCCGAGGAACGCGACACGCCCGCCGGCCCGATGCTCGGCGTCGGCTCCGGCGACGCCTGGTTCGCGCTCGGTCCGGCGTGAGGGAGGCATGAACGCCCACGGCCCCGTCCACGAGCTCGCCGACTGGATCGCCGAGCACCTCGACCCGCTGCACGACGAAACCGCGACGGACGGGCGGCGCCGGTCCGACTTCGACCTGACGCCCGGCGGCTGGTCGGGCCAGGAGATCGGGGACCTGACGCCTGCGGCCGTCCTCATCGGCCTCGTCCAGCGCGACGCCGGCGTGAACGTCCTGCTGACCCGCCGCGCGGACACCCTGCGCCGCCATACCGGGCAGGTCGCGCTGCCCGGCGGACGCCGCGATCCCGGCGAGACCGCCGTCCAGACGGCGCTTCGCGAAGCCCACGAGGAGGTCGGACTGGAGCCGCGCTTCGTGGCGCCCATCGGCCTGTCGACGCCCTACCAGACCGGCACGGGCTATCTGATCACGCCGGTCGTGGGCCTGGTGCGCCCCGGTTTCAGCCTCATCGCCAACCCCGGCGAGGTGGCCGACATCTTCGAGACCCCGTTCGCCTTCCTGATGGACATGGCCAACTACGAGGAGCACGAGCGCGAGCTGCCCACCGGCGAGAAGCGCCGCTTCTATGCGACCACCCACGACGAGCAGTACATCTGGGGCGCCACCGCCGGCATCCTGCGCGCCCTCTACGAGCGCCTGTACGGCGCGGCCCTGGCCTAGTAGGCGGGAGCCATGACCGACAGCCTCGGCCTACGCCCCTGGATCACCGCGCCGGCCACGGCGGCGGTCTTCGACGCCCTGGAAGCCGAGGGCGGGCCGGACTGCGCCCGCTTCGTCGGCGGCTGCGTCCGCAACGCCCTGCTGGGGCGGCCGATCGACGACATCGACATCGCCACCACGCTCACCCCAGAGCGCGTGACGGCCGCCCTGAAGGCGGCCCGCATCCGGGCCGTTCCCACCGGCATCGAGCACGGCACCGTCACGGCGGTGAATCAGAAGCTGCCGCACGAGATCACCACGCTTCGCCGCGACGTCTCGACCGACGGACGCCGTGCGACGGTGGCCTTCACCGACGACTGGGCGCAGGACGCACAGCGCCGCGACTTCACGCTGAACGCGCTCTACGCACGCCGCGACGGCTCGATCTTCGACCCCACCGGACAGGGCGTGGCCGACGCGCGCGCCGGCCGGATCGTCTTCGTGGGCGACCCGGAGCAGCGGCTGACCGAGGACCACTTGCGCAACCTGCGCTTCTTCCGTTTCCACGCCTGGTTCGGCAGGGGCGCGCCCGACGCCGCGGCGCTGGCGGCGTGCGCGAAGCTCAAGGACCAGATCGACCACCTGGCCGCCGAACGCATCTCGAAGGAACTCTTGAAGCTTCTGGCCGCCGACGACCCCAGGGACGCGGTGCGCCTTATGGCCGGAGCCGGCGTGCTGGAGGTGATCCTGAAGGCGCCGGCCGACCTCGACCGTTTCGACGGCCTGGTGGGCATCGAAGCCGACCAGCTCTTCGACTGCGACCCGACCCTGCGCCTCGCCGCCCTGCTGCCCGACGACCAGGTCGCCGCGGGCGGGTTCGCCGGTCGCGTCCGCCTCTCCAACGACGACCGCGACCGCATCCTCGCGGCGCTGGCGCCGATGCCTGAGCTCAGGAGTTGGATGAGCCCGCGCGAGATCCGCCGCGCCGTCTACGCCGTGGGCCAGGAGACCGTGCGCGACCGCGCCAAGCTGGCCTGGGCGTCCGCGCCCGGCACGGCGGCGGCGATGCAGTGGCGCGGCCTGATCGCCCTGGCCGAGAGCTGGAGCCCGCCGGCCATGCCGCTCACCGGCGCCGACGTGATGAATGCCGGCGTGCCCAAGGGCCCGCTGGTCGGCCGCGTGCTGAAGGAGGTCGAGGACTGGTGGATCGACCACGACTTCCTCGACGACAGGTTCTCCGCCATCGAGAAGCTGAAGGCCGTGGCCCAGGGGATGGCGTACTGATGCGGCCCGCGCCTCCATGAAGATCGGCATCCTCAAGACCGGCCGGCCGCCGAAGCCGGCGATCCCGCAGTTCGGGACCTACCCGGACATGTTCATGAACCTGCTAGGCCCCGACGCCTACGACTGGGTCACCTACGCCGCCGACGAGGGCGAGTATCCGGCCGCCCCGGACGACTGCGACGCCTACATCGTCACGGGCTCGGCGGCCGGCGTGTATGACGACGATCCGTGGATCGGCCAACTGATGGCCTTCCTGCGCGCCGCCAGGGGCCGGGCCAGGCTGGTGGGCGTCTGCTTCGGCCACCAGGCCATGGCGCAGGCGTTCGGGGGCGAGGTGACCAAGTCGCCCAAGGGCTGGGGCATCGGCGAGCACGCCTACGACGTGGTGTCGCAGGAGTCCTGGATGGACGGCGCGACCGCCATCCGCCTGCCGGCCTCGCACCAGGACCAGGTGATCGCCGCGCCGCCGCACGCGGACGTCGTCGCCCGCAGCGCCTTCACGCCCTTCGCCGCGCTCGCCTGGCGCGACCAGCCGGCCATCTCGATGCAGCCGCATCCCGAGTTCGACCCGGCCTACGCCGCCGCCCTCATCGAAGCCCGCCGCGGCAGGGTCTATCCCGACGCCCAGGCCGACGCCGCCATCGCCAGCTTCGGCCGCCCCGACGACCGCGCGAGGGTCGGCGCCTGGATCAACGCCTTCCTGCGCGGCTCGTAGGCCACGCAGGCGTCGCCGGCCGCTCAGGCGCCGAACACCATCCAGCACACGCTCTTCGGGCCGATCTCGTCCAGCCTGCGCCAGCCGTAGCGCTCGTAGAAGCGCTGCGCCCGCACGTTGGGCGGCTGGCAGCCCAGGTGGGCGCGCCCACCGATGGCGGCGAGCCAGGTGTCCATCAGCCGCTTGCCGACGCCCTTGCCCTGCAGCCGCGGCAAGAGGTCGATGTGCAGGTGCGCCGGCGCGAGATCGACCACGGCCTGCGGGTTCGCGGGCGGGTGGTGGATGTAGTAGGCGTCCCACTGCTCGCGGGTGCGCTCGCGCAGCGGCACGCCGGCGGTGTCGGCATATCGGGCCCGCAGCGCCGGCCACCACTCGGCCTCCAGCCGCGCCTCGAAGGCGCGCGTATCGGCCGTGCCCAGGATGTAGCCGGCGACGCCCTGCTCGTCCTCGGCCACGAACGCGTGCTGCGGCTCCAGCAGGCCGTAGGGCGCGGCGAAGATCTCGCCGATGATCCGGTGGTCCGCGTAGAGGTGCGTGCCGTCGGCGCCGTCGTCGCCGGTCTTGAGGCAGATGTCGTAGAGCGCCGGCAGGTCGCCTCCGCGGTAGGGACGGACCTCGACCATCAGGCGGCCCGCATCAGGTCGCGCAGCGGCGCGAAGCTGATCAGCCTTGCGCCGGCCGCCTCGATCGCCTCGCGGTAGCCGGGCGACAGCATCTCGGCGTAGTCGCCGACCCGGATGTCCGGCTCCCTCAGGTCGTAGCCGCGCAACTCGGGCCCGTCCTCGACCGGATGGAAGAACACCTCGGTCACGCCGGGCTTCAGGCGCGCCATCCGCTCGGCGAACGCCCCGCGCGACCGCGCCCAGATGTCGATGGTGTGGTCAGGGTAGACCACCCCCGCGTCGCTCGCCGGCTGCCGCGCGGCGAACCCGAACGTCTCTTCGACCCGCGTCCCGAACATCCGCACCGGCAGGCGATGCTCGGCCGCCAGCTCCAGGAAGATCGCCGAATAGCGCGGGTCGAGCTGCATGGTGCCCATGTGCGCGTCGAGGTGCGTGACGTCGACGCCCCAGGCGTGGGCCTGCTCGATCTGCGCCCGGCACTCGGCGCGCACATCGGCCAGGTCGGCATTGTCCCAGACCGCCTGGATCGTCGCGGGCATGTAGCCCGTCTCGTCGTGCAGCGAGGCCGCGTTCGTCAGCGAGCGCCAGCGGTAGGCCGGATACTCGCAGGTGAGGGTCAGATGCACGCCGATGCCGCCGTTCCTGGCCCGCGCCGCGCCGTCCAGCGCCCAGGGGCAGGGGACCATCAGGGTCGCGCTGGTGGCCAGCCCGCGGTCAACGACATCGGCGATCGCGCGGTTGGCTGAAGCGGAGCTGCCCAGGTCGTCGCAGTTGACGATCAGGAGCTTCTCGTCGGGGCCGTAGCCCAGTCGCTCGGCCAGCGTCGTCATCCAGGTCTCAGGTCCACGCCGCCACCGGTGGCATCGACGACAGGATCGTCTCGATGTTCCCGCCGGCCTTCAGGCCGAACATCGTGCCCCGGTCGTACAGCAGGTTGAACTCGACGTAGCGGCCGCGTCGCACCAGTTGCTGCTGACGGTCGGCCTCGCTCCACGGCTCCGCCATGCGATGGCGCACGATCTTCGGATAGACGTCCAGGAACGCCTCGCCCACGGCCCGGGTGAATGCGAAGTCCTTCTCGAAGTCGCCGGTGTTGTGCCGGTCGTAGAAGATGCCGCCCACGCCGCGCGTCTCGCCCCGGTGCGGCAGGTAGAAGTATTCGTCGCACCAGGCCCTGTACTTCGCGTGCCACTCGGGATCGAAGGCGTCGCAGGCCGCCTGCATCGCGGCGTGGAACAGCTTGGCGTCGTCGGCGTCCTGGCTGCGTTGCTCGTCGACCATCGGCGTGAGGTCGGCCCCGCCGCCGAACCAGCTTTCGGCCGTCGAGAGGAAGCGGGTGTTCATATGTACGGTTGGCGCCCGCGGGCTGCGCGGGTGGACGATCAGGCTGATCGAGGCCGAGACGTAGGATGGATCCTTGTCGGCGCCCGGCATGGTCGCGGCCATCTCGGGCGAGAAGCGGGCCAGCGCCGCCGAGGTGTGGACGCCCGCCTTTTCGAACAGCCGGCCCCTCAGGAATCCGCCGGTCCCACCGCCGACGCCGGTCTCGCGCGTCCACGGCCGCATTTCGAAGCGGCCCGGTTCGCCGGGGAACAGGTCGGCCGGGGCTTCGTCCTCCAGCCGCTCCAGCTCGGCGCAGATGCGCGTCTGCAACGCCTCGAACCAGGTCTTCGCCCGTTCGCGGCGCTCGAGAATCTCGGTGGGCAGGGTGGTGTTGGTCATGACGCCTGTTCTGCCGGGAGGGCGGGGAAGGCCTTGATCTGCCTCAACCCTTCGCCCAGCGCCAGCGTCGCGGCCGTCAC
Source organism: Phenylobacterium sp. (assembly GCF_016793285.1). Lineage (GTDB taxonomy): Bacteria > Pseudomonadota > Alphaproteobacteria > Caulobacterales > Caulobacteraceae > Phenylobacterium. The sequence continues at coordinate 27,713 of NZ_JAEUMO010000177.1, forward strand.
CACGTTCAGCGAGCGGGCGCCGGGCGCCAGCGGGATCACGACGCGGGCGTCCGCGGCGGCGTCGACGTCGTCGGGAACGCCTGCGCTCTCGCGGCCGAACAGCAGGATGTCCGAGGGCTCGAACGCGAAACGGTGAAACGGCTCCGCCGCCTTGGTGGTGAACAGCACCAGCCGGCCCTTGCCGGCGGAATCCGCTCGAAAATCCGCCCACCCGGCGTGGCGGCGGACGTCCGCGATGGCCGCGTAGTCCATGGCCGCGCGGCGGATCGCCGCGTCGCTGAGGGGGAAGCCGCAGGGCCCGATCACGTCCAGCGGAACGCCCAGGCAGGCGGCCAAGCGGATGGCCGCGCCCAGGTTTTGCGGAATGTCCGGTTGAAAAAGCGCCAAACGCATTCTAAGGCCTCTCGCCATCGGGTGTGGCCGGGGCGACGGGGCACGAATCACGGGGGCGCGGCCAAAGGGTTCGCATCGTCTCTGTGTAGCGTGCCCAGCCCCCGACCGTCCCGGGAAACGGCCCGCTTCCGCTTGCGCGGCGGCGATGGCCGTAATGAGCTTTCGGGTCTCATGGGCAAACCGCCCGGCGGGCCCCTTTCGAAGGGTAGCTTCAAGGTGGCCGACACCGTCGTGGGCGCAAATCCCGACCCGCACGCCGATCCAAGCCGGCGCGACTTCATCCACATCGCCGCCGTCGCGGGCGCCGCCGGCGCCGTCGCGGGCATCGCCTGGCCGCTGATCGACCAGATGAACCCCGCGGGCGACACGCTGGCGCTGGCGTCCATCGAGTTCGACCTCTCCAAGGTCGTCGAGGGCCAGCAGGTCGTGATCAAGTGGCGCGGCAAGCCGCTGTTCGTGCGCAACCGCACCGCCGCCGAGATCCAGAAGGCGGTCGCGACCCCGCTGTCGGAACTGCGCGACCCCGAGACGGACGAGGCGCGCCACAAGCCGGGCAAGCCCCAGTGGCTGGTCCTGATCGGCACCTGCACGCACCTGGGCTGCGTGCCTACGTTCGGGGGCGGCGACTACGGCGGCTGGTTCTGCCCCTGCCACGGCTCGCACTACGACACCTCCGGCCGCATCCGTAAGGGTCCGGCGCCCAAGAACCTGGCCGTGCCGGACTGGGATTTCCTCTCCGACACCAAGATCAAGGTGGGCTGAAACCGATGAGCGGACCTTCCACCTACGAGCCCAAGACCGGCATCGAGCGCTGGCTCGACACGCGCCTTCCCATCGTGCGCTTCATGTACGACACGGCGCTCGACTTCCCGACCCCGAAGAACCTGAACTACTGGTGGACCTTCGGCGGCATCCTGGCGCTGATGCTCGGCCTCCAGATCGCCACCGGTGTCGTGCTCGCGATGCACTACGTGCCGCACGTGGACTACGCCTTCGCGTCGGTCGAACGCATCATGCGCGACGTCAACTACGGTTGGCTCATCCGCTACATGCACGCCAACGGCGCCTCGATGTTCTTCCTGGCGGTCTACCTCCACATGATCCGCAACCTCTACTACGGCTCCTACAAGGCGCCGCGCGAGGTGCTCTGGATCCTGGGCTGCCTGATCTACCTCGCCATGATGGCCACGGGCTTCATCGGCTACGTGCTGCCCTGGGGCCAGATGAGCTTCCATGGCGCCGTCGTGATCACCAACCTGTTCGGCGCCCTGCCGATCATCGGCCCGCCGATCACCACCTGGCTGTGGGGCGGCTTCGCGGTCGACAACGCCACGCTGAACCGCTTCTTCTCGCTGCACTACCTGCTGCCGTTCGTGATCGCAGGCTTGGTGATCCTGCACATCTGGGCGCTGCACGTGCCGGGCAACAACAACCCGACCGGCGTGAACGTGAAGTCGAAGGCCGACACCGTTCCGTTCCATCCGTACTACACGGTGAAGGACGGCTTCGCGATCGGGGTGTTCCTGCTGCTGTTCGGCGCCTTCGTGTTCTACAACCCCAACGTCCTGGGCCACGCCGACAATTACATCCCGGCCAACCCGCTGGTGACCCCGGCGCACATCGTGCCCGAATGGTACTTCCTGCCGTTCTACGCGATCCTGCGGGCGGTTCCGGACAAGCTGGGCGGCGTGCTCCTGATGTTCGGCGCCATCGCGACCCTGTTCGTGCTCCCCTGGCTCGACACGTCGAAGGTGCGCTCCATGCGCTACCGCCCGACCGCGAAGTGGTACTTCTGGATCTTCGTGCTCGCGGCCCTGGTGCTGGGCTACTGCGGCGGCCAACTGCCGGACAATCCGGTGATCGGCGCGCCGACGGGCCTCATGCTGCTCGACGCCGACGTGAATTCGATGGTGTGGCTGAGCCGCGTGGCGACGCTCTACTTCTTCGCCTACTTCTGGATCATCCTCCCGGTCCTCGGCCTGACGGAAACCCCGCTGCCGGTGCCGGAGGGCATCTCGGAACCTGTCCTGTCGCATCCCGCCACGACGCCGACCGGCGCTGCGGCGTCGCCTGAAAAGAGGGGCTGAGCCTCATGCTGCGCAAAGCTATCGCGCTCGCTGCTCTGGGGATCGCTCTCGTCGCCGGTCCGGCCGCGGCCAACACGGGCGAAGGCTATGAGCTGCGTCACCCCAAGTGGACCTTCACCGGTCCCTTCGGGAAGTTCGATCCCGCCCAACTGCAACGGGGCTACAAGGTCTATCGGGAGGTCTGCGCGGCCTGCCACGCCATGGACCTGATGTACTTCCGCAACCTCGGGCAATCGTCGGGGCCGTTCTACGACGCGGAGTACAAGAACCCGAACGACAACCCCTATGTGAAGTCGCTGGCCAAGGACATCCAGGTCCCGGACATCGACTCCGAGACCGGCGACGTCATCCAGCGTCCGGCCACCCCGGCCGACAGGTTCCCGAAGCCGTTCCCGAACGAGGCGGCCGCGCGCGCCTCGAACGGCGGCGCGGCGCCCCCGGACCTCTCGGTCATCGCCAAGGCGCGCGAGGGCGGCCCCGACTACATCTACTCGATCCTGACCGGATACCTGGCGCCGCCGGCCGGCCTCACCATGACGCCGACCCAGCACTACAACGCCTACATGGCCGGCGACCTCGCGCCCTACTGGAAGGGCCAGGGCCACGCGCCGAAGGGCGGCTTCATCGCCATGCCGGCTCCGCTGGCCGACGGGAAGGTGACCTTCGACGACGGCAAGCCGTCGACGGTGGCGCAACAGGCCGAGGACGTCACCGCCTTCCTCGCCTGGGCCGCCGAGCCCAAGCAGACCGAACGCAAGCAGTTCGGCCTGGGCGCGATGATCTACCTGCTGATCTTCACGGTCATCCTGTACTTCAGCTACCGCCGCGTCTGGCGCAACGTCGCCCACTGAGGCGGCCCCCGCGCAGGAACACGAAGGCCCCGGATCGCTCCGGGGCCTTTTCGTTTGGACGCTTCCCCGGGTTTGTCCGCGGAAGACCAGCAGGCGGGCGAGGCTCGCTACCTTGCCGGCGCGACGATCAGCCTTCCCGCCGGGAAGTCGAAGCGCAGACGGAAGTTGGCGAGCACCTGGCCGCCCAGCGCGCCCGCGACCTCGCCGTCGGGCTTCATCAGCCCCGCCGCCACGTCCAGGCCCACCGCCCCGCCGAACCGCACGACCGGCAGCCGCGCGAGCCACACGCCGTCAGGATAGAGTTCGGCCGGCCTGGCGGCGCCCGGCACCGCCGCCACGTCGTCGGCCAACCGCATCGGGGCGTTCATGCCCGTGGCGATCACGAAGCGGCCCACGAGCTCGTGCGCGCCGTCCGCCACCGCGGCCTCCGCCGTCGGGCGACCGGCGTCCCAGCCAAGCGCCAGCGCCTCGCCCCTGAACGCCGGCGCCTCGCCGGGCGGCGACAGCCGCAGGCGGCACGGCGCGTAGGTCACGTCGACCACATAGCCTTTCAGCACGTCCGCCCCGATCACGCCCGGGGCCGGTGTGGGCAGGTTCCAGGTGCGGATGTCCAGCGGCGCGATCCTGAGCGGTCGCGCGACCATCCGCGCGCCGGCCAGTTGCACGTCGCCGGCGGCCGTCGCGCCGTCGAAGCCCGCCGCCTGCGCCTGAGTCTCGTCCAGCGTGGTGAGCGGCGCGCCCGTGTCGATGATGTAGTCCCCCGCGATCCCTGCGACGACCGAAGGCGCCGTGATCACGCCCGCCTCGTAGCGGCACGCGACTTCGCCCGCGGCGGCGGGCCCTGCCGCCGCCGCGATCCATCCGACACCGAGGAGACTCAACCGGACCACCGGCCTCACCATACCGCGGGACGCGGGGCTTTCCCGCCTTATACCCGCCGCGCGAGGCCTTACATTCGAGGGCATGGCCCATACGCCCGCCTGGCGGAACTTCAAGCGCACCGAGGATCTCACCGTCGCGACGGCGGCGCTGATCTATGCCGGGGCGGTGGTTCACGCCTTCAACCGCCTGCCGGGCGAGACCGTGCTGATCGCCCAGCGCACGCTGCTCTGGCCCGGCATCTTCCTCAGCCTCTCGCTCGCGCTCCCGCTGGCGCTGGGCGTCATCCGCCGTCCGCTCACGCGCTACGTCTGGATGAGCTTCCAGGCCGGCTTTGGGCAGAGCGTCCGCTCGATCGTCGGCGGCGTGGTCCTGCTGACCGCCGCCGCGGCCTTCATGTACTGGCAGATCTCGAACGCGGCGAACGGCGGCCGATATCCCGCGGGCGTCTTCTCCGGCTATGCCGCGGGCATCGGGATCCTGGCCGCCCAGGCGCTTCTGGTCCGCGTGCTGGAGCGCCACCCCGAGGTGAAGAAGCAGATCGAGGCGCAGGACTGAGCCCCCGGCGCCGTCGCGCGCGCCGGGGGCTGTCGGCGGCGCTGCCTACGCCTCGCCGCGCGCGCCGCCGCTCCGTGCGAAGAGTTGCAGGGTCCGCAGGCGCGCCAGCCGCGCCGAGTCCTCATGGAACCCGTTCGGGGCCATGAAGGCGTGGCCGGCCTCGTAGACGAAGACCGGCAGGTCAGGATGCGCCGCGCGGATGGCCTCGACGTCGGCGGGCGGGATCAGCGGGTCAGTCTTGCCCAGGTGCAGGATGGTCGGGATCTTCGGCGTGTCGTCCAGGAAGGTCGCGATCTGGCCGCCGTAGAAGGCCGAGACCGCCGCCAGCCCACCGCAGCGCGACGCCGCCAGCCAGGCCACGTTGCCGCCGAAGCAGAAGCCCATGGCGAACACCGGCGGCGCGAGCGCGTCGATCGCGCCCTGCACCGCATCCAGGACGGCCACGCCCCAGCCGCTGGCCTGCGCCATGCCGTTCTGGCGCGTCTGCAGGGCCGGATCCGTGTCGCGTTCGGCGAAGCCGCGCCGGCTGCGGTCGAACAGGCTGGGGAGCAGCACCTCGTAGCCGATCGCGGCGAACGTGTCGGCGAGGTCCCGCAAGTGTGGGGTCACGCCCCAGATCGCGTGGCAGATGACGAGCCCGCCGCGCCTCGCCTCGGTCGGCGCGGCGCGATAGGTGTCGAAGCGGAAGCCGTCGACCGGGCTCGCGACCTGGACGGTCTCGCCCACCGCGCCTAGGCCTTGTCGAACAGCTCGAGGGTGCGGTGGCGCGCCAGGTCGGCGGCTTCGGCGTTGTAGCGCTCGGGGCTGTCGTTGTTGAAGCCGTGGCCGGCGCCTTCGTAGATGTAGACCGGCACGTCCGGATTGTGCTGGCCGACGGCTGTGGCGACGTCGTCCGCCGGTATGCCGGGGTCGGTGCGGCCAAGGTGTACGATCGTCGCGCACCCAGGCTTCAGCGCCGCGTTCGCCTGCACCATCGAGCCGTAGTAACTGGACGCCGCGGCGATCCCCTCGACGTTGCAGGCCGCCAGCCACGTCAGCGAGCCGCCGTAGCAGTAGCCCACCACGCAGACCTTGCCGCCATGCTTCGCCAGGAAGTCCCGGCAGGCGGCGATGTCGCCCAGCGCCTGCTCCAGCGGCGTGGCCCGCGCCTTCTCGATGCCGGCCTTGATGCCCGCGTCGTCGTGCTCGGCGTGGAACTCACGCTGCAGGCGGTCGAACATCGCCGGCGCGATCGCCTCGTAGCCCATCTTGGCCCAGCGCTCGACGTCGGCGCGCACGTGGCGGTCGATGCCGAAGATCTCCTGGATGACGATGACGCCCCCCTTGTGCGGCGTGAACGCGGGCTCGTGATAGGCGGTGAACTCGAAACCGTCGGCGCCGGCCAGCTTGATCGTCTCGCCCATCTCGAAATCCTCTCCTGCGGTCCGAAGCCGTCCTAGACGTTGAAGCGGAAGTTCATCACGTCCCCGTCGCGGACGACATACTCCTTGCCTTCCTGACGGAATTTCCCGGCCTCCCGGGCGCCCGCTTCGCCCTTGAGGTTCACATAGTCCTCGTAGGCGATGGTCTCGGCGCGGATGAAGCCCTTCTCGAAGTCGGTGTGGATCACGCCGGCGGCCTGCGGGGCGGTGTCGCCCTTGTGGATCGTCCAGGCGCGGGCCTCCTTCGGGCCGACCGTGAAGTAGGTGTGCAGGCCCAGCAGGTGATAGGCCTCGCGGATCAGCTTGTTCAGGCCGGGTTCGCTGAGGCCCATGGTCTCCAGGAACTCGGCGCGCTCCTCGGCGTCCAGCAGGGCGATCTCGCTCTCGATCTGGGCCGAGATCACCACATGGTCGGCGCCGTCGCGGCTCGCGCGCTCGGCCACGGCCTTCGAGAGGTCGTTGCCGGTGGCCGCCGACGCCTCGTCGACGTTGGAGACGTACAGGGCGGGCTTGGACGTCAGGAGCTGCAGCATCCGCCACGCCTTCTCGTCCTCGGCGGAAACCTCGGCCTTGCGGGCCGGCCGGCCGGCGTTCAGCTCCTTCAGCGCCATCTGGACCATGCGGAGCGTCTGGGCGCTCTCCTTGTCGCCCGCCTTGGCGCGCTTCTCCAGGTTGACGACGCGTTTCTCCAGGCTCTCGAGGTCGGCGAGCATCAGCTCGGTCTCGACGGTCTCCAGGTCGGCCAGCGGGTCGATCTTGCCCTCGACGTGGGTGATGTCGTCGTCGACGAAGCAGCGGGCGACGAAGGCCACCGCGTCGCAGTCGCGGATGTTGGCCAGGAACTGGTTGCCCAGGCCTTCGCCCTTCGACGCGCCGCGCACCAGGCCCGCGATGTCCACGAAGTTCATCCGCGCCGGGATGATCTCCTTGGACGGGATGACGGCGGCCAGCTTGTCCAGCCTCGGCTCGGGCACGGCCACGTCGCCGGTGTTGGGCTCGATGGTGCAGAACGGATAGTTGGCGGCCTGCGCCGCGGCGGTCTGGGTGAGGGCGTTGAAGAGCGTCGACTTGCCCACGTTCGGCAGGCCGACGATGGCGACTTTCAGGGCCATGGGTAGCTTGAGTTCCTTCTGAGAGGCGCCGCGCTTAGCACAGCCCGCGGCGCGGTCCTACCGCCGTGGCGCCACGCGGCTGCGAGCGGCCCTTGCCTTCCGCGCGGGTGAACCCTGCATGGTCCGCTTCCAACCGGAGGAACCCACATGTTCTCGCACATCATGGTCGGCACGAGCGATCTGGCCCGCGCCAAGAAGTTCTACGACCCGCTCATGGCCACCCTGGGCGCCGGCCCCTCGATGGTGGACGGCCATCGCATGTTCTACATGCACAACGGCGGCGTCTTCGCGGTGTCGGAGCCGATCAACGGCGAGCCCTGCACCCACGCCAACGGCGGCACCATCGGCTTCGCCTGTTCGTCGCCCGAGCAGGCGAAGGCCTGGCACGACGCCGGCGTCGCGGCCGGCGGGACGTCCTGCGAGGAGCCGCCTGGCGTGCGGGAGGGCGGCATGGGCAAGATGTACCTCGCCTACCTGCGCGATCCCGACGGCAACAAGCTCTGCGCCCTGCACCGCATGTGATGCAGCACCGGCGCGGGTTCGCCCCTCAGGCGTCCCGCGCCGCCAGCTCGCGCCAGTGGTGGGCCTCCTTGCGGAAGGGCCCCCGCAGCTTCGCCATCCGCCGGTCCAGGTCGGCGACGATCTCCTGCGCCTCGGCGCGGCGGCCGTGGCGGCGCAGGAAGGCCGCCAGCCGCGCCATGCCTTCGAAGCCCGGCACGCGCTCGGCGGCGTCGCGCAGGAAGGTCTCGGCTTCGGCCGTGCGGCCCACGGCGTCGTAGGCGCGGCCGAAGGCCAGGGTGGCGGCCGGCGTGTGGCCCTCGGGCTCTGCGGTCAACCGCTCCAGCGTCGCCACCGCCTCTTCGCCGCGGTTCAGTTCCAGGAGCGCGTTCGCCCGGCCCAGCAGCAGGGCGGGGTCGTCGGCGTGGATGCCATGGGCAGCCTCGGCATAGAGCCGCTCGGCCTCGTCGAACCGCCCCAGCGCCGCCGCGGCGTGCGCCAGCCGCGACTGGTTGCGGACCGTCGGCGTCTCCTCGACCGCCTGCCTGGCCTCGCGGTACTCCCGGCCCGGGTCCAGCGCGTCGCGCGCCGCCGCGCCCAGCCGCTGGGCGCCTGCGCCGCGCAGTTGCTCCGGCAGCAGGATGGCCACGATGTAGACGATCGCGCCGATCGGCTGGAACACCAGGATGACCCAGAGCCAGAACATCTCGCGGCCGGTCCGCACCGCGTGAACGCAGAGCGCGATGCACGCCAGGAGCCAGAGGCCCACCATCCACAGCGGGAACATCGAAAGCAGCGCGCCCATCAGTCCTCGTCCCGACGCTTCCGCGGATCCATCTTTTCCGCCGGGGCCAGCCGCATCACCTCCGCCTGGTACTTCTCGTCCTCGCCCGCGGCCAGCAGGGGGGCGGCGTCGGCGCAGGCCTGCAGCAGGGGTTCGACCCACTGCATGTCGGCCTTGTGGAAGTCGGAGAGGACGTGGCCGTGGACCAGCGCCTTGTCGCCGGGATGGCCGGTGCCCAGTCGCGCACGGCGGAAGTGCGGCCCGACCTGGCTGGTGATCGAGCGCACGCCGTTGTTGCCGGCCGCGCCGCCGCCGGCCTTCATCCGGAAGCGGCCGGGGGCCAGGTCGATCTCGTCGTAGAACACGACGAGGTCCAGGGCCGGGTCCAGCTTGAAGAACTTCAGCGCCTCGCCCACCGAGCGGCCGCTCTCGTTGTACCAAGTCTGCGGCTTGATCAGCAGCGTGCGGACCGCGCCCGCGGGCGTGTCGATCGCGCCTTCCATCACCTGGGCCTGGAAACGCGAACGCGCCGCGGAGAATCCCCAGCGGCGCGCGATCTCGTCCACGGCCATGAAGCCGATGTTGTGGCGGTTCTTCGCGTAGGTCGGGCCGGGATTCCCCAGCCCCGCGATGAGCAGCATGAGCCCCTCGGAAAGGGCGAGGGCTTACGCCTCGCCTTCGCCTTCGGCGCCTTCGGCCGTCTCTTCCTCGAGGCCGGTCTTCGGCGCGCTGATCGAGGCCACGACCAGGTCGCCGTCGATCGCCGCTTCCACCTTCGCGGGCAGCTTCAGGTCGGAGACGCGCACCGTGTCGCCGATTTCCAGGCCGGTGAGGTCGACCACGATCTCTTCCGGGATCGAGTCGGCGTGGCACGACACCGTGACCGAGTGCAGGGTCACGCCCAGCGCGCCGCCGCGCTTCAGGCCCGGCGAGGCCTCTTCGTTCGAGAAGTGGACGTTGACGTCGATCTTGATCTGCTGGTGCTCGTCGACCCGGTAGAGGTCGAAGTGCCACGGCTCGTCGGTCACCGGGTGCATGTCGACCGCCTTGGCGATGACCGGCTGGGTTTCCTTGCCGTACTTCAGGGTCACCAGGTGGCCCAGCAGCTTGCCCGTGTAGAGCGCCTTGCGGAACTCGTTGGACTTCACGGCGATGGCCACAGGATCCTTGGCGCCGCCATACAGGACGCCGGGCACCATGCCCGAGCGGCGCGTCGCACGCGCGCCGCCGGTCCCGGTCTGCTCGCGCACTTCAACATTCAAAACGATCTCGGCCATGGCCTTGCCTTCAAAACGAAACCGCCGCGCGACTCGCGCGCGGCGACGGGCTTCACACCCTTACGGGTCGAATTGGGTGCGCGTAGATACACAAAACGTCCGGCCGGCGCAACGGCCCAGTCCGGCCTTTGTGGGGGCGATCTCCGGCCGTCCCGCGGCGTTTCGCCTGGACCCTTCGGCGTTCAGGCCGGTCCGAGGTCGGGAAGCCGAATGGTCTGTTCCCAAGCCGGGGCCCGAGCCTTCGACGCTCGAGCGAACCGCCGACGGCCCTAGCTTTTCCGCTTCTTCTTTGGCGCAGGCTTCTTGGGCTGGTTGTAGCCCTTCGCCACCGAGGCGGCGCTGGGGATGAACCTGGCCTCGTAGGGTTCGGGCAGGCCGGCCGCACGGATCATGCAGCGGCCGGTGTCCATCATCGCGTGCTGCCCCAGGCAGAAGACGTCCTCGTAGTTCGGGCGCGCCACGGCCAGGCACTGATAGAGGTTGAGTTTGGCCATGTTCATGCACTGGCCGGTGTTGGGCTCGGCGACCAGCGCGGTGACCTGGTCGAAATTGGCGTCGCCGGCCTCTCCCAGCGCCGCGAGCGCCGCCACGGCGAGTCCGCGGATCACCGTGGGCGTGTAGGGCGGCGACGCGGTGGTCGCCGTCACGCCCAGCGTAGGCGACCCGGTCGAGGCCTGTTGCAGCCGCGCTGTCTGCTCGACGTCACCGCGCATCGCCGACGCCCCGGCGCTCTTGGCGTTGGCGAGCCGCGCTTCACGGGCGGGGATGTCGCCCTTCGACCAGGGCTGCTTCTGGACGTCGTAAGCCGACTGCTTGACCGCCTTGCCGCCGTCATAGAGCCGCTGGGCCTCGCCGCCGAGCGCGGCGATCACCAGGCCCGCCGCGCTGGCCGAGCCCTGGATGCCCACCGCATAGGCCGGGTCCTTCAGGATCTCGTAGGCGATCTGGCGTCGCTGGGCCGTGTCCTTGGCGTACACGCGAACGCCTTCCACGAACGTCCGGTCCTGCAGGGCGACGACGGCGGCGTAGGCGATCGCGCCCCTCGCCATCTGGGTCGGCTCGGAGGCGACGCCCGTAGTGAGCGAGCGTTGCACGCTGTCGGCGTCGGAGAAGGTGGGCGCGATGGCCGTCGTTCGGTCGATGTAGCTCTTGTAGGCGCTGGCCATCTCCACCAGCCGCGGCGAGAGCGACACCGAAGGCGCCGCCGGCGGCGGCGGCGCGATCCGGGGGGGGGGCGCCTCGGCGCAGCTCGCCAGTGCTGCGGCGAGCAGCACGGCCGGAACGGCGGAGCGGAGCGGAATACGGAGCAGCATCAGGCGACCTTCCCCCTCTTGCGAGCGGTGATTCTCAGACATTCGCCCCCGAACGGTCCCTGGCTTAACCGCCGTTCGCCGGTTCGGGCAAGCTCGGCCGGAGCCGGTTCACCCGAGCGGGTCCCTCAGTCGAACAGTTTCGACACGCTCTCTTCGTTGGCGATGCGGCGGATCGCCTCGCCGATCAGGCTGGCGCAGCTCACGTAGCGGATCTTGGTCGACGACTCGATGTGCTGCGGCGCGCCGATGGAGTCGGTGACCACCAGTTCCTTCAGCACCGAGGCTTCCACCCGCTCCACCGCCGCGCCCGAGAGCACGCCGTGGCTGCAGTAGGCGCTGACTTCGGCCGCGCCGCCGTCGACCAGGGCCTGGGCGGCGTTGCAGAGGGTGCCCCCGCCGTCGATCATGTCGTCGAAGAGGATGCAGCGGCGCCCCGTCACGTCGCCGATGATGTTGGCGACTTCGCTCTTGCCGGGCCCCGAGCGGCGCTTGTCGACGATGGCCAGGTCGGCGTTCAGCCGGCTCGCGACGGCCAGCGCCCGGACCACGCCGCCCACGTCGGGCGAAACGATCAGGATGTCCTTCGGCTTTTCGTAGTTGTCCTTGATGTCGGCCGCGAGCAGCGGCGCCGACAGGAGGTTGTCGGTCGGGATGTCGAAGAACCCCTGGATCTGGCCCGAGTGCAGATCCATCGTCAGCACCCGGTCGGCGCCGGCGCGGGTGATCAGGTTGGCGACCAGCTTGGCCGAGATCGGCGTGCGGCCGCCGGTCTTCCGATCCTGGCGCGCATACCCGAAGTAGGGGGTGACCGCCGTGATCCGCCGCGCCGACGCCCGCTTCAGGGCGTCGATGCAGACCAGCAGCTCCATCAGATGGTCGTTCGCGGGGTAGCTGGTCGACTGCAGGATGAAGACGTCCTCGCCGCGGACGTTCTCGTCGATGGTGACCCAGACCTCGTTGTCGGCGAACCGCTTCACCTGGGCCCGGCAGAGGGGCACATCCAGATGGGATGCGACCGCCTGGGCCAGCGTACGATTCGAGTTGCCGGCGAGCAGCTTCATCGGAACCCCAGGGCTTGAATGCGCGGGCTAATACCAGCGCCTTCGCCTGAGTCCAGCCCTTGCGCCCAGAGGATTTCGCGACCCGATCACGGGGGCGCTATTGGCCACGCACGCCCGGGACGGCTAAGCGGGAAATCGACGCCACGCATCGACGCCTCGCCCCCGGAGCCCAATGCCCCACCACACGCCCCTGATCGCCACGATCGTCGCCGGTCTGACCATCGCGTTCGGGCTCGGCGCGCTCGCCCACCGGTTCCGCATCTCGCCGCTGGTGGGATACCTGGCCGCGGGCGTCCTGGTCGGACTGTTCACCCCCGGCTTCGTGGCCGATCAGAACCTCGCGCAGGAACTCGCGGAGATCGGGGTCATCCTGCTGATGTTCGGCGTGGGGCTGCATTTCTCGCTGAAGGATCTGCTCTCGGTCCGCAGGATCGCGATCCCCGGCGCCGTCGGGCAGATGGCCGTCGCGACCGCGCTCGGCATGGGGCTGGCCTACGCACTGGGCTGGACGCCGATGGCGGGCCTCGTCTTCGGCCTCGCCCTCTCGGTCGCCTCGACCGTGGTGCTGCTCCGCGCCCTGCAGGAGCGCCGCATCGTCCAGACCGAACGCGGCCGCATCGCCGTCGGCTGGCTGATCGTCGAAGACCTCGCGATGGTGCTGGCCCTGGTGCTGATCCCGGCCCTGGCCGGCGCGCTCACCGCCTCCGGCGCATCGACCGGCGTCTTCTCCGGATGGCTCGTCCCGCTCGCGACCACCATCGGCAAGGTGGTCGCCTTCGTGGCCTTCATGCTGATCGTGGGGCGTCGGGTCATTCCATGGGTCCTCCACTGGACCGCGCACACGGGTTCGCGGGAGCTGTTCCGGCTCGCGGTCTTCGCCATCGCGCTGGGGGTGGCGTTCGGCGCGGCCCTGCTCTTCGACGTATCGTTCGCGCTGGGGGCCTTCTTCGCCGGCATGATCCTGGCCGAGTCCGAACTCAGCCAGCGCGCGGCCGAAGAGACGCTGCCGCTGCGCGACGCGTTCGCGGTGCTGTTCTTCGTGTCGGTCGGGATGCTGTTCAACCCGATGGTCCTGGTCGAGCAGTCGTGGGCGCTGCTGGCCACGGTGGCGATCATCGTGGTCGGCAAGTCGCTGGCCGCCTGGCTCATCGTCCGTGGCTTCCGTCACGACAACGCCACGGCCCTGACCATCGCCGCCTCGCTGGCCCAGATCGGCGAGTTCTCGTTCATCCTGGCCACGCTCGGCTTCGAGCTGAAGCTGCTGCCCGAGGCGGGCCGCGACCTGATCCTGGGCGGCGCGATCGTCTCGATCCTGCTGAACCCGCTGATCTTTGCCGCCGTCCTGGGCATGCGCGCGAAGGCGGCCAGACCGGGCGCGGCCGAGGTCGCGGAGCCGGCCCCTGCCAACGATCCGCTGCCCACCGCGCTGACCGAGCATGTCGTCGTCGTGGGCTTCGGCCGCGTCGGCGCCGCGGTGGCCGAGGGCCTGGAGACCGCCGGCCGGCCGTTCCTGGTCATCGAAGTCGACGAGAAGGCGGGCCAGCGCGCCCGGGACGCTGGCTTCGAGGTCATCGACGGCAACGCCGCCGATCCCCGCGTCCTGGCCATCGCCGGCGTGGGCGCGGCGCACCGGCTGATCTGCACCGCCCCCGACGGCTTCGAGGCCGGCGGCGTCACCGAGGAGGCGCGGCGCGTCAACCCGAAGCTGGAGATCATCGCCCGGGCGCACTCCGACGCCGAGGTCGAGCATCTCAGGAAGCACGGCTGCGACAGGCCGGTCTCCGGGGAGCGGGAGCTGGCCGCCGCCATGCTCGCTCACTTGCAGCCCGGGACCGAGCGCCCGCCGCCGCTGGCGGTCGCGGCCCCCGCGCCGCCGCCGCAGATGCTGCTGAACGACGCCGAGTGGGCGCTGCTGTCGGCCGCGCGCCTCGACGACCTCGCCGCGGGCCAGGCGGTGGCGCAGGAGCAGCTCTTCGAAGGGGCGCGCCGCATCGGCGATTTCGGCGCCGAACAACTGGCGAGCGCCGTCGCGGGCCTGGCCGCCAAGGACCTGCTGGCGGCCCTCGACGGCGAACGCGTGGCGCTGACGCCCGCCGGCGCGCGGCAGGCGGCGCACGCGCCGGTCTACTAGGCGATCCGGCGCTCAGGCCGGTCCGAGGTCTGCAGCCGAGGGTTCTAGGTCAGCACGATCGCCGACAGCAGGCGGCCGTAGTCCGGCTCGCCCTGCCTGAACGCGCGGCGGTTCGAGAAGAAGAGGCCGGCCTCGGCGCAGGTGTCGCGGCCGATCCATTCGCAGCGCGTCACGCCGGCCTCGCGCAGCCGCATCAGGACGAAGGCTGGCAGGTCGAACTGCCGCTTGTCGGGTGTGGCGCCGCCAGAGAAGAACCGTTCGTAGCGCCGCTCGACGTGGGTGAAGCGCGCCACGTACTCCAGGCCGACCTCATAGCTGTCGGGCCCGATGCAGGGCCCGACCACCGCGACGATCCGGCCGATGTCGGCGCCCAGGCCCACCATCCGCGCCAGCGCCGCCTCGGCGACGCCGTTCAGCGCGCCCTGCCAGCCGGCGTGGGCGGCTGCCACGACACGGGCCTGCGGGTCGGCCATGAGGATCGGCGCGCAGTCCGCCGCCAGCGCGCCGCAGACCACGCCGGTCGTCGCCGTCACCACCGCGTCGGCCTGCGGCGGCCCGGCCGGCCAGGGCCCGTCGGCCACCAGCGCTGTGGCGGAATGCACCTGATAGGCGCTCACCAGCGGCCCGCCCATGTGCGCCGCCGCCCGCGCCCGGTTCTCGGTCACCGCGGCCGGATCGTCCTTCGATCCCACGCCGACATTCAGCGACGCGTAGATCCCCTGCGATACGCCGCCCTGCCGCGTGAAGAACGCATGCCGGACGCCCGGCAGGTCCAGCAGCGGCGAGGTCAGGACGGGGAGCGCGCTCATGGGCGCTCAATCCTCCTCGAACGCGGGCGGTGTCCAGTCCGGCGAATGCAGGCAGCAGACCTTGAAGAGGTCGCCCATCTGGTCGCCGCCGACCAGGCGGTGGAGCTGGCGGCCGATCACCGGCGCCTTGTCGGGCCGCGCGCGCACCAGCGCCTCGGCGCGCTCGCCTATGCCCATGCGGGCCAGGAACGCGGCCTGGCTCATGAGCCCCGTGGCCGCGCCCTCGCGCTCCGCGGCCGCCATCACGGCCGGGAAATCGGCCCAGACCGTCAGGTCGGCCTCCCCGGGGCCGTCCAGCGGGTCGACCTTCGCGTGGCGCCGGAGCGCCTGCAGCGTGTCGCCGAACCCCGGCGCGTCGCGACCGTAGTCGATCAGCAGCGCCGCGCCCCCGTCCCGCGCCAGCCGTGCGCCCAGCGCCGCGCCCAGCGCCATCTGCGGCCCGGAGATCTCGGCCACCGCGCCTTCGCGCGCGTCCGGCAGCGGCTCGCCGGTCGGCACGCGGCCGAACGCCAGCGCCCAGCCGTCGCCCAGGCCCACCACCTGCTCGGCCCAGCCGACGGCGGTCTTCACGAACTGCCGCGCCGGCAGGCAGTCCAGCAGCTCGTTGGCGATCACCAGCATGGGCTCGCCGCCCGGAACCTCGTCGAGGCTCTCGGCCCAGCGCACCCGCCCGCCCAGGGTCTCGGCCTGTCGCGCCCGAAGCGGCGCCGAGGTCTCCACCAGCCACACGTCCGCCGCCTCGAGGAAGCCGGGCAGGGCGCGTCCGGCGCGCAGGAGATCGTCCATCAGCGTGCCGTCGCCCGGACCCATCTCCACCAGCGTCAACCGCTCGGGCTCGCCCATCAGCGTCCAGGCCGAGGCGGCCCAGACGCCGATCAGTTCGCCGAACATCTGGCTGACCAGCGGCGCGGTCAGGAAGTCGCCCGCCTCGCCCAGCGCAGGCCGCGTGGCGTAGTAGCCGAACTGCGGGTCGTGCAGGCAGGCGCTCATGTACTGGGCCACGGTGAGCGGCCCGGTCTGGGCGATCTGCGCCGCCAGCTTGTCCTTCAGGCTCAAGACGCCTGCGCGGCCGGTTCCGGCAGGGCCTCACGCATGCCGCGCCAGATCAGCCAGGCGCCCGCGAGCACCATCGGGATCGACAGGATCATCCCCATCGTCAGGCCCAGCGGGAAGTCCGGCATGCCGGCGTCGGGCTCGCGCACCGTCTCGATGGCGATCCGGAACAGGCCGTAGAACATGACGAACATGCCCGCGATGACGCCGCGCCGGTTGCCCAGCTTCGCGACGTGCGTCGCCCAGCGCAGGATCAGGAACAGGACGAGCCCCTCGAACAGGGCTTCGTAGAGCTGGCTGGGATGCCGCGGGACGTCGCCCGCCGGGCAGTAGCCGAAGGTCGCCTTGATCTGCTCGTTGCAGAAGCGGATCGCCCAGGGCAGGTCCGCCGGGGCCTCGCGGCCCCAGAGTTCGCCGTTGATGAAGTTGGCGCAGCGGCCGAGAAAGTGGCCGATCGGATAGGCCGGCGCCACCACGTCGGCGATCCGGAGCAGGTCCAGCTTGTTGCGCCAGGCGAAGACCACCAGCGCCACCGCCACGCCGATCGCCCCGCCGTGGAAGCTCATGCCGCCTTCCCAGGTTCGGAAGATGCCGATCGGATCGGTCCAGATCATCGAGGGCGTGTAGAACAGTACGTGGCCCAGCCGGCCGCCGCCGATCACGCCGATGGCGATCCAGAGGATCAGGTCGTCCATCTGATCGGGCGTGAGCGGCGGGGGGCGCCGCGTCCAGAGGCTCTCGTTCTTCAGGAGCCCGACGGCGTAGCGCCAGCCCAGCAGGATGCCCGCGATGTAGGCCAGCGCGTACCAGCGGATGGCGAAGGGCCCGAGGTGGACGAGGATCGGGTCGATGTTCGGGAACGGCACGGCTTGTCCTGCTGCGGCGTCGGGGAGCTGAGGGTCTAGCGGAGAAGGTCTTCGCTTTCATCCCCGAAGGCCCATATAGAAGCGCGGAGGGACCTGACCTACAGGGTCCGAAAGAGACGAATGCAGACTCAAAACCCGATCCTCGACGAGATCGCCAAGCTGAGCACCGCCGCCATGGGCCTGGCCCAGGCCGCCGGCGACGAAGCCAAGGCCGCCTTCCGCGGTCAGGCAGACCGCCTCGTCGCCGAGATGGACCTCGTGCGCCGCGAGGATTTCGATGCGCTGAAGGCGGAGATCGCCACGCTGCGGGCCGAAATCGAGGCGTTGAAGGCGGCGAAGCCGGCCAGGGCGAGCGGAAAAGCAGCGAAGTCGTCGTGAAAACGTCGCACGGCGCGCGAAACGCGCTCGCTTGTCGCAAGAACCCGCTGACACTTGAATCGCGAAACAGCTTAAGTTCGACCTTGCGGACGATTCGGGGGCGGCGTTCCGTCTCCCGTCCGTGTCGAAAGGGGTCTTGATGGACACCTCACAGACCGACGACAGCGTCGTCCTGACGAACGATCCGCTCGATGTGGTCGAGCACGTTCTGACAGCCGAAAATCTGCCTTTCGACCGCACCGAAGACGGCGACCTCGCCTTCACGCTGGCCGGCGACTGGAAGGACTACGAGCTGTGGTTCGCCTGGCGTCCCGAGGGCGACACGCTGCAACTGTGCCTGTCGATGGACCTCACGGTTCCGAAAGCCCAGCGCCAGACGGCCCAGGAACTGATCGCCACCATCAACCCGCGCGTCTGGCTCGGCCACTTCGAGCTGTGGGACGAGGGCGAGATCATCTTCCGGCACGGCATGGCGCTGATGACCGGCGAGCAGCCCAGCCTGGCCCAGGCTGCGGCGATGATCGACGTGGCCGTCGAGGCCGCCGACCGCTTCTTCCCGGCGTTCGACTTCCTGCTCCGCGGCGCCAAGACCCCGCAGGAGGCCATCGCCGCCTGCATGTTCGAGACCGTCGGCGAGGCGTAGGCCCTCCCTTCCGCCGAGCGCGGGGGAAAGGGGCCCGTCACTCGACGCCTAGCACCTTCTTCAGGAACACCGCCTCGGTGGCCCGCACGGCCTCCTGGTTGGCTTTCTTGTAGATGCCGTGGCCCTCGTCCTTGGCGAGCACGTACCAGACCTCCGCGCCCTGGGCCCGGAGTTGCCTGACCATCTGCTCGGACTCGGT
>NZ_JAEUMO010000195.1 GCF_016793285.1 Phenylobacterium sp.
CTGGTTCGACGAAGCGCTGCAGGCCGCGCTGAAAGCGGCTGGCTGGTCTCCGGTTTCGCGCGCGCAGTCCCTCCTGTTCGCGAACGTCTCGGCCGGCGTCCACCGTCCCTCGCGTCTGGCGGAGAACCTGGGTGTCAGTCGGCAGTATATCAGCCAGATGGTGGCCGAACTGGCGGCGAAGGGCCTGTTGGAGGTCGGCCCGGATCCGCAGGACGGGCGCGCCCAGATCGTCACCTTCGGAACATCCGCGATCCCCCTGCGCGACGCCGCCTTCCAGGTGTTGCAGCACTTGGAGTCGGAACTGCGCTCGCGGATCGGCGAGGTCGACTTTCAGGGGTTGACCGCGGCGCTGGCCCGCGACTGGGGCCAGCCACCCGGGGTCGAGGCTCCGCCGAACCCCGAGCGGCCGGCTCAGGTCAAGGCGGTATTGGGCGGCAGGCCGACCAGGGCGCGGCCCTGAAGCTCCAGCGCCAGGTCCATATCGTAGACGACGTGGCTGGCCATCACGTTCACGTCGCGGAGTGCGCGCTGCAGCGGATTGTCCAGCGCGTGCGCGCTCGAGCCTGACCCTTCGCAGACCTCGCGGATGGCGCGGCGGCACGCCTCCATCACCCAGGCGATCTGGACGCGAAGATGGATGCGCTGTTCGGCCGTGGAGGGGCGGCCCTGGCCCGCCAGGGCCATCACCTGGCGCGCGGCGTCGCGCAGCAGCGCTTCGGCCGCACGGGCCTCCATGTCGGCGCGCGCCAGACGCATCTGCGCCGCGGGCTTCTCGCCCTGCTTCGTCGTGGTCCCGTGCAGGATGCGCACGTCGAGCCGCTCGCGAAACGTCGCCACCGCCGAACGGGCGAGGCCGACCGCCGGGATCGCCGCCGTGATGCCGAGGAAGGGCAGCATCGGCATGCGGAACAGCGGATTCTCATGCAACGCCGCACCGGGTGCGCACCCCTCGCGCATCAGTCCCATGTCGATCACCCGGTGTTCCGGGACGAAGAGTTCGTGAGTGGCGATGTCGTTCGAGCCGGTGCCGGCCATGCCGTCCATCTGCCAGGTGTCGATCACCTGGGCGTCGGCGGCCGGGAATGCGAAGAACAGCATCCGCGGCGGCGCTTCGCCCGGGATCATCCCCGTGGCCAGGATCCAGTCGGCGTGCATCACCCCGGTGCCCCAGCGCCAGCGCCCGGTCAGGCGATAGCCCCCCGGCGCGGGCTCGGCGCGGCCGGGCGGCATCGTGACGCCGGGAGCGATCACATAGGGCCAGCCCCCGCCGAAGATCTCGTCCTGGGCCGCCTTGGAAAACTGCGCGAGCATCCAATTGTGCTCGACGCAGAACGAGGCCACCCAGCAGGTGGACGCACAGCCCTCGCCCAGCGGCAGGATGACGTCGATGAAGGTGTCGAGATCGAACTCGAGCCCGCCATAGGCCTTGGGCACGAAGTGGTAGAAGATCCCGCTGTCCCGCAGCGCCTGCCAGACGCTGTCCACCGGACGGCGCAGGCTCTCGGCCTCCGCGGCGTGGGCGGCCAGCAGCGGCTTCAGCTTCCACGCGCGCGCCACCAGTTCCGCGGGCGTCAACGCATCGAGTTCGGCGCGGCTGAGCCAGTCGCCGCCTGCGGGGATACGGCGGTCCGCCTCGCGCTGCGCCGGCCGGTCATCTGCCATCCTGCTGTCCTTCCCACACATCCTGCGTCACGGCTGAGGCGGTCCAGGTCATGGCTCAGCCCGGCGCGTACCAGATCGGGGACGCCCAGGCGCGCTCCTCGACCATGCGGTCGGCCCCCGGGAACTCGGCGCAGCGTCCGGCCTTGCGGCACTGCACCGCCGACCAGCGCGGCGTCGGCGCCTGGATCACCCGCGCGTACCAGTAGGCAGACTGGCGGGCGTCGAAGGCGGGGTCTCGCCAGACTGCGCAGGCGCGAATTCCTTCGCCCTTGCCTCGTGTCCAGATGGCCTCGACTCGCTCGTCGAAGCCTCCATCCGCGCGGGTGGAGCCCTTGACGATCTCGATGCGGTCGATGGGCGTCTGGTCGGCGATGGCCTCCACGCGGAAGGCCGGCGTGGGCGTACGGCCAGGCAGCATCCCGCCCATGGGCGTCGCGGCGCGGAGGTTGCGCCCGTCCGTGGGGCTGCAGTTCAGCGCCGTCGCGGTGGAGGCGGCGTGGAAGCGAAGCGCGATCCGCGGCCCGCTGCTGGCGTACACCTCGCGGCGACGCAGCGCGTCGAAGATGGCGGCGCGGGTGTTCTGTTCCGCCCAGACGCCGACCACGCCGCCGGGGTTGAAGTCCAGGCGGCTCATGTTGCGATCGAAGTCGCCGAGGCCGAACACCGTGCCCTGCCATTCGTTCTCGTCGACGAAGCCGCCGAGGCCGGTATGGGTGTCGGTCGATCCGACAAAGCCCACCTGCAGCGGGTTGCGCCCCGTCTTGGCCCGGGCCAGCAGGCCGCGCCGCAGCAGGCCGCGGGCATAGGTCGATCGGGCCTTCTCCCACTCCGCCTCCGTGAAATCGGCGGCGGGTTTCGGCCGGCCGTGAGAAGTGACATAGGCCTCGAACGTGCAGTCCTTGCTGGTCAGCCGTTCGCCGTAGGGCGGCAGGCACTCGCTGGCGCCCTTTTCCTGGATCACCTCGACCAGCCGCTCATAGCGCGCGCGCAGGGCGAGTTCGCTCTCGTCCTCGGTCTCGACATCGAAGCTCAGGCCGTCTCCCATGTCCATGTTGTGCGGAATGGCGACGGCGTCGCATCCGTCCTCGGGGCGGCACAGGCGGCTCAGGGCGTCCCACAACTGGGCGGCGCGGGGATAGCGAATGTAGTCGACCGGGATCGGCGTGACCTTCTCGCTCCGGAAGATGACATTGCGGTGGTTGTGCGCCGCGCCGGGCGTGCCCGACCATTCGAAGCCGACAAAGGCGGTGAAACGGCAGGGTTCGTTCGCGCTGTTGGCCTGGCTCTGCACCCGCGCCCACTGGCCGTCCCGCGCAACCTCGCATTGCTTGGGGTCCTCGCGGCACAGTTGCGTGGGCTGGGGCGCGTCCAGGGTGATGGTCGGGTTGACATAGTCGCGGAAGATCCGCGCGCCGGTGCTCGGGCTGCTCTTCGCGCGGATGTCCTTGCAGACCGGATTGTCCGAGAAGGTGGGGTCGCTGCAGATGTACATCACGTCCAGCCATTCGGCGTGATCGGTCACCGCCATGAAGTCCAGCGGACGCGCCAACTGAACCGGCCCGGAGGATAGCTGGACGCGTTGACCCTTGCCGAAGCGGAAGGCGTCGGCGGGAGTCTGCAGCGTGCCGTAGCCATAGGCGTCCAGCGAATAGGCCGTGTGGACGTGCAGGTCGCCCCAGTAGACGTGCTTCAGGCCGGTCTCGGCGCCCGCGCAGGGCGCCTCACGGGCCACGGAAGCCGGCGCCGCGGGTGGATGGTCCACCGAGCAGCTCAGCAGCGGGACCGTCAGCACCGCCCAGAGCGCCGCCCGTCGCCACAGCCGAGCCGCCACGTCCCGAAGGTGACAGTCCGTCATCCGCGCCCCCTGCCGCTAAGCGACGGCGAAGTTCCGCGCGCAGGACCAGTTAGTCAATGTACCTGACGAATTGTTCGTCAGCTTAATTGACAAAATTCGGCTAAAGCATAGCTTTCTAACGAAGCTGTCCGTCGAGACAGCACGAGATGAGCGGCCAGCCTGCCGCCCCTGCGGCGGGCTGTCGAAGAAGCGGGCCTTCACGGTCCGCCGGCCGCCAGGGGGAGAGAGGATGTCCTTGACGACAAGATCGCCGTATCGCCTGTCGCTCGCGCTCGCCATGGCGCTGTCCGCCGGCGCCGTTGCGACGCCGAGCGTCTCGCGCGCTGCCGACAAGCCCGCCGCCGAGAAGGGCGACCTCGCCGTCGAAGAGGTGGTCGTCACCGCCCGCAAGCGCGAGGAGAACCTCCAGGACACGCCGATCGCGATTACGGCCGTGGGCGGGGCGCAGTTGCAGGCCCGCGGCGCGGTGGACCTGACCGTCATCGAGACGATCGCGCCCAACGTCCACTTCTCCGCCAGCCAGCCGACCTCGGGCCTGTCGGGCGCCACGGCGGTGTTCATCCGCGGCATCGGCCAGCGGGACTTCACGATCAACATCGACCCCGCCGTTGGCATCTACTTCGATGGCGTCTACGTGGGCCGGTCGATCGGCGCGCTTATGGATCTGGTCGATATCGAGCGCGTCGAGGTGCTCCGTGGACCGCAGAACACGCTCTTCGGCCGAAACACCATCGGCGGCGCCATCAACGTGATGACGAAGTCGCCGAGCGAACAGTTCGGCGGGACCCTGAAAGCCGGCGGCGGTCAGAACGACTACCGCGAGCTTTCGGGAAACATCAACCTCCCTATCTCCGACCGGATGCGCCTGAGCCTGGGGGCTTTCTATCGGCATCAGGACGGCTTCGTGAAAGCCCTGCAGTACAAGGACCTGAAGCTGGGCGAGGACGATGTGAAGGGCGCCCGCTTCAAGATGAAATTCGACGTGACCGACAAGATCGGTTTCGAGATCGCCGGCGACATGGCCCGCAATCACAACACCACCAGCGCGGTCGTGCCGATCCGCCTGAACAACCTGCTTCCGGTGGGAACGACAGGCACCGGTCCGTTCAACACCGCCTTCAACAACAGCCTCGCGCTCTCGGGTGACGCCGCTTGCCGCACCACCGCCGGCCAGGCCACGAACCCCAAGTGCTTCGGACCCGTGTGGCTGCCAGGGTCGAGGTTCGCGTCCAACGCTGTCTTCACCGACCGCTTCGGCGCCAAGGTTGATCCGAACAACCAGCTCGACACGAACGGGATCAGCGCCACCATCACGGCCAAGACCCCAATCGGCCAGTTCAAGGCGATATCGGCTTACCGCGATTTCAACGCGGTCACTTACAACGACGTGGACTTCACGCCATACCTGCTGTTCGCCAATAGCCACCCAGAGTTCTCACAGAATCAGTTCTCGCAAGAGCTGCAACTGGTCGGGTCGACGGCCGGAGACAAACTCGACTACGTCGTCGGCTATTACTATTTCGAGGAGCGCGGGCTCGAACGCATCTACAATCAGGTGATCACGGCGTTCAACGCGACGACCAATCCGGGTGCGCTGGCGCAGGACATCTACCGCAACATCGACAACCACTCGCACGCGGTCTACGGGCAGGCGACGTGGCGCCTCACCGATGCGATCAGCGTCACGGCCGGCGCGCGCTACACCGAGAGCACCAAGCGCTTCAAGATCAAGAACATCCTGCCGACGGGCGCGGTGGATGGCCCGTACCGGGGCGCCAAGAAGTTCGACAAGGTCAATCCGACCGCCACTCTGGGCTGGAAGCCGAACGAGGCGTCCTACGTCTACGCCACCTATTCCGAAGGGTTCCGCGACGGCGGCTACGCGGCGCGTTTCCTCGGCGTGCTGCCGGCGATCCTGCCTTCGTACGACCCCGAGACCGTGAAGGCCTATGAGATCGGATCGAAGAACCAGTTCTTCGACAACCGCCTGCGCCTGAACGTGGCCGCGTTCCGCACCGACTACCGCGACCTGCAGGTGGATGCGACGGTGCCGCCGGCGCTGCAGATTTCGCAGGCCTCCACGATCCTCAACCTGGCGCAGGCCCGCATCCAGGGCGTGGAGGTGGAGTTCGACGGGCGGCTGACCGACTGGCTGCGAGTCGACGGCGCCGTAGGCTATCTGGACTCGGATATCCGCTCGGTGCTCGGCGGACGCGTGCTCTCCGGTGCGTATGGCATTACGGCCGCTTCTGAATTGCCCTTCTCGCCCGAATGGACCGGGAACCTTGGGGTGACAGCGACCGCCAAGGTGGCCGACCAGGGCCGCGCCATCGCACGCCTCGACTGGAGCTATGTGGACAGCCAGTACTCCGGCATCGAAAACAACGGCGAGATCAAGCTGCGATCGCGCAACTTCCTCAACGCCTCGCTGCGCTACGTCCCCGACCGGGGCCGTTGGGAGGCCGCGCTGGTGGTCAAGAACCTGGCGAACGACCGCTACTTCAATCAGATCGTCAACATTCAGGCGCTGAACTCGACGTTCGGCGCGCCAGGGCGACCGCGCACTGTCTATGCCACGCTGACCTACCGGTTCGGAGACTAGCGGGCGGGCGGACGTCCGCTGCCACCTGCTGAGACCTCACGACTAGCCCGGGAGCCGGACGACGGCGCGCAGGCCGCCCAGCGGCGAGCGGTCCAGCGTGATGTCGCCGCCGTGCCCGCGGGCCACGTCGCGGGCGATGGCGAGACCTAGGCCGACGCCCTTGGTGTTCTGGTTGCGGCTCGCGTCGAGGCGGGCGAAGGCCTTGAACGCCTCCTCGTGCTGCTCGGCGGGGATGCCCGGCCCATCGTCGTCCACGGTGATCTCGACGGCGGCGCCGGACACGCGCTGCGCCGATACTTCCACACGTTCGCCGTGGGCGGCCGCGTTCAGCACCAGGTTGGCCAGCGCCCGCTTCAGCGCATTGGGCCGCGCGGTGGCCTCGAGGTCCGGATCGGCCCGCACCGTCACCTGCGCCCCCAGCGCGCGCGCGCCCTCGCTCACCGCCTCGATCAGCGGCCGCAGGCGCAGCGTCTCGGCCGCCTCGCCGCCCTCGCCACGGGCAAAGGCGAGGTACTCGTCGACCATGTGCTCCATCTCGGCGAGATCGCGCTTCATCTCGGCCGTGCGCTTGTTGGGCTCGGACAGCGCCAGCGCCAGCTTCAGGCGGGTCAGCGGCGTGCGCAGGTCGTGGCTGACCGAGGCGAGCAGGGCGGTGCGCTGCTCGATGTGGCGCTGGATGCGGCCGCGCATGTCGAGGAAGGCGTTGGCGGCTGCCCGCACCTCCCGCGCGCCGTGCGGCTTGAACGCGGGCGCGTCATGACCCCGCCCGAACGCCTCGGCGGCGCTGGCCAGCCGCTCGATGGCGCGCACCTGGTTGCGGATGAAGAGCAGGGCGACGGCCGTCAGCAGCACCGTGGCCACCGTCATCCAGAGGACGAAGATGTGGCCCTGGGTCGCGAAGGCCCGCTCGCGCGGCGCCAGCACCCGCATCACGCCGCCCTGCACGCCCACGCGGATGTCGACGTAGGCCGGGTAGCGGGTGGTGTCGAACCAGAAGGGGGCGTCCAGCCGCTCCGACAGCGCGCGGTCCAGCGACCGGTCTATCGGCGCGAAGAAGGCTTCCAGCAGCACCGGCGGATCGCGCCGCTTGAGCGGCAGCCGGCGCCCCGGCTGCAGGGCGATGGAGAGGCCCATGGAATCCTCGGCCCGCTGCGAGAGCCTGGCGAAGCTCTCCGGGCCAGGGTCGTCCTTGTAGGTTTCCACAGCCCAGGCGATGTCGCCGGCCAGGCCCTCCGAGAGCCGCGCCGTCACCGTCTGCCAGTGAGCGTCGAAGAACACGTAGGTGACGGCGATCTGCATGAGCGCCACCGGCAGCACGATGATCAGCAGCGAACGCGCGAACAGCGTCGCCGGCAGCCGGCGCTTCAGCCAGCGCACCAGCACCTTGCCGGAGGAGGGGAGCTTCATCCTACCTTCTCTGCGCAGCGGGGGTGCTGGAGGGGGCGAGCCTCAGGCACGGTCATCTAGTCCGGCGCCAGGCGGTAGCCGACGCCGCGGACGGTCTGCAGGTAGCGCGGGGCCTTGGGGTCGTCCTCGATCTTGCGCCGCAGCCGCGTCACCTGCACGTCGACGGCGCGGCCGGACGGGTCGACCGAGCCGCGGGCCAGTTCCAGGCGGTCCACCGCCTCATGCGGGGTGCGGGCGAGCTGGCGCAGCAACGCGACCTCGGCCTCGGTCAGGCGCACGGGCTCGCCGGCGTTGGTGAGTTCGCCCCGATCGGCGTCGAAGGCGCAGCGGCCCAGCGACAGCGACCCGCCCGCCGGCTGTGGTCGGGCGTCTGCGGCGCGGCGCAGGATCGCTTCGATGCGCAGGAGCAGCTCCTCGGGCTCGAACGGCTTGCCGAGGTAGTCGTCGGCGCCCAGCTTCAGGCCCTCGATCCGGTCGGCGGACTCGGTCTTGGCGGTCAGCATCAGCACCGGCGTCCGGCCGGACACGCCCCGTTGGTCGCGCAGCCAGCGGGTCAGCGAGAAGCCGTCCTCGCCCGGCATCATCACGTCGAAGACGGCGAGGTCGAAGTCCAGGGTCGAGAGCAGCCGCCGCGCCGGGGCGCCGCCCGCCGCGGCCGTCACGCGGAAGCCGGCGCGGGTCAGGTATTCCTTCAGCAGGTCGCGGATGCGGTCGTCGTCGTCGACCACCAGCAGGTGCCGGGTGCGCGGCGGCGCGTCCGAGAAGCTCATGGGCGTCCTCCGCCAGGACCCGGACGCCGCGTCCGCGCCCCGGCCATCGCCGCCAGTATGGCGCGCGCGCCTGCCACCCCGTCCAGTCCGCCCGTGCGGTAGGCCCGCGACAGCACGTTGCGCAGGCGCTCGCCGATCGCCGCCTCGAACGCGGCGCCCCGCGCGGTGAGTGCGGCGCTCCGCCGCCGGCCGTCCAGGTCGTCGGCCTGCTTCTCGACCAGCCCCTTGCCTTCGAGGTCGACTAGGATGCGGCTCGTGGCCTGCTTGGAGAGGCTGGTGAGGTGGGCCAGCTCCTGCACGCCGATGCCCGGGCGGCGGCGCAGCAGGAAGGCCGCGCGCCAGTGCGACCGGCCAAGCCCGAGGCCCTCTGCCGCCAGCCCCTGGTCGACCGCGGCCCACAGCGAAGCCTCCGCCAGCAGCATCAGTTCGAGCCCGGCGTCGAGCTCGTCCTCATGCAGGATCAGGCGCGGATCGGCGGGGCCACTCATGCGCGGGTGGCCCTTGCCGGGGTCAATTCGTTTGACGTGGCCGCGAACGGCGGGTTCAAGGAACCCCTGCGAAAGGAGGTACTCCGCAAATGTCTCTCGTTCCCTTCGATGACCGCGACGGATGGATCTGGCTGGACGGCCAGTTCGTGGCCTGGCGCGAGGCGAAGGTTCACGTACTCACCCACGGCCTGCACTACGCGTCGGCCGTGTTCGAAGGTGAGCGGATGTATGGCGGAGAGATCTTCGAGCTGACGGCGCATACCGAGCGACTGTTCAAGTCCGCGGAGATCCTGGACTTCGAAATCCCGTTCACGGTGGCCGAGATCGACCAGGCCTGCAAGGACGTCTGCGCCAGGAACGGCCTGACCGACGCCTACATCCGCCCGATCGCCTGGCGCGGCTCGGAGATGATCGGGGTCTCGGCCCAGAACACGAAGATCCACGTCGCGGTCGCCTGCTGGGACTGGCCGTCCTACTTCTCCCCCGAGGAGAAGGCCAAGGGCATCCGTCTCACCTGGGCGAAGTACAAGCGCCCGAGCCCGGAAACCGAGCCCGTCCATGCGAAGGCCACCGGCCTCTACATGATCTGCACCATCTCCAAGCACGCCGCGGAGAAGGAAGGCTACACCGACGCGATGATGCTCGACTACCGGGGCTACATCGCCGAGAGCACCGGCTCGAACGTGTTCTTCATCAAGGACGGCGTGATCCACACGCCGACGCCCGACTGCTTCCTGAACGGCATCACCCGTCAGACGGTGATCAAGATCGCGAGGAAGAAGGGCTTCGAGGTGATCGAGCGCCACATCAAGCCCGAGGAGCTCTCGACCTTCTCTGAATGCTTCGTGGTGGGCTCGGCGGCCGAGGTCACGCCCGTGGCCGAGATCGGCGAGTACCGGTTCCGGCCGGGCAACATCTCGCTCAGCCTGATGGACGACTACGCCCGCCTCGTGCGGCGGGAACTCGTCGACGCTTGATTAGACAAGCGCATCGCCCGGCTCGCGCAGGGCGATGACGCCTTTGGCCGTTACGCCAGCACCGCGTACGGGCGCGGGTGGGGCTCGCCGCGGCTCAGGTAGACCAGGCCGACGATGCAGCGGACGCCGAACCAGACGGCGGGGACCGCGCAGATCAGGCCGGCCAGGCCCCAGAAGGCGAAGCCGATGCCGATGATCGTCAGCGGCAGGCCGACCACCCAGAACACCACGGCGACGACGAGCGAGGCGACCGTCAGCAGCAGGAAGCCCCAGAAGGTGCGGATCAGGTAAGTGTAGTGGGTGCGCATCTCAGGACCGGCGGTCCCCTGCTGCGCGTGGGCGATGACGGCGCCGATGATTGCGGTCAGGCCGGCGGTGGCGAAGCCCAGCAGGTAGAGCGCGTAGCACACCGCGGGCATCGTCTTGTCTTCGGTGCGATAAAGGTCGGTCATCGTAGGTTCTTTGGTCCTCCACGCCCGGAAATCGGGCTCCCACGCAAAGAGATGGCCCCAGCGGTCGGCGGGTGGAAGATGTAACTGCGTTACAAATTGGACACCCGGCTTCAGCCCCGGGCGAGCACGATCTCCACGCCGGCGCCGACGGCATGCGGCGCCAGCGCCAGCGGCTTCTCGATCCGGACGCGGGCGCGCGTGACGCGGACGTCCCGGAGACACGCTTCCGCCAGCCGGTGGGCGAAGGTCTCCACGAGGTCGATGTGACCGCCGCCGGCGAGATCCTGCGCGGCCTGCAGGATGGTCTCGTAGTTGACGGTCTCGACGAGCCGGTCCGACGCGTTGGTGGGGACGTCGAGTTCGACGTCGACGATCAGCGGCTGCACGCGGCCGATCTCGTGACGGTAGACGCCGATCTGGGCCTGCACCTTGAGGCCGGTCACGAACACCTTGCTGGCGGTCAGATCTCCCGGGGCGGGGGTCATGAGAGGTGCTGGCCCGAGTCGACGGCGATCATCTGGCCGGTCACGGCCCGGGCGTCGATCAGGTAGCGCAGGGCCGCTGCGATCTGGTCCGGCGACGAGGGGCGCCGCATCGGGGTGCTCGCCACCTCGGCGTCGAACGCCGCCTGGTCCTGGTGGATCGAGGGCAGGGTCGGCCCCGGCCCGATGCCGTTCACGCGGATGCGCGGCGCCAGCGCCTGCGCCAGCATGCGGGTCGCGTCCCAGAGCGCGGTCTTCGACAGCGTGTAGGAGAAGAAGTGGGCGCCGGGCCTCAGGACCCGCTGGTCCAGCACGTTGACGATCTGGCCCTCGCGGTCGGCGGGCAGCCGCCGGGCGAACACCTGGCTCAGCACCAGCGGCGCGCGCAGGTTGGTCTCCATGTGGAGGTCCCAACTGGCGCGGTTCATGTCGGCGAAGGCGTCTTCCTCGAACACCGAGGCGCAGTTGACCAGCAGCGTGACCGGGCCGAGCTCGCCCTCGGCCTCGCCGACCAGGGCGACGGTTTCGCTTTCCTTGCGCAGGTCGCAGGTGACGATGCGGGCCTTGCGGCCCCGGGCGCGGACCTCGCCCGCGGCCGCCTCCGCGTCGTCGTCGACGGCGCGGACGTGGATGGCGACGTCATAGCCGGCCTCGGCGGCGGTCGCCGCCAGCACGCGGCCGATCCGCCGCGCGCCGCCCGTCACCAGTGCTGCGCCGCGGCCGGCCACGGGATGGGTCGCCTCAGTCGAGGCGGCCGAACTCGAAGAAGTTCAGCGCCGCCATGACGGCGAGGAACGCGAGGATCATGTAGATGCCGCTCATGCGGGCCTCCGGGAACTGTCGGTCCGGGCTTTAGCGACCGCCGCCCGCCGCCGCAAGGTTCCTGGGCCGCAAGGCTTCGGTCGAAACGCGCAACTTCGCGCGCTTCCGCGACGTGGGGGGCTTCCCACCTTAACGCCGATCACTAAAATGAGCGTTTGACGGGTGGGGCGTGCGCGCGCCTCGATCCCCCCAAACGAGAAAGACGGAGGACGTCATGCGCGAGTACCTCAAATTCTACATCGACGGAAAATGGGTCGACCCGGTGGGCGGCCTCAAGACGCTCGACGTCGAGAACCCCGCCACCGAACAGGTCGCCGGCAAGATCGCGATGGGCTCCGCCGCCGACGTGGACGCCGCCTGCAAGGCCGCCCGCAAGGCGTTCGACGGCTGGAGCCAGACCAGCCGCGAAGAGCGCCTGGAAGTCCTGGGCCGCATCCTGGCCGAGTACCAGAAGCGCTTCGGCGACCTCGCCACCGCGGTGACCGAGGAAATGGGCGCCCCGGCCTCGCTGGCCCAGCGCGCACAGGTGCCGATCGGCATGGCCCACCTGGCCACCACCACCGAGGTCCTGAAGGCCTTCAAGTTCGAGGAAGACCGCGGCCCGACGATGATCGTCAAGGAGCCGATCGGCGTCTGCGGCTTCATCACCCCCTGGAACTGGCCGCTGAACCAGATCGTCTGCAAGGTCGCCCCGGCCATCGCCACGGGCTGCACCATGGTGCTGAAGCCTTCGGAAGTGGCGCCCTTCAGCGGGCACATCTTCGCCGAGATCATGCATGCGGCGGGCGTCCCGGCCGGCGTGTTCAACCTGGTGCATGGCGACGGGCCGACGGTGGGCGCGGCGATCTCCAGCCACCCGGACGTCGACATGGTGTCGTTCACCGGCTCCACCCGCGCCGGCATCGAGGTGGCCAAGGCGGCCGCCCCGACCGTCAAGCGCGTGGCCCAGGAACTGGGCGGCAAGAGCCCGAACATCGTCCTCGACGACAGCGCCTTCGCGAAGGGCGTGGGCCGTGGCGTCGCCACCATGATGACCAACTCGGGCCAGTCCTGTAACGCGCCCACCCGCATGCTCGTGCCGAAGACGCGGATGGACGAGGCGATCGCGGTGGCGCGGGAAACCGCCGCCGGCGTCACGGTCGGCGACCCGAACGGCAACAGCCAGCTCGGCCCCGTCGTCTCCAAGGTGCAGTTCGACAAGATCCAGAAGCTGATCCAGGCCGGCATCGACGAGGGCGCCACCCTCGTGATCGGCGGCACGGGCCGGCCCGACGGGCTGGACAAGGGCTACTACGTGAAGCCCACCGTCTTCGCGAACGTCACCAACGACATGACCATCGCCAAGGAAGAGATCTTCGGTCCGGTGATCTCCATCCTCGGCTACGACAATGTCGAGCAGGCCATCGATATCGGCAACGACACCGAGTACGGCCTCGCCGCCTACGTGCAGGCGGAAGACCTGGAGAA
>NZ_JAEUMO010000217.1 GCF_016793285.1 Phenylobacterium sp.
AAACGCCGCGCTTGTTTCCGCAGCCGGTGTTTGCTACCTGCCGCGCCTCACCACGAGCGGTCGTGGCGGAATTGGTAGACGCGCAGCGTTGAGGTCGCTGTGGGGCAACCCGTGGAAGTTCGAGTCTTCTCGACCGCACCATCCTGCTTCGCCTCCGGGCTTCGCAGGATTCGTGAATCAGGGCCTTAGGCAGAGAACGAGCAAAGCCGTCCGAACATAGCGCCCCTTTGTGGGAAGAACGGGGAGGTCCGCATGAGCCGCGAAACGGACGACCTCGCCGACGTCGCCGAGCCGGAGGAAGACCTCGAAGACCTCGCGCTCGAAGACGACTATGCGCTGAACCCGGACTTCGTGAGCGACGTGGCCGACGCCCTGGAGCGGGGCGACGCGGATCGCCTGCGCGAGCTTCTCGGCGCGCTGCATCCCGCCGACGTGGCGGACCTGATGGGGTTCCTGTCGGCCGGCGACCGTGAAGAGCTGATCCCGCACCTCGACCCGGAGACCCTGGCCGAGATCCTCAGCGAACTGGACACCGAGATCCGCGAGGAGGTGCTGGAGCACGTCCCGTCCGCCACGCTGGCCAAGGCCATCGGCGAGATGGAGTCGGACGACGCCGCCGACGTCGTCGACGACCTGGAGGCCGACAAGCGCGCCGAGGTCATGGCCGCCATCCCCGAGGTGGAGCGGGCGGCCATCGAGACCACGCTGGCCTACGACGACGAGACCGCCGGGCGGCTGATGCAGCGCGAGGTGGTGGCCGCGCCGCAGTTCTGGACCGTGGGCCAGGCCATCGACCATTTCCGCCGCGAAGCCGACGACCTGCCCGAACTGTTCTTCGACATCTACGTGGTCGACCCGGCCTACAAGCCGGTGGGCGCCGTGCCTGTGAGCCACCTGCTGCGCGTCGGCCGCCAGACGCCGCTCGCCCAGATCATGGAGCCGGTGAACGAGATCGACGCGACCCTCGACCAGGAAGAGGTCGCCTACATCTTCGACAAGTACCACCTGATCTCGGCGCCGGTGGTCGACAAGGACGGCCGCCTCGTGGGCCAGATCACCGTCGACGACATTGTCAGCGTCATCCAGGAGGAGAGCGAGGAGGACATCCTCGCCCTGGCCGGCGTGAGCGACGCGGGCCGCGACGCCAGCGTGGGCGACATCGTGCGCTCGCGCCTGCCGTGGCTGGTCCTCAACCTGGCGACCGAGGCGGTGGCGGTGCAGGCCATCGGCGCCTTTCAGGGCGAGATCGCCAAGCTGGTGACCCTGGCCATCCTGATGCCCATCGTCGCGTCCGTGGGCGGCACGGCGGGGACGCAGGCCCTGGCGGTCGCCGTGCGCGCGCTCGCCGCGCGCGAGCTGACGGCGGCCAACTCGATGCGGATCGTCGGCCGCGAGATGATCGTGGGTCTGATGAACGGGGCCGTCGTGGGGCTGGTCATGGCCGTGGCCACGTTCGCCTTCTTCCACGACCTGCGGCTGAGCGTGACGATCGCCCTGGCGCTGATCGTCAACATCTTCCTGGCCGCCGCGGCGGGCGTGCTGGCGCCGCTCGGGCTGGAGCGGCTCGGCCGCGACCCGGCCGTCAGCTCCTCCGTGTTCGTAACTTTCGTCACGGACCTCATGGGTTTCCTGTCTTTTCTGGGACTCGCGAGCCTCATCCTGCTGTAACTGGCGTCAGGCTTGCCCCTGACCCGGTCGGGCGCATGCCGCCTGTGCCGATTTGGGACGAATAGAGCTCGTGCTCTCGCGCCACCGCGTTTCCCGGGCGGCCATCGAACTGATCAAGCGGTTCGAGGGCTATCGCCGGACTGCCGCCCAGTTGCCCGACGGGCGCTGGACGATCGGCTACGGCCATACGCTGACCGCGCGCGAGGGCGCCGAGGTCTCCGAGCCGGACGCCGAGGCGCTGCTGGTCTATGACCTGATCGCCGTGCAGCACGCGGTGAACGAGGGGTTGCTGGCTCCCGTCACCCAGAACCAGTTCGACGCCCTCAACAGCTTCGCGTTCAACGTGGGGACCGACAACTTCCGCCGCTCGCAGGTGCTGAAGCGGCTGAACGCCGGCGCGGCCGTGCAGGCGGCGTGCGCGATGGAGCTGTGGCGCAAGGCCGACTTCGAGGGCGAGCGGATCGTCATCGACGCCCTGGTCCGCCGGCGAGCGGCCGAGAAGGCGTTGTTCCTGACCCCGCCCAACGACGCCTGGACGCCGGCCCCGTCGCCGCTGCTGCGGCCGGTGATCGACCTGGACGCCCTGGATCTGGTGCCGCTGCGCCGGCCCGTGGAGGTCGAGGCCTCGTTCGAGGGCGCCAGGGTGACCGCGCGCCGCGACGACCTGCCCGAGGAAGACCTGCCGCCCGAACCGACGCCCGAGTTGGCGGCGCCGGCGCTGACCGCGGCGGCCGAGCAGATCGCCAGCCGCCTCGAGGCCATCTTCCCCGACACGGACGACGCGCCGACGCTCGTCGACCTGGGCGACGACCCGCTGGTGGGCGAGGGGCGCGACGTCCGTCCGCAGGCCGACTTCGCCCCTCCGGTCACCGAGCGCTCCGATGCGCCCGAACCGCGCGCCGCGCCGGAGGCCGAGGTGGTCGCCGCCATGGCCGAGCGCGCCGTGTTCGAGCCGCCGGTGGTGGACGCCGAACTGGCGATCCCGCTGGCTCCGGGCGGCCGCGAGTCCGAGCCGCAGCTCGAGGCCGCCGCCGAGGGGCCGGCCGAGCCGGAGCCCTACGAGTTCATCCCGGCGCGCCTGCGGCCCGAACCGAAGCCCAGGGAGCCCTCGGTCGTCTGGGACCTGCTGCTGGCGCTGTTCGGGCTGGCCTTTTTCGGCTTCGCGGTCTTCTGGGGGCTCTCGGCGCGCCCGACGCCCGATGGCGCGGTGGTCACGCCGCAGATGGTGGCCTGGAGCGCGGGACTGGCCGGGGTCGGCTTCGTGGCGGTGGCGGTCTACCGCCTGCTGCAGCGGATGGGACGCGCGGCCGAGCGGGACTGAGGGTGCGCCGGGCCGCGTCGCAGACCCCTGGCCGGTTCGCGCGCGCCGCGCGGCTGTGCTAACCCGCGCCACATGATCCCGAACCACGGACCCAGCCTCGAATTCGGCCTCGGCGAGAGCGCGGACATGATCCGCGACACCACCGCCCGCTTCGCCGCCGACAAGATCGCTCCGCTCGCCGCGGAGATCGACGCCACCAACACCTTCCCGCGCGCGCTCTGGCCGCAGATGGGCGAGCTCGGCCTGCACGGCGTCACGGTGGAGGAGGAGTACGGCGGCCTGGGCCTGGGCTACCTCGAGCATGTGGTGGCGGTGGAGGAGGTGTCGCGCGCCTCGGCCTCGATCGGCCTCAGCTACGGGGCGCACTCGAACCTCTGCGTGAACCAGCTTCGCCGCTGGGGCACGCCCGAGCAGAAGGCGCGCTACCTGCCGAAGCTGATCAGCGGGGAGCATGTGGGCTCGCTGGCCATGAGCGAGGCCGGCTCGGGCTCGGACGTGGTCTCTATGCGCCTGCGCGCCGAGAAGAAGGGCGACCGCTACGTGCTGAACGGCACGAAGTTCTGGATCACCAACGCGCCGCACGCCGACACCCTGATCGTCTACGCCAAGACCGACCCGGACGGCGCCTCGCGCGGCATCACCACCTTCCTGATCGAGAAGGGGTTCAAGGGCTTCAGCGTCAGCCAGAAGCTGGACAAGATGGGCATGCGCGGCTCCGACACCGGCGAACTGGTGTTCGAGGACTGCGAGGTGCCGGAAGAGAACGTCATGGGCCCGGTCGGCGGCGGCGCCGGCGTGCTGATGAGCGGCCTGGACTACGAGCGCACGGTGCTGTCGGGCGGGCCGCTGGGGATCATGCAGGCCTGCCTGGACGTGGTGCTGCCCTATGTCCGCGAGCGCAGGCAGTTCGGCAAACCCATCGGCTCGTTCCAGCTCATGCAGGGCAAGATCGCCGACATGTATGTCGCGCTGAACTCTTCGCGCGCCTACGTGTATGCTGTGGCCAAGGCCTGCGATGCGGGCCTGACGACGCGGTTCGATGCGGCTGGGGCCATCCTGATGGCGAGCGAGAACGCCGTGAAGGTGAGCCTGGAGGCGATCCAGGCGCTGGGCGGGGCCGGGTACACGAAGGAGTACCCGGTGGAACGCCTGCTGCGCGACGCCAAGCTCTACGACATCGGCGCCGGCACCAACGAGATCCGGAGGTTCCTCATCGGACGGGAGCTTGTCGGCGGGTGAGATCGGCGGGGGCCATCGTTCTGCTGGCGGGCGTCGCCCTTGCGGGTTTAGGGCTCGCGGGCTGCCAGACGGCGCCCCCGAAGCCGCTGTGCCCGGCCGGGCAGGCGGAACTGCGCACCGCCCAGGTGTTCCTGGCCGCCAAGGCGCCGGCCAGGCTGAACGACACCGACATCCGCAAGTTCGTCGACCAGGAGGTCACGCCGCGGTTCCCGGACGGGGTCACCGTCGTGGACGGCGGCGGCCAGTGGAAGGGCGACGAGAACCAGATGATCCGCGAGGCCGCCAAGGTGCTGATGATCGTGCTGCCGGCCAAGGGCGACCCGGTGGGCCAGGTCGAAGCCGTCCGCGCCGCCTACCGCGCCAAGTTCAAGCAGGAGTCCGTGGTCGTCCTGCCGCCGCCCGCCTGCATCGCGCTCTGACCACCGCTTGTCCCGGCATTCGCTGGATGAGCGGGCTATGAGATGGCGGCCGCGTGTGAGGCGCGCAGGATCTCCGCCGTCGCCGCGTCCGCGGGGAAGAAGGTCTCCAGGGTCAGTTCCGACAGCGTGATGTCGACCGGGGTGCCGAACACCGTCGTCGTTGTCAGCATCGAGAGCAGGTTGTCGTCGGCCATCATCTGCAACGGCATGGCGACGCCGCCGAGGTCCTCCGAGCGGCGGTCGGAGGCGGGCGGCTTCGGGTAGCTCCTGATCTCGTCGATGAGCGCGTTGAGGCCGGGATCGGCGGTCAGCTCCGCCTGGCGGCGCAGGCGCTCCAGCATGTGGGCGTGCCATTCGCCCAGGTTCACGATGCGCGGCGCGAGGCCCTTGGGGTGCAGCGACAGGCGCACCACGTTGATCGGCCCGGTCATCAGCTCGGGATCGACGCCCTGGATCAGCGGCATGACCGCGGCGTTGGCGGCCACCAGGTTCCAGCGCAGGTCGACGGCGAGGGCGGGGAAGGGCTCGTGGCCCTTCAGGATCACGTCGACGGCGCGGCGGGCGGCGGCGAGGTCCGGGTCGTCCAGGCGGCGCTCGGGAAAGACCGGCGCGAAGCCGGCGGCGACGAGCATCACGTTTCGGTCGCGCAGCGGGATGTCTAGCTGCTCGGACAGGTGCAGCACCATCTCGCGGCTCGGCTGCGAGCGGCCGGTCTCCAGGAACGACAGGTGTCGCGTGGAGATCTCGGCGTCGAGGGCGAGGTCGAGCTGGCTCATCCGCCGGCGCATGCGCCAGGCGCGCAGGTACTCGCCGACGGGTTTCTGTGGCGTGCTCATGGGGCGAAGCTTACCGGCGCCGGGAAGCGCGTCCATGACGTGAGAGGTAATGGCGGCGCGCGCCAACGCGCGATGGTTGCGCGCAGGCGAAGCTGCCGGCATCGTGGAGGCGACGGGTGGGGACCCACGCATGCGTGCAATCAGTTGGATCGGCCTCGCGATGGTCGTGGCGGCGGCGCCGGCATGGGCCGCGGACAAGAAGAGGCCAGATGCCTCGGAGGCGAACTGGGCGAGCCGCCCGACCGAGGCGGAGGTCGCCGCGGCCCTGAACCCGGTCATCAAGACGGACGCGCTCTACCGCGCCGTCGTGCGTTGCGGGGTCGCGGACGATGGCGCGCTGACGGATTGCAGGATCGAGCGCGAGACGCCGGCCAACAGCGGCGTGGGCGCCGCGACGCTGTCCCTGGCCCCCAAGTATCGGCGAAAGCCGCCGGGCAAGTCCGATCCGCGGGAAGTTCGGATCATCCAGGGCGACGAGTCCGTGGACAAGGCTGCGGATTGGCTGAGGCGGCCGACGCCCGAGCAACTGCTCGCGGTGTTCCCGACCCAGGCCTACAGGCGCGGGCAGAGCGGCAAGGCGATCATCAACTGCATCGTCACGGTCCAGGGGGCGCTCACGGACTGCGCCACGATGGAGGAGACGCCGGCGGGGGCCGGATTCGGCGGTGCGGCCATCGCCTTGACCCCCCAGTCCCTCATGCGACCGGCCCAGAAGGGCGGCAAGCCGGTCGCCTCGGTCGTGAACATGCCGATCAACTTCCGCATGGATGGTCCGGGCGACTCGTTTGCGACGAGGCGCGTCATCGACGCCGCGATCGCCTGGACTGAGGCTCCCACCTACGACGAGGTGGCCGAGGCCTATCCGGCCAAGGCCCGGGCCCAACGGAAAGGCGGCCGTGCAACGGTGGCCTGCGACATGACGGGAGAGGGTCGCCTCGCGGACTGTCAGACCATCTCGGCCGATCCGAAGGGCTACGGTTTCGAGGCCGCAGCGAAGTTGCTGGCCAAGCGCTTCAGGCTCGAGGTGCGCAGCGACGAAGATCGCAAGGCCGCCAAGGGCCTCGAGTTCCACGTGCCGATCGTCTTCGACCCCGGAATGCTCGACCCGGCGACGCGTGTCGTGGGCAAGCCGTCCTGGTCGTCGCTGCCGACGCAGCTCCAGTTGCTCGCCGCCTTCAAGGACGTGAAGGCGGCCGGGAGTTCGCGCGCGGTCCTGGACTGCGCCGTGCGGGCCGGCGGCGTCCTGGGAGATTGCAAGGTGACGTCCGAGACGCCCGCCGGCGTCGGCGTGGCGGCCGCGGCGCTCGGCGCGACGCCATCGTTCCGCCTCACCACCTGGACCGCCGAAGGACTGCCGGTCGTCGGCGGCCGCGTGACGATCCCCATCCGCTACGAGGCCCCCGCGCCGCCGGCGCCGTCTCCGAAATAGCGAAAGGCCGCCCCATCGCTGGGGCGGCCTTTCCATAGTCGGACCGCTGAGCGGTACGCGACCGTGCCTAGTGGCTAGGCGCGAACCCCGTAAACGGAGGTCCAGGTCACGGTCACCGCAGTGCGGCTTTCACTATGAGACACTGGGTCACCTCCTTTCAGTTGTTGAACACCCTTCGAATATGGGGGCGCGTCGCGCGCCTCCGCAAGGTTCATTCCGCCGCAGCGTGCGCGGAGGCCATGAAGGGAGCCGCATGGCCGCCTGGCGCCTGCTGTTCGCGCAGGGAGGGGCGGCGGCGCAGTTCGGCCAGCGGCCGGGTCAGCTTGTCGAGGGCCGCGAGGGTGGCGCGATAGCCCGCCTCGACCGCCTCGTCGTAGGCCTCCCAGTCGCGGATTTCGATGCCGGAGACGTCGGGCTGGACGAGGACGTCGGTGGCCTCGCGCGCCGCAGCGAGGTCGCGGCCGGTCGAGACCGTGGCGGTGCGCATGAGGAGCGACACGATCGGCGGCCCGAGCCGCCACTGGCCCGAGCGGATCCAGCGCCAGACCGAAGAGGGCCGCGCGACGTCGTTGGCCGTGATGCTGCGCGCGGTGGTGAC
Source organism: Phenylobacterium sp. (assembly GCF_016793285.1). Taxonomy (GTDB): domain Bacteria; phylum Pseudomonadota; class Alphaproteobacteria; order Caulobacterales; family Caulobacteraceae; genus Phenylobacterium. The sequence goes on from NZ_JAEUMO010000217.1 coordinate 7,511, forward strand.
GTCGACGCCGACGATGGGGCCGGTCATGGCCGCGCGCATGATGTCGGCCGGGAAGTTCTTCATCACCGCGCCGTCCACCAGCACGTTCTGGCCGTCGGTGGCGGGCGGCAGCACGCCGGGCAGCGAGATGGTCGCCCGCAGCGCCTGGCGGAGCAGGCCCCGTCGATGGAGCTGGTAGGCCCCGGTAGTCAGGTTGGACGACAGGCAGAAGAACGGCAGCCAGAGGTCGGCGATCTGCGTCTCGCCGAAGTGGTGCGCGAGCCGCTCGCTCACCTTCACCCCGTGGGTCATGGCCAGGAGCGGCAGGGCGATGTCGTCCAGCGGGCTGGTGGTGACGAAGGCCTCCTTCAGGCGGCGGTCCATCTCCTCCTGGTTCCAGCCCATCGCGAGGCCGGCGCCCACCACCGCGCCCATGGACGAGCCGCCGACGAAGTCGATGGGCACGCCGCGCTCCCGCAGCGCCTTGATCGCGCCGGCGTGGGCATAGGCGCGCGCGCCGCCGCCCGAGAGCACCAGCCCCACGGACTGGCCGGTCAGGACGCGGGCCAGCCGTTCGAAGTCGGGTTCGTTCCCGCGCCGGACGTGGAACACGCGCGCCGCGCCCGTGCCGTCCAGCCAGGCCTCCGAGCCTTGCGGCCGGACCGTCTCGGCCGGCTGCACGAGGATCAGGTCGACGAGACCCTGGTCCTGCAGGGTCGCGGCGCCGTGCGGACTGGCCGAGGCCTCGGCCGGCCGGTCGCCGCGGCCGACGCGGAACAGCCGGTCCACCTGCCGCGGCACGAACGGCGCCCAGGCGGTCTCGTCGCGCTCGGCGACGTAGAGGACGAAGTCGTGCGTGCGCTCGACCTCCGAGAACCACTCGGTCGGCGCCGAGGCCGCCTCGCCGCCGATGGTGGTGACCTGGTAGCCGAGGGCGGCGATCTCGCGCTCCAGCCGCTCGACGATGGGGCGGATCGGTCCGGGGCGGCCGACGGGGATGAATCCGAAGACCGAGGGATCGCCGACCGGCCCGCGCCGCGCGGTCTGGCGGCTGCGCAGGATCATCAGCTTGGCGAGCTCGATCATCACGTCGGCGTCGGCGTCGCAGGCGTCGAAGAAGGCCTGCTTCGGGATGGCGAATATCTCGGAGTCGCGGAGCGCATAGACGTCGGCCGAATGCGGGATGCCGGCGATCAGCGCCATTTCGCCCGCCGGTTCGCCGGGGCGGATCACGCCCAGGAACTGCGCCTCCTGGCCCTCCTCGCGGCGGAAGGCGCCCAGGCGGCCGGTCCGCACGACGTAGAGGTTGTCGGACGGATCGCCCTGGCCGAACAGCTTCGAGCCGCCGGGCACGGAGAACCAGATGGTCTCGGCCCGGGCGTCCGGCTGACGGAACAGCCGGGCCAGGGCCGAATCGGCCTCGATTTCAGGCAGGCTCGCCACGGTACGAAGGGTAGCGCCGCTCGCCGCCGAGAGCTACGCCTGTGCGTTGTCGCGTCGCGCAAGGAGGCCGCATGACCAATGAAATCGCCCACCCGCTGGTGGAATTCCCGGACGTCAGCGCGACCTCCGATCTGGTGCATATCCACGCGACGCAGGCGGGCGCGGTGACGGTGACGATGAACCGGCCGGCCCGGAAGAACGCCTTCAACGACGACCTGATCTCGGCGCTGGAGGAGGCGTTCGAGACCCTCAAGGGCGCCGAGGGCGTGCGGGTGGTGTTCGTGCGCGGCGCGGGCGGGACGTTTTCGGCGGGCGCCGACCTCGACTGGATGCGCGCGGCGGTGGATCGCACCGAGGCCGACAACCGCGCCGACGCTATGACCTTGGCGAAGATGCTGAAGGCGCTCTACGACCTGCCGGCGCTGACCGTGGCGCTGGTCGAGGGCGGGGCCTACGGTGGCGGCGTGGGCCTGGCGGCCTGCTGCGACATGGCGGTGGCGACGCGCGGCGCGAACTTCAGCTTCTCGGAGGCGCGGCTGGGCCTGATCGCGGCCACCATCAGCCCCTACGTCGTCCAGGCCATCGGGCCGCGGAACGCGCGGGCGCTGTTCGCCAGCGCCCGGGTGTTCGACGCCGCCTACGCCGAGAAGGTCGGGCTGGTGAACGAGATCGTGGCGGACGCCGCGGGCCTGAACGAGGCCGCACACCGGATCGCGCGCGAGATTCTGGCCTGCGCGCCCGGCGCGGTGGAGGCCTCCAAGCGGCTGGTGGACGAGGTCGCCGGGCGGCCGATCGACCGCGGGCTGATGGAACTGACGGCGCACCGGATCGCCGCCGCGCGGGTCGGCGAGGAGGGGCAGGCGGGCGTCCGCGCGTTCCTGTCCAGGCAGACGCCCCCGTGGGCGCAATGACCGGGCTCGATGACGCACTTTCCAAGGCGCTGAAGCGGCCCTAATCCGGGGCCGATGGCCCTGCACATGATCAAGCTGGTGGTGGGCGCCGCCACCATCGAGGACCTGCTGGACTGGCGCGCCCGCAACGCCGTGACCGGCGAGCCCTGGATCCTGCGCACGCGCATGACGCCGAAGCGGGCGCCGGAGATGGTCGACGGCGGCTCGGTCTACCGCGTCTTCAAGGGCGTGATCCTGTGCCGGCAGAAGATCCTGGCCGTGGACACGGTGGGCGAGGGCGCGGCCGCCCGCTGCCACGTGACGCTGGACGAGGCGGTCGTGCGCGTGGCGCCGACGCCGCGCCGGGCCTTCCAGGGCTGGCGCTATCTCGACGCGAAGGATGCCCCGCCCGACCTGGACGAGGCGGCGTTCGGCGACGTGCCGGACGAGCTGGCGCGGCAGTTGCGCGAAGCGGGCGCGTGGTGAGGCCGGAACTCGCTCCCTCCTCCAAGGAGGAGGGCTCCTGAGGGCCTAATCTCCCACGTTGTCGATCAGCCGGGTCCTGCCGAGGCGGGCGGCGGCGAGGACGCGGACGGGACCGGTCGCCGGGCCGGGGCCGAGGCGTTCCAGCGTGGCCGGGTGGCGGACCTCGACGTAGTCGATCTTCTGGAAGCCGGCGCGGGCGAGCGCGTCGAGGGCGAGGCTCTCCACGGCAGCCACGGATTCGCCGTCGCGCAGGCTCTGGAGCAGCGCCTGCAGGACCTGGTGCAGCGCCGGCGCCTGGGCCCGCTCCTCGGGCGTGAGGTAAGCGTTGCGGGAAGACAGCGCGAGGCCGTCGTCGGCCCGCATCGTCGGCGCGCCCACGATCTCCGCGGGGATGTCCAGGTCGGCGACCAGCCGCCGGATCACCGCGAGTTGCTGGAAATCCTTCTGGCCGAACACCGCCACGTCGGGGCCGCACTGGTTCAGAAGCTTGGTGACCACGGTGGCGACGCCCGCGAAGTGGCCCGGCCGCGCCGCGCCCTCCAGGGGATCGGTGACGCCGCTGACGGTGACGGTGGTGGACGCGCCCTGCGGGTACATCTCGGCGACGGCCGGCGCGTAGAGGAGGTGGCAGCCGGCGGCTTCCAGAAGTTCGGCGTCGCGGGCCTCGTCGCGGGGGTAGGCGTCGAAGTCCTCGTTGGGTCCGAACTGGGTGGGGTTCACGAACACGCTCGCCACCGCGCGGTCGGCCTTCCCGCGCGCGACCCGGACCAGCGACAGGTGTCCCTCGTGCAGAGCGCCCATGGTGGGCACGAAGCCGACGCTCAGCCCGCTGGCCCGCCAGGCGCGGACCTGCGCACGGAGGTCGGCGACGGTGCGGACGACGGGGAGCGGCATGGCGCGGGCTTATGGCGCTCGGGGCGCCGCAAGTCCATCCATGGGCCGCGCCGAGCGGTCACGTTGACGCATCGGTGCGTGGCGCGGTCAGCTAGAATGGCGTTGAGTCGGCTCCAGGGGGCCGTCGGGGAGCTAGAGAGAGCCATGGGCCAGGCCAGCGTCATCGTGGTCGGCAACGAGAAGGGGGGAGCGGGCAAGTCCACCCTCGCCATCCACATCGCCACCGCCTTGCTGCACGGGAAGGCGAAGGTCGCCGTGCTCGACCTGGACCTGCGCCAGCAGACGCTGGGTCACTTCTTCGCGAACCGGGCCGCCTGGCTGGCCGCGAACGCGGCCGAGGCGCCGATGCCGATCGAGCACGCGATCAGCTCGGCCGGCGACGCGCTCGCCAAGGCGCCCGAGGCCGAGCAGTTGGCCCGGTTCGAGGCGGCGTTCGGCGAGGTGAGCCAGACGGCCGACTTCGTGCTGATCGACACCCCCGGGAGCGATACGGCCATCAGCCGGGCCGCCCACTCGCGCGCCGACCTCATCGTGACGCCGATGAACGACAGCTTCGTCGACTTCGACATGCTGGGCGTGGTGGACCCGGTGACGCTCGATCTGAAGCGCCACTCCCTCTACGCCGAGACGGTCTGGAGCTGCCGCAAGCAGCGCGCCACCGCAGAGCGCAAGCAGATCGACTGGGTGGTGCTGCGCAACCGCCTGGCGCCGACCGAGGCCCGCAACCGCCGCCGCCTGGACGAGCGGGTCGAGGCGCTGTCGAAGAAGGTGGGCTTCCGGGTCGGGCCCGGCCTGCGCGACCGGGTGATCTACCGCGAGCTGTTCCCGTTCGGCCTGACCGTGGCCGACCTCTCGCCGGCGATCCGGCCGGTGGCCATGAGCCTGCAGCACGTGGCGGCGCGCCAGGAGCTGCGCGCGCTGATGGTCGCGCTGGGCTTCCAGGGACTGGACGACGCCGAACGCATCGCGGCCGAATAGGCGGATGCTCTATCTCCTGCTCGGGGGCGCGCTGCTCGCGGGCTACTTCTGGCTGAACGGCCGACGGTTCCCGGTGCTGAAGCGCCGGGAATGGCGCGTCGTCTCGGGGGCGGCGGCGCTGGTGGCCTTCACGGCGGCTGCATGGTCGGGCGTGCGGGGCGGCTGGGGACCGACCGTCGTCCTGGTGGTCGTGGGCCTGTGGTTCGCCGCCTCGGCGCGCAGGATCGAGGCGACGGGCGCGAAGCCGCCGCCTGCGGCCCGGATGAGCGAGGACGAAGCCCGGCGGATCCTGGGCGTCGTCGAGGGCGCGACCCGCGAGGAGATCCAGGCGGCCTACACGCGTCTCATGCGCGCCGTGCATCCGGACAAAGGCGGCACCGCCGGGCTCGCGGCGCAGCTCAACGCGGCGCGGGACCGGCTGCTGAAGTAGCCGGGGAAGGGGATCAGCCGCGGCCCGGCGCCATGACGACGCAGGGCTGCTTCTTGGCCTTGAGGGCCTTGCAGGCGTCCCTGGCGTCTTCCTCGGTCATGCCCTGGAACCGGGCGCGGTACTTGCCGCCGTCCTTCTCGGCCACGGCGCGGGCGTCGTCGACGTGCCGGCCGAAGCGCTTCTCGACGAGGGACAACTGCTCGCGGGCGTCGGAACGGCTGTTGAACGAACCGACCTGCACGGTCCAGCGGCCGCCAGCCTGCGCCTTGGCCTTGCCGGAGAGCTTCGGCACCGAGCGGGGCTCGACGATCTGGATCTGCGAGGCGCGCGCCGGCGGCGGCGAGGAGGCGAGGCGGACCGACAGGCTGTCGCCCGTGTCGCCCTGGGCCATCTGCGGCTCGGTGGCGGCGGCGAGTTGCGGCGGCTCGAAGAAGTTCTGCGCGACCTTGATGTCCTCGCCCAGGCCGCGGCGGCGGATCACGTCGAAGCCGGTGAGCAGCAGGCTCTCGGCGACGCGGTCGCGGGTGATGCGGGTCGGACCGCCCAGCACCACCACGATCAGGCGACGGCCGTCCTTCACGCCCGAGATGGCGATGTTGAACCCCGAGGCGTTGGTGAAGCCGGTCTTCAGGCCGTCCACGCCCGGCGTGTTGCTGAGCATGTGGTTGTGGTTCGTGATCGTGCGGCCCCGGAAGTTGAACGAGACCTGGCTGAAGAAGCGGTAGTACTGCGGATAGTCGCGCATGGCCGCGCGCGACAGGATGGCGATGTCGCGGGCCGTCGACAGGTTGCGCGTGTTCGGCAGGCCGTTGGCGTTCGCGAAGTTGGTGTTGGTCATGCCCAGTTCCTGGGCGCGCAGCGTCATGAGCGCGGCGAAGCGCTGCTCGGTGCCGCCCAGCTTCTCGGCCATGGCCACCGAGGCGTCGTTGGCCGACAGCGTACACATCGCCTGGATCGCCTCGAGCACCGAGATCGAATCCCCCGCGCGGATGCCCAGCTTCGTCGGCGACTGCGCCGCGGCGTGCGGCGAGAAGACGACCCGGTCGTCCAGGCCGATGCGACCCGCCGAAAGCGCCTCGAAGGTGAGGTAGAGGGTCATCACCTTGGTGATCGACGCGGGATACCGCGGAGCGTCCGCGCGTTTCGCGTAGAGCACCTCGCCCGTCTTCGCGTCGACGACGATCGACGCGTACTTGGACGAATTCTGCGGGATGAGCTGAAGGTAAGGGACCTGCGCCATGGCGGCCGGGGCGACCCCGCCGATGGCCATGGCGAACGCCAGGCCGAGGGAAAGCAACAGGCGGCGGGCGTGCTGGATCATGCTTCGTCCGTCGAATCAACGCGTTGAGATGGCGACATGCCACCCGAGGGAGTCGGTAGCATGCCGTGCGTACCCTTTCATGAGGGTAAACAAGGATTGAACAGGCGCAAATGCCGCAGTCGATGCGCGCGGCGGGTTTTCCGAGGGAAGAGGCGCGGCGGCGGATGGGCGAATGCAGCAGTTATGTTGCAGCGCACAAAAATGCGTTGACTTGTGCAGTGCAGCATGGAATAAGCCGGTTCGTGATTTGGGGCGGTCCGCCCCGCCGCCTCCGTTTGTCACCCCATTCCAGCAGGAGCCTCCCATGGCCGCCGCCGACGCCGCGAAGACCACTGTCGAACAGTTCACCACCGCCTCCAACGTCGCCTTCAAGGAAGGCATCGAAAAGGGCCTGGCCGCGATGAACGAGCTGAACGCCCACTCGAAGAAGAACCTCGAAGCCGTCGTCGCCTCGGCGACCGCCTCGGCCAAGGGCGCGGAAGCCCTGGGCGCCCAGGCGATGGCCTTCTCCAAGGCCGTGTTCGACACCCAGGTGTCGGCCGCCAAGTCGCTCGCCGGCGCCAAGAGCGTGCAGGAAGTGGTCGAGCTGCAGACCTCGTTCGCCAAGACCGCGCTCGAGACCTACATGGCCGAGTTCACCAAGATGTCGGACACCGTGTCGGCCTCGGTGAAGGAATCGATGAAGCCGATCAACGAGCGCGTGACCGCGACCGTCGAGAAGTTCCAGGCGGTCCGCTGAGCGCCTGACGATTTTCCGAGTAGCGCAAGCGTAAGGAAGGGCCGGCCCGGCGAGGGCCGGCCCTTTTTCTTTGGCCCCTTTTTCTTCGCGAAGGGGGGCGCTAAGCGTTCGCCATGTCCAAGGTCGAAGAACGCCTCGCCGCCGCCGGCATCGAACTGCCGGCGCCCAACGCCCCGGTCGCCAACTATGTGCCCTTCGTGAGGGTCGGCGAGTTGGTACACATCTCCGGCCAGGTCTCGGTGGACGCCTCGGGCGGTATCCGCGGCGTCGTGGGCGAGGACGTGGATTTCGAGACCGCCGTCCGGGCCGCGCGCATCTGCGGGATCAACCTGCTGGCGCAGATGAAGGCCGCCTGCGAGGGCGACCTGGAGCGGGTGGTGCGCGTGGTCAAGCTGGGCGGCTTCGTCCAGGCGGGGCCCGGCTTCTTCGACATTCCCAAAGTCGTGAACGGCTGCTCCGACGTCATGGTCGAGGCCCTGGGCGACGCCGGCCGCCACGCGCGCTCGGCCGTGGGCGTCTACCGCCTGCCGCTGAACTTCGCCGTCGAGGTCGACGCGGTGGTGCAGGTCAGGTGAGGGGAGACTTCGGCCAGGCCTGGGAACTGCTGTTCCACCCGCCGATCGCGCATCGCGGGCTCTGGAGCCCCGACGGTCCGCCGGAGAACTCGCTCGGCGCCTTCCAGGCCGCTTGCGCCAGGGGCTACGGCATCGAACTGGACGTCCAGCTTTCCGCCGACGGCGAGGCGATGGTGTTCCACGACGACAAGCTCGCGCGAATGTGCGGCGTCGAGGGCCGCGTGCGCGACTTCACGGCCGCCGAGCTGGGCGAGATGCGCCTGAAGGGCACGGACGAAAAGATTCCGACACTGCTCGAGACCCTGGTGGTCGTCGGCCACCGGGCGATGGTTCACGTCGAGCTCAAGACGCCGTTCGGCGAGGTCGGCGCGCTGGAGCAGCGGACGCACGAGGTGATCGCCGACCACAACGGGCCGCTCTGCGTGATCGGCTTCAATCCCTACAGTCACGCCTGGTTCGCCGACCGCTATCCGGGCGTGCTGCGGGGCCTCGACAGCTACTCGTGGGACAAGGCGCCCCACATGAACGAGACGCAGCGCCGGTCGTTCGCCGGGCTGGAGCATGTGGCGATCGCGCGGCCGCACTTCCTGGCGCTGGGACTCGACATGCTGCCGAGCGCAAAGGCCGCCGAGCACCGCGCGAAGGGCATGCCCGTCGTCGCCTGGACGGTCCGCGAGCCGGGGCAGTGGGCCGCGATCAAGGACGGCTGCGACAACCTGATATTCGAAGGCTTCATCCCTGAAGAGGCCGTGGCGTGAAGCTGAAGCCGGCGGTCGCCGTGGCCCGCCGCATCGCCGAGATCGGCCGCGAGGCGTGGGACGCCTGCGCCGACAATCCCGTCTACGAGGGCAACCCCTTCATCCGCTTCGACTTCCTGGACGCCCTGGAAGAGGCCAACTGCGCCGTGGAGCGCACGGGCTGGGGGCCGCAGCATCTCTCGGTCGAGGACGAGCATGGGCGGGTCGCGGCGGCGATGCCGCTCTACCTGAAGAGCCACAGCCAGGGGGAGTACATCTTCGACCACGCCTGGGCCGACGCCTACGAGCGGGCGGGCGGGCGCTACTATCCGAAGCTGCTGTCGGCCGCGCCGTTTACGCCGGCCACCGGCGCGCGGCTCCTGTGCCGGCCGGATGTCGATCCGCAGGAAGCCTGGGGCATGCTGTTGGGCGGCGGCCTGCAGCTCTGCGAGCGGTTCGGCGCCTCGGGGCTCAACCTCAACTTCGTCACCGAGGCCGAGTGGAACTGGCTGGGCGGGCAGGGGCTGGGGCGGCGCGAGGGCCAGCAGTACCACTGGGAGAACCACGGCTACCGCGACTTCGAGGACTTCCTGGGCGCGCTGTCGTCGGGGCGGCGCAAGACCATCCGGCGGGAGCGGCGCGAGGCGCAGGGCGCGGCCGAGATCCGCTGCCTGACCGGCGCCGATCTGACCGAGGACCACTGGGACGCCTTCTTCCGCTTCTACATGGACACCGGTTCGCGCAAGTGGGGGCGGCCCTACCTGACGCGGGCCTTCTTCTCGATGCTGGGCGAGCGGATGGCCGACCGCGTGCTGCTGGTGATGGCGGCGCGCGAGGGGCGCTGGATCGCCGGCGCGCTGAACCTGATCGGCGCCGACTGCCTCTACGGCCGCCACTGGGGCTGCGTGGAGGACGTGCCGTTCCTCCACTTCGAGCTCTGCTACTACCAGGCTATCGCGTGGGCGATCGAGCACGGGCTGCGGCGGGTGGAAGCCGGCGCTCAGGGCCAGCACAAGATCGCGCGCGGCTACCTGCCCCGACCGGTCTACTCCGCCCACTGGATCGCCGACCCGGCGCTGCGTGGCCCCGTGGAGCGGTTCCTGGCCCAGGAGCGGCAGGCGGTGGACCAGGAGATGGAGTGGCTGGAAGAGGCCTACTCTCCGTTCAGGGAAGGCGCCTGAACGAAGAAGGCCGCCCCTGAGGGCGGCCTTCGACAACGCAGACTTGGAGAGTGTGCCTCAGGCCAGCGCGGCCCGGCGGCGACGCAGGCCCGCGCCGGCGATGCCGAAGCCGCCGATCATCAGGGCCCAGGTGGCCGGTTCCGGCACGCCGCCGGTGCTGCCGATGTTCGCCGTGGTCAGGAAGGCAATGTACTGCCGGCCCTGCTGGAGCTGGACGTTGAAGGCGCCGATGTTCGTCCAGGCGTAGGTGTCGCTGACCGGGATGGTCGTGGCGGTGCTGTAGAGGACCGGACCCACCGGGCGCGTGCCGTCGAAGGCCGCGACCACGAAGTTCGCGTCGACCGGGCCCAGCGAGGCCTCGCAGGGGCCTTCGCAGCCGCCGCCGCCGCCGCCACCGCCCGAGTAGTTGTGGATCAGGAAGTTGAACGAGGTCAGCGCGCCGCCCGGCGCGAAGAAGGTCTGGCCGTAGCTCGTCGTGTCGGGATCACCGAAGCTGAAGATGAATTCGCTGCCGTTCCACGAGTCGTAGTTGCTGTAGGTCGCCTCTTCGAAGGTCGCATTGAACACGACGTTGCCGGCGCCGAACTGGGTGGTCCACGCGCCGCCGTGTTCAAACGGATCCTGGCCGCCGGAGTTCAGGAAGGCGAACGAGCCGCCGAGGCCGCCGTTGTCGCCGGTCGCGGCCCATTGCGATTGGGTCACCGGGTCGGCGAACGCGGTGGTCGCGGCGCCGGCCAGGACGAAGGCCGCCGCAGCGGCCGTGAAAAGCTTGAGTGTGCGCACGAGAGGATGCCCCATCCAAAGTTGCGATGGGAGTTCCCCACTCACCATCAAGTCCAACCATAGGACGGCGATGCGCTGCGGCGAACTCCCTTCAACTGGCTGGGGAATCGCCTCTCGGGAAAACACCTCCGAGCGTGCATATGGACCAGTCTGGGTCGCCGCCTTCCGCCGCGTGCTCCAGGGGAGTTCGCATAAAGGTCAGGAACGCTCCCATGCCTGGCGCAGGAGCGCCGTCACCGAGGCGTCCACGTCCTGCGGCGACGTCAGCAGCAACTGGCCCCTCAGCCGGTTGCCCCAGCTCTCGCTCTTGCCGCGGGGCTGGAGCCGCCGGTCGGCGTCGGGCTCCACGGCCAGGCCCAGCATGACGTGGCCGCCCTTCACGGGGCGTGCAGCCGCCATCTGCACCTTGCGCGAGAAGGCGGTGAAGCTCTTGCGCTGGCCGATGACGGTGTCGGGCAGGGCGCTCACGGCCGCCTCCAGGGCCGACAGGATCGCCTCGGAGCCGGCGTCCTTCCACAGGGCCGCGCGCAGGCCGTCGGCGTCATCCCAGCTCATGGCCGAGGGAAAGGCCACGGACAGCACATGCGCGGCGCGGTTGACGCCCAGGCCGTGATGCTCGCGCAGCCAGTCCGTGCGCGCCCTGGGCGCCTCGTGCGGGCAGGTCTTCGCGATGGCGACCCACGCCTCGATGGTCTTGCCGGTGTCGCGCTGCAGGCTGGCCTCCACCGAGGCGAACCACTTCTTCTGGCGTTCGGTGAGCCCCTGGGGGCGATCGTTCGCCGGCTTTCCGGTCGTGCCCATCGTTCCGCCCCCCGCCGCGATTTGCTAGGCCTGCTCCCGACATTCGGGAGCACGCCATGAGCTTGGACGGGACCTACGACGCGGGCAACATCTTCGCCCGGATCCTGCGCGGCGAGATGCCGTCCGTGCGCGTGTTCGAGGACGACCATGTGCTGGCGTTCATGGACGTCTTCCCGCAGGCCAGGGGGCACACGCTGGTCATCCCCAAGCATTCGACGGCGCGCAACTTCCTGGAGGAGGCGCCGGAGAATGTCGGGCCGTTGCTGCTGGGCGTACAGCGGGTGGCCAGGGCCGTGCGCGCGGCGCTGACTCCGGACGGGATCGCGATCAGCCAGTTCAACGGGGCGGTCTCGGGCCAGACGGTCTACCACCTTCACTTCCACATCATCCCGCGCTGGGAGGGTGTCCCGCTCGGGCGGCATGGGGAGGGCATGGCGGACGTGGAGGAACTGAAGGGCCTGGCCGAGCAGATCGCCGCGAAGATCGCCTAAGGAAGGAACGCCGATGAACACCGTTCTCATCACCGGCTGCTCGTCCGGATTCGGCCTGGACACGGCGCGCTGTTTCCTCGACCGGGACTGGCGCGTCATCGCCACGATGCGCACGCCGCGCGAGGACCTGCTGCCGAAGTCCGACCGCGTGAAGGTGCTGCCGCTCGACGTGACCGACGCGGAGAGCATCGCGGCCGCCATCGAGGCGGCGGGGCCGTTCGACGTGCTGGTGAACAACGCCGGCGTCGGCATGGTCGGCCCGCTGGAAGGCGTCCCGATGGACAAGATCCGCGAGCTCATCGAGACCAACACCCTCGGCACGATCGCCATGACACAGGCCGTGCTGCCGCAGTTCCGGGCGCAGGGCTCTGGCGTGGTCGTCAACGTGACGTCGGGCGTCACCTTCCAGGCGCTGGCGATGATGTCGGTCTACACGGCCAGCAAGGCGGCGGTGAACGCGTTCACGGAGTCGGTGGCGCTGGAACTGGAGCCGCTGGGCATCCGCATGCGGATCGTCATCCCGGGCCGTGCGCCCGAGACCGCGTTCGGCGACAACGCCCGGGGCCGCATGGGCATGAACATCCCGGAGCCCTACATGGGTGTGGCGCAGCAGGTCTTCGGCCGCATCCAGGCCGGCGGCCCCGTCACCCATTCGCACGATGTCGCCGAGGCGGTCTGGCGGGCGGCGACCGACCCGTCGTGTCCGATGCGCCTGCCGGCCGGCGCAGACGCCGTCGCGCGCGCCGGCGGGGCCGGCTAGGGCGTGGCGGAAGCGGGCCTGCGGCGTCTGGCCGGTTGAGTTCGCGGCCCCGCGCGCGTATCCGTGACGCATCATGGACAACGCGGCCTCAACCGGAACGCCCCTGATTTCAGGGGCTGAGGCGCGTTCCGCCGCGCCGTTCCTGCCGATGTGCCGCGCCGAGATGGACGCGCTGGGCTGGGACGCCTGCGACATCGTGCTGGTCACCGGCGACGCCTACGTGGATCACCCCAGCTTCGGCATGGCGATCATCGGCCGGCTGCTGGAGGCGCAGGGCTTCCGCGTCGGCATCATCTCCCAGCCCGACTGGCAGTCGGCCGAGGCGTTCAAGGCGCTGGGCAAGCCGCGCGTCTTCTTCGGCGTCACCGGCGGCAACATGGACTCGATGGTCAACCGCTACACGGCGGACCGTCGCATCCGCAGCGACGACGCCTACACGCCGGGCGGGGAGGGCGGCAGGCGGCCGGACCGCTGCACGCTGGTCTATTCGCAGCGCTGCCGCGAGGCGTTCAAGGACGTGCCGATCGTCCTGGGGGGTATCGAGGCCTCGCTGCGCCGGATCGCGCACTTCGACTACTGGTCCGAGAAGATCCGCCGCTCGGTGCTGGCCGACGCCAAGGCCGACCTGCTGCTCTACGGCAACGCGGAGCGGGCGGTGGTGGAGGTGGCCAACCGGATCGCCGCGGGCGAGGCGCCGCGGGACCTCACCGACGTCCGGGGCGTGGCGCTGTTCCGCAAGGTTCCGGAGCACTACACGGAGCTGCCCGCCGACGACCTCGACAGCGCCGACGAGGGCGCTGCGCGCAGGCCGGGCGACGTGGTCGTCCGGCTGCCGTCCTACGAGCAGGTGGAGCAGGACAGCGAGGCCTATGCGCGGGCCTCGCGCGTGCTGCACCGGGAGAGCAACCCCGGCAACGCGCGCCCGCTCGTCCAGCGGCACGGCGACCGCGACCTGTGGCTCAACCCGCCCCCGATCCCGCTGACGACGGCGGAAATGGACAGCGTCTATGACCTGCCCTACGCCCGGGCGCCGCATCCGTCCTACGGCGACGCGAAGATTCCCGCCTGGGACATGATCCGCTTCTCGGTGACCATCATGCGCGGCTGTTTCGGCGGCTGCACCTTCTGCTCGATCACCGAGCACGAGGGGCGCGTCATCCAGAGC
>NZ_JAEUMO010000221.1 GCF_016793285.1 Phenylobacterium sp.
CGGACCAAGGATAACATGAGCCTGAGTCCAGCAGAACGGACCCGTCTCTGGCGCGCCGAGCGCCAGCGGCTGGGTCTCGTAAAGCTCGAGCTCTGGGTCCCGCCGGCGGCGAAGGCCGACGTGCAGGCCGCCGCGCGAGCCATCATCACAGCGTCGAGCCGCGGACCGGCGCTGCTGAAGAACCCCGACCCTCCGCAGGGATCCTATGCAATGGACCAGGTCATCGACACCGACTGGTCGGTGAAGAGCCTTTCACAAGCGCTGTCCGAGACCCGGCTGCTGCGCGACGGCGAACTGACCGCGCGCGTGCTGGAGGGGACAGAGCCGGTGCTCCAGCTCACCATGCACGAGTTCGGCGACCTGCCGGTCTTCCTGTCGGTGGGCGCCGAGCAGATCGTCGTGAGCGCGCTGCTGTGGCCGGTGGACGAGCAGAAGGACCAGGCGGCGTTCAACGTCTTCCTCCTGAAGGCGCAGAAGCTGGTGCCGCTGTCGAACTTCGGCATCACCACCATCGCCGGGCGCGACTACTATGAGCTCTTCGGCGAGCTGTCGTGCAAGACCACCCTGCAGACGGTGATCATCGAAGTAAGGATGCTGGCCGAGAACGCGATCCGCGCGGCGAGCGAACTGCGCGACAACTTCGCCTCGGCGGCCTGAGCCCGGAGCCCGACATGTCCATCTTCTCCAAGCTGATCACCCTCTTCCGCGGGGCCTCCTACGAGGCCGGCGCCGCGGTGGTCGACGCCAATGCGCTCCGAATCCTCGACCAGGAGATCCGCGACGCCGACAACGCGCTGGGCCGCGCCCGCGACGACCTCGCCACGCTGGTCGCCAAGCGCCGGATGATCGAGAAGGAAGTCCAGAACCTGAAGGACCAGTCGGCCCGCTACGAGGGCTCGGCCCGCCAGGCGCTGGCCAAGGGCGACGAGACCCTCGCGCGCGAGGTCGCGACCCGGATCGCCGAGCTCGAGACCGACATCGGCACGAAGACGCCGCAACTGGCCGACATGAGGGTCGCCGAGGAGCGGCTGCACCAGACGATCGCCCAGACGCAGCAGAAGGTGGAGAATCTGCGCCGCGAGATCGACGTGGTGAAGGTGAACGACAGCGTCCAGCGCGCCCAGGCCGCCGTCGCCTCGCGGGGCGGCAGCGCCACCGCGGCGCTGGGATCGGCCGCCGACAGCCTGAAGCGCATCAAAGAGCGCCAGATGGTGCAGGACGAGAAGTTCAAGGCCGCCGCCGAGCTGGAGGACAAGCGCACGGGCGCGGACCTCGACGCGAAGCTGGCCGCGGCGGGCATCCTGCCCGGCCACTCGTCGGCCGACGACATCCTGGCGCGCCTGAAGGCCCCCGCCGGCGAACCCATGCCCCAGCTCGAGGCCCCGCGCCTGCAGATCGAGGCGCAGCCCGTGGCGACGGATCGGAAGGAGGGGTAGCGCCCAACTTCCCTACGGCCGTCATCCCGCGGACGAGCCGCGGGATGACGAGCGAGGGGGATTGGAGCTCAGCGCACATGAAGCGCATCGCCACCACTGAGCGTCCCGGCTGGGACGAAAAGGCCGAGCAGCTCGGGTTCACCTGGCGCCACCTGGACGGGGCGCGGTACTGGGACGAGCGCGCGTACTACGCCTTCAGCCTCGCCGAGATCGAGGAGGGGATCGAGGCGCCGGCGCGCGAGCTGCACGCCATGTGCCTCGACCTCGTGGACGACGTCGTGACGTCCGAGGAACTGATGGCGAAGCTCGCCATCCCGGAGGCCTCGCGCGACGACGTGGCCGAGAGCTGGGCGCGCAGGGACCCGACCCTCTACGGCCGCTTCGACTTCGCCTACGACGGGACCGGGCCGGCGAAGCTCTACGAGTACAACGCCGACACCCCGACCAGCATCTACGAGTCCGGCGCGTTCCAGTGGATCTGGCTCGAGGACATGATCGCCGCGGACCGCCTGCCAGCCGACGCCGACCAGTTCAACAGCCTGCACGAGAAGCTGGAGGCGCGGTTCCGGGCCATCTTCCCCGGCGGCGGGTTCGTGCATTTCGCCAGCGACGCGGACTCGGTCGAGGACCGGCAGACGGTGAAGTACCTCGAGGACATCGCCGGCCAGGCGGGGATAGAGCCCAAGTTCGTGCCGGTGGGCGAGATCGGCCTGACCGCCGACCAGCGCTTCGTCGACCAGGACGGCTACGTCATCCAGGCGCTCTTCAAGCTCTATCCGTGGGAGGAGATGTTCCGGGAAGAGTACGGGGCCAACATCAAGGCCTCGAAGACGCGCTTCCTGGAGCCCGCGTGGAAGGCGGTGCTGTCGAACAAGGGCATGCTGCCGTTGCTCTGGGCCCGCAACGCCGGCCACCCGAACCTTCTGGCCGCCTACTTCGAGGACGATCCGAGGGCCGCGGAGCTAGGCGCGTCCTATGTGCGCAAGCCGCTGTTCAGCCGCGAGGGCGCGAACATCGAACTGGTGAAGCAGGGCCGCAAGGCCCGCGTGCTCGACCTGGGCTACGGCGAGGAAGGCCACATCCGCCAGGCGCTGCACGAGGCCCCGGCCTTCGAGGGCGCCTATCCGGTGGTGGGCGCCTGGATCGTCGGCGACGAGCCGGCGGGCATCGGCATCCGCGAGGACCGCAGCCGGGTGACGAAGAACCTCTCGCGCTTCATCCCCCACGCCATCGTGGGCTAGAGGAGCGGCCCCCTCAGGCCCGGACGAACAGGCGCCTGCTGGGGCAGAGGTCGGCGACGGGGCAGGCCTCGCACTTCGGCTTGCGCGCCACGCAGGTGTAGCGGCCGTGCAGGATCAGCCAGTGGTGGGCGCGGGTCAGGTACGGCGCGGGCACGACGGCCATCAGGTCGGCCTCGACCTTGTCGGGCGTCTTGCCGGTGGAGAGGCCGAGCCG
>NZ_JAEUMO010000001.1 GCF_016793285.1 Phenylobacterium sp.
GGGACGGCGGCGCGCAGCTCGCCCAGGGGCACGGGCCCCTTGGTGCGCACTTCGATGGCGGTGCCGCCGACGAAGTCGATGCCGAAGTTCAGCCCCTGGACGACGAACGAGCCGATGGAGCCCGCGATCAGGATGGCCGAGATGATCGCCGCAACGGGCGCGCCCCGCACGAAGTCCACATGGAACTCACGCGGGAGAAGGCGGATGAGGGGCCAGGGCATGCGGCGTCTCTACTCGATCGGCAGGGCTTTGGGCTTGGCGATGCGGAACCACCAGCCGATCAGGACCTGGGTGATGACCACGGCGGTGAACACCGAGGTGATGACGCCGATCAGCAGGGTCCAGGCGAAGCCGCGGATCGGGCCGGATCCGAACTGGAACATGATGACGGCGGAGATCGCGCTGGTGATGTTGGCGTCGAGGATCGACACCAGCGCACGGCTGTAGCCGTGCTCCAGGGCCATGATCGGTGTTCGCCCGGCATGCGCCTCGTCGCGGACGCGCTCGTAGATCAGCACGTTGGCGTCGACCGCCACCGCCAGTGTCAGGATCAGGCCCGCGATGCCGGGGAAGGTCAGCGTCGCCTGGGTCATCGACATGATGCCCAGGATCAGCATCACGTTCACGATCAGCGCCAGCGCCGCGAAGACCCCGAACAGGCCGTAGGCCAGCACGATGAAGACGATGATCGCGATGCCGCCGATCACCAGCGAGAAGGCGCCGGCGCGGATGGCGTCGGCCCCGAGTTCGGCGCTCACGGTCTGCTGTTCCTGCACGGTGAGCGGCGCAGGCAGCGCGCCGGCGCGAAGCAGGATCGCCAGGTTGTTGGCGCTTTCGGTCGTGAAGTTGCCGGTGATCTGGCCGTTGCCGCCGGTGATCGGGTTGATGATCGTCGGCGCGGAAATGACCTTGTTGTCGAGCACGATAGCGAAGCGCTTGCCGACGTTGGCGCTGGTCGCCTCGCCGAACTTCTTCGCGCCGACCCCGTTGAAGCGGAATGTCACGATCGGGCGGCCGGTCTGCTGGTCGAAGGCCGAGCCGGCGTCGGTGAGCATCTCGCCGGTGACCAGCGCACGCCGCTTGACGACGTAGAACGGCGCGAGGTCGTCGCCCTGCACCATGATGCTGCCCGGCGGCACGCGGCCCGCCTGGGCGGCGGCGAGGTCCGCGGTCTCGTCCACCATCTGGAAGGTCAGCTTGGCCGTCTGGCCGACGATGGCCTTCAGCTTCTCGGGGTCGCTTTCGCCCGGCGCGGCGATCGAGATCCGGTTGGACCCCTGGCGCCGGATGTCGGGCTCCTTGGTGCCCAGTTCGTCGATCCGGCGGCGGATCACCTCGATGGACTGGTCCACCGCCTTGGCCGCCTGGGCCTGGAGGGCCTGGGCGACGAACACGATGCGGATCCGCTGGTCGCTCTCGACGCTGATGGTCACGTCGCGACCGCCCGCCGCGCCAGCCAGCGGCGCGCCCAGCGTGCTGCGCAGCGCCTTCGCGGCGGCCTCCACCTGCGCGGCGTCGTTGATCCGCACGACGACCTCGCCGTTCACGACGCCCAGGCCGGTGAACTGGATGTCGGCGTTGCGCAGTTCGGTGCGCGCATCCTCGGCGAGGTTGGTCAGTCGCTCGGCGCGCAGCGCCTGGGTGTCCACCTCATAGAGCAGGTACGATCCGCCCTGCAGGTCGAGGCCCAGGTTCAGGATCTGCCTGGGCATGAACGCCGGCAGGCTGTCGCGGGCGCTGGCCGGCAGCAGGTTCGGAAGCGTGAAGAGGATGCCGTAGAGCGTCGCCAGGACGACGAGGACGACCTTCCAGCGGGCTACGTTGATCATCGGAAGGCGCGCTTCAGGCCTTGGCGTCGTTGGCCGCAGCCGGCTCGCCGCGGGTGCGGACGTCCTGGATCATGCCCTTGACCACCTTCACGGTGACGCCGGTGGCGATCTCGAGGCCCACTTCCTTGTCCTCGACGCGGACGATCTTGCCGATCAGACCCGACGACAGCACGACCTGATCGCCACGCTTGAGGCCGCCCAGCATCTCCTGGTGCTTCTTCATCCGCTGCTGCTGCGGGCGGATCATCAGGAAGTAGAACAGCACGATCAGCAGGATCGGCATGCCGATGACCTGGATCAGGGCATTGGGGTCGCTCATCTCGTCTCCGGAAAGGTGGCCCTCGCGTAGGGCCGGAAATCGGGTCGGCGGAAGCTATTCGCAAGGACCTGCTTTTGCAATGGAACCGGCCGCAGTGCTAGGCAACGTCCGATGGACGCCGAGCTCAAGCCTGTTCTGACCCGCATCGCCGAGGCGCTGGAGCGGCTGGCGCCGCACGCGCCGGCGGCCCCCGACTTCGGCGGCGCGCGCCTGTTCCGCCACGACCCGGCGACCGGCGCCTTCCATCCTGCGCCCGACTATCCCCTGCCGCTGGAGAGCCTCGTCGGCGTCGAGCGCCAGAAGGACCGGTTCCTCGGGAACCTGCAGCGGTTCGCGCAGGGTCTACCCTACAACCACGCCCTCCTCTGGGGCGTGCGCGGCACGGGCAAGAGTTCGCTGGCCAAGGCCGCGTTCATGGCGGTGGCCGCGGGCGCGCCCGACGTGAAGCTGGTCGAGGTGGACCGCGACGAGGTCACCACCCTGCCCGCCCTGTTCGATGTGTTGCGCGGCCGGGCCGAACGCTTCCTGGTGCTCTGCGACGACCTCTCGTTCGAGGAAGGCGCCGCGGCCGCCAAGGCGCTGAAATCGGCGCTGGAGGGCGGGGTCTCGGGTCCGCCGGCCAACGTCCTCTTCGTCGCCACCTCGAACCGCCGCCACCTGATGCCGCGCGGCCACCAGGAAGATCGCGGCCTCGTCGCCGCTGCCGAGGACGCCGAGGAGGAGGTCAGCGTCTCGGACCGCTTCGGCCTCTGGATCGGCTTCCCGCCCATGGACCAGCCGACCTATCTCGCGGCGGTGGGCGCCTATGCCGAGACGTTCGGCCTCGAGGCGCCCGACCTGGAGCGCCGCGCCCTGCAGTGGGCCCAGCTCCGCGGCGCACGCTCGGGCCGGGTCGCCTGGCAGTTCATCCGCGACCTCGCGGGCGAACTCGGAAGGCCGCTGCCGCTATAGGCAAAGAAAAAGGCCGGCGAAACGCCGGCCTCTTCCCAACCCGACGGGATGACTTCAGGCGCTCTGAAGCTGGCCCGCCGACATCTTGCCGCTGCGCTTGTCGCGCTCGAGCTCGAAGCTGACCTTCTGGCCCTCGTTCAGGCCGGCCATGCCGGCGCGCTCGACCGCCGAAATGTGGACGAACACGTCCTGACCGCCGTCGTCCGGCTGGATGAACCCGAAGCCCTTGGTGGCGTTGAACCACTTCACAGTACCGACTGCCATTTTGTTCCCTTTCCGGGTGCAAATATTTCGCGCCATGTGCCGACGCTTGCATCAAATTCTCGGAGAGGGTCGTGGGGGAATTCCGCGTCGGATCTCAGGAAAATCCGGGCCGAAAATCTCGCGAGCCAGTGCGATATTCGAACGTCGGACCATACATTGATCCGCTCCCAATTCAACGATTTCGTTCGAATTATTGGCTGAGCAGGCGACAGGCGCGGGAATTAACTCTAGAATACGCACTTGCCTGCGACGCGCCCGGATGTGGCCGACGCCACGACCCGATGGAGCTTCTCGATGCGCAATGGTCCGGACCGTGACGTGATCACGGTGGTCCGCCACCCCTCCGGCTGGGCGGTCGAGCACGGCGGCGAGGTCAGCGACGTGACGCCCGACAAGGACGTGGCCAAGGCCGCCGCCAACAAGCATGCCCGCGCCGCCGTCGACGCCGGCCGCCCCTGCATTGTGCGCGTCGTCGGCGAGCACGGCTTCTTCAACGCGGCCTGAGGTCCCGATGCCTTCCCAGCCGCCCCGCCGCAAGCCGCCCGGGCCCCGCTTCCGCACCGAGATCGAGGCCGCCGAGGCCGAGGGCGTGGCGCGCGAGAACATGGTCCTGCGCCTCACCCTGGCCGACGTCACCCAGCTCAAGCGCGACCGCGAGCTGCCGGTCACCGACATCAGCTTCGCCGACGGCGTCATGCGCTACCTGGGCGTGAGGGTCGAACAGGGCGGCGTGGCCGAGAGCGTGCTCGACCGCGGCGCCTGACGTCCTACTGCGGCAGCACCAGGGCCGGATTGAACGGACGCGCGCGCTCCTGCGGGGTCGGCGCGTAACGGACCTCGAAGTGGAGCTGAGGCTCGGAGACGCCGCCGCTCTGGCCGGCTTCGCCGATCTGCTGGCCCTGCGAGACCTTCTGCTGCATCCGCACATTCGCGCGACCGAGGTGGCCGTAGGCGGTGACCCAGCCGTCGGCGTGCTTGATCAGCACGAGGTTGCCGAAGCCCGGCACCTGGTCGCCGGCGTAGACGACGTCGCCGTCGGCCGCCGCGAGAACCGGAGTCCCGGCCTGCACGCGGATGTTGACGCCGTCGTTCCTCTGACCGCCGCCCCGGTCGCCGAAGCCCGAGATCACGTCGCGGCTGCTCACCGGCCACAGGAAGACACCCCGGCCCATCTGCGAGATCTGGGCGTCGCTGACCTGCGGGCTGGCCGTCGGCGCCCCGACGGGCGGTCCGGACGGGCGGTACGGCTGCGGCGTGGACGGCAGCACGGCCGGCGGTCGCGGGGCCGAACGCGGCGGCGGCAGGGTCTGGCCGGTCGGCGGCGGCGTGTCGAACGACGACGGCCGCTGGGGCGGCGGCGCCTGCGGCGTCGTGGGCGCGCTCGGCGCGCTCGCCGCGATCGGACCGCGGTCGCGATAGCCGGCGGGCAGCCGCAGTTTGCGGCCCGGCGCCGCCGAGGCGCCGCGGCGCAGGCCGTTGGCCGCACGCAGCTTGTCGATGGTGGTGGAGAACCGTTGCGCGATCTCGGCCAGCGTGTCGCCGCGCTCGACCACATAGGCCTTGGCCGTGCCGCCCGGCCCCCGGATCGTCTGGCCCGGCTGCAGCCGGTAGGGCCGCTTCAGCTTGTTCAGCCTGGCGAGTTCCGGGATCGACGAATCCAGTCGCCCGGCGATCTCTTCCAGGGTGTCGCCCTTGCGCACGCGATAGGCCTTTCCGGGGGTGTCGACGTTCACGACGCGGCCGGTGACCTCCAGCGCGCCTCCGGACGCCGCGGCCGGCGGGACGACCTCGCGCTCGACTTCGCGTTCGCGGCGCTGGGGCGGCGAACTGCGCGGCGGCGTGGCGGCGACCTGCTCTTCCGGAGCTTCGGCCTCCTCCGCGGAGACGGCGCCCGGAATCCTCAGCTTCTGACCGCGCGCGATGGACGAGCCGCGCAGTCCGTTGGCGCGCCGCAGGTCCTCGACGCTGACGCCGAAGCGGTTGGCGATGGCGAACAGGGTGTCGCCCGACTTCACGGCGTAGGTCTCGGCACCGGCTTTCGCGGCCCTGGAACCGCTCGGGGCCTTCGCAGCAGGGGCGGCCGCCTTCGCCTTGGGGTTCTTGAGCACCTGGCCGGGCTGCAGCCGGTAGGGCCGCTTCAGGTCGTTGGCCTTGGCCAGGTCGTCCATGTCGACGCCCAGCTTGCCTGAGATCCCGGCCAGGGTGTCGCCCCGCCGCACGGTGTAGGTCGCCGCCGGTCCCGAGGACCGGCCCGTGCGCGCAAAGACGTCCACCGCGGGCGGCTCGAACGCCAGCACAGGCGCGCGGTCGGCCTCGGCCAGCGCGGCAGCCTGCGCGGACGACGCGGTCTCCGGCGCCCGCGGGCTCGCAGGCGCAGCGAGCTGGGCGGTCTCCACCGCCGCGACGGGCGCGGCCTGGACCGGCGCGGGGCCGGCGACGGCCACAGGCGGTGCGGGCGCGACCGGCTGGGCCGGCGGCGGGATCGCCACGGTCGGGACGAACGCAAAGTCGTTCGCGGTGGCGCACGCGGTCAGGGCCGAACCGGCCAGGAGGATCAGGACCGTGCGTCCGAAGTTACAAGTCATCGCCGCTCCGGGTGGCTTTATCGAGAATCATCGGGGCGTGAGGGGGGATCATGGCGACGAGCCGGCGCCCCCGCCACCCCCGCCTGCCAGGTCCGTCCCTGAAGGACGGGCCATGGTCACTAAAAGTTGCGCGGCATCCTGCGTCCTCAAGCCGGCGTCCACGTTGAGGGCTCAGCGCCCGAAATGGTCAGAGCTCCTTGGCGACACCGTCCAGAAGAGGCACGAACCGCACGTCGATCAGGTCCTCGATCTCGTACCCGCCCTTGCCGTCGCCGGTATAGCGGCGAAGCGTCTGGACGGGCCCCTTCCCGATCGGCGCCACCAGAACCCCGGTGGGCTTCAGTTGCGAGAGCAAAGCCTTGGGCTCACCTGGCGCCGCTGCTGTGACCATAATGCGGTCGAAAGGCGCCTGTTCGGGCCATCCCTCGCCGCCGTCGCCGAACCGGGTGATCACGTTGGTGAGTCCCAGAGCCTTGAAGCGCCCTTCGGCCTCCTGCATCAGCGTGCGGTAGCGCTCGACCGTGTAGACCAGCCGCGCGAGCTTCGACAGGATCGTGGTCTGGTAGCCCGAGCCGGTGCCGATCTCCAGGATCCGGTCGCGCTTGTCGATCTTCAGCGCCTGGGTCATCAGGCCCACGATGAACGGCTGGCTGATGGTCTGGCCGCAGGCGATGGGCAGCGCCGAGTCCTCGAACGCCCGTTCCTTGAAGAGGTCCTGCGTGAAGATCGGCCGCGGGGTGGATTCGATCGCGCCCAGCACCTTGGCCTCGGTCACGCCCTGGCTGCGCAGCGCCAGGATCAGGCGCGCCATCTGGGTCTCGGGCGTGTCGTCTTGCTCAGCCATCGTCAGGCCTTGGGCGGAACACCGCCGAGGCGTCCCTTCAGGTCATGCACCGTGGTCTGGTGAGTCAGGTCGATATGCAACGGGGTGACCGATATCTTGCCGTCGTAGAGCGCGCGCAGGTCGGTGCCCTCGGCGGGGCTGGAGCGCAGTTGCCTGAATCCGACCCAGTAGTAGTCGCGGCCGCGCAGATCGGTGCGCTTCTCGTTGTGGCGGATATGGAAGTCGCGGAAGCCCTGACGGGTCACCTCGACCTCCTTGATCCGGTCGACCGGACCGTTCGGGAAGTTGATGTTGAGGACCACGTCGGCGGGCCAGCCCAACTCGACCAGCTTCTTGACGATGCCCGGCCCGAAGGTCTCGGCGGCCTCGAAGCTGGCGCCCTCCTCGTAGAAGCCCATCTGCGAGAGCGCGATGGAGGGTACGCCCAGGGCCATGCCCTCGATGGCCCCCGCGACCGTGCCCGACATCGTCACGTCCTCGGCCAGGTTGGCGCCGCGGTTCACGCCGGAGAGCACGAGGTCGGGCTTCCTGCCGGGCACCAGGTCGTTGACGCCCAGCATCACGCAGTCGGTCGGCGTGCCGGTCGTCGCGAACCGGCGCTCGGCGATCTGGCGCACGCGGATCGGGTCGGCGAGGGTCAGCGCGCGGCTCGCGCCCGACTGCTCGTACTCCGGCGCCACCACCCAGACGTCGTCCGACAACGCCTCGGCAATACGCTCCAGAGCCTCCAGCCCCTCGGCATGGATGCCGTCGTCGTTGGTGAGGAGAATACGCATCACGCTAAGACCCGCTCATCCCCGCGCATGCGAGGACCCAGGCTTGATCCTTTTGGGTCCTCGCACCGCCAGCATCCTCATGAAAGCGAGAGTCTGGGCCCCCGCATGCGCGGGGATGAGCGGAGGTGGAGAAGCTCAAGCTCTGCCCCCGATGTGCGTCACCCCCGGCAGATAGGGATGCAGCGCCTGCGGGATGGCGATGCGGCCGCCCTCGTCCTGGTAGTTCTCCATGATCGCCACCAGGGTGCGGCCCACGGCGAGCCCCGAGCCGTTCAGCGTGTGGACGAAGCGCGTGCCCTTCTCGCCGGTCTTCTTGGTCCGCGCGTCCATGCGCCGGGCCTGGAAGTCGCCGCAGTTCGAGCACGAGCTGATCTCGCGGTACTTCTCCTGGCTGGGCAGCCAGACCTCCAGGTCGTAGGTCTTGCGTGCGCCGAACCCCATGTCGCCCGTGCAGAGCAGCATGGTCCGGAACGGCAGTTCCAGCCGCTTCAGCACCGCCTCCGCGCAGCCGACCATCCGCTCGTGCTCTTCCTCGGACTTCTCCGGGGCCACGATCGAGACCAGCTCCACCTTGTTGAACTGGTGCTGGCGGATCATGCCGCGGGTGTCGCGACCGCTCGCGCCCGCCTCCGAGCGGAAGCAGGGCGTCAGCGCCGTGAAGCGCAGCGGCAGTTCCTCCTCGGCCACGATCTGGTCCATCACCAGGCTGGTCAGCGGCACCTCGGCCGTGGGGATCAGCCAGCGGCCGTCCGTCGTCTGGAACAGGTCCTCGGCGAACTTCGGCAGCTTGTCGGTCCCGTAGGCCGCCGCGTCGTTGACCAGCAGCGGCGGGGCCACCTCCAGGTAGCCGTGCTCCTGCGTCTGCAGGTCCAGCATGAACTGGCCGATGGCGCGTTCCAGGCGGGCCAACGGGCCCTTCAGCACGGTGAAGCGCGCGCCCGACATGCGAACCGCGGCCTCGAAGTCCAGCAGGCCGGCGCTCTCGCCCAGGTCGACGTGGTCCTTCGGGTTCGAGATCGCGAAAGGCTCGCCCCAGCGGCGGACCTCGACGTTGTCGTGCTCGTCGCCGCCCACCGGCACATCGGCGAGCGGGATGTTCGGCAGCGACGACAGCAGCGCCTTCAGCGCCTCGGCGGCCTCGCGCTCGGCCTCGGCGTGTCGGGCCTGGCCGGCCTTCAGCGCCTCGACCTGCGCCATCAGGCGCTGGGCCTCGTCCTCGTTCTTTTGGGCCTTGGCCTGGCCGATCTTCTTGGAGGCCTCGTTGCGCTCGGCCTGGGCCGCCTGCCCCGCCGTCTGGGCGGCGCGCAGCTTCGCGTCCAGCTCGATCGCCTCGGCCGCCTTGCCGGACGAGCCCTTCGCCGCCCAGGCTTTCTCGTAAAGCTCGGGGTTCTCGCGAATGGCTCGGATGTCGTGCATGGGGGTCCAGGAGGTTTGAGCGGCTCTCTCTAGTGCGCGTCGGAGGGGGCGCCAAGCTTGCCGCCCGGCCCGGGCGCCGCGATGATCGCGCCGGTTGGCGGCGAGGATGTCCATGAAGCTCGAGCTTGCCGCGATGGCCGCGGCCCTGCTGGCGTGGCCCCAGGCCGCATCGGCTGCCGACGGCATCACCGCCATCCGCGTCGGCGGCGACGAGATCCGCGCGCCCGTGCCAGCGGGCTACTGCCCGCCGGAGGGTCGCTACGCCAACATCGCCCAGATCACCGACGCGATGGACAGCCAGAGCATCACCTACCTCGCCCTCGTCGACTGCGACGCGCTCGCCGAGGGACGCAACCTGCGCCGCTATCTCTTCCTGCGCGCGCCGAAGGTGATGGCCGACCAGAGGCTGACCCGGGCGGAGCTGATCGAGCGCATGGGTCCGATTCCCGAGACGCCCTTGAACCTCGCGCTCAACAACCCCGCCTGGGAGCAGGCGAAGGCCGAGGCCGAGCGCAGCGCGGGCCGTAAGCTGCAGGTGGGCGCCGACATGCGGCCGGTCGCGCGCGACGCCAACGGCTACTACGTGGCCGGGGTCATCAAGCTGAGCGCCGGGGCCGAGGCGCGCTGGACGGCGGTCGCGGTCGGCGCGACGGCCGTGAAGGGCCATGTGCTCGCGGTCACCAGCTACATCGCCGGCTCGGACGCGGACGCCCTGCGCGAAACGCTCGACGTTGCGAAGGCCAGCGCCAAGGCCCTCGCCGAGGCGAATCCTTAGACCATTCGGCGCTCGGGTTGGTCCGCGGCCGAAGCCGGATCTCTAGGCGGCGGCTTCCGCCTCGGCGTCTTCCTTGCCGCGGCGCAGTTCGATCAGCTTCACGCAGCCGACCGAAAGGAAGTAGAGGCCGATGATGGGCAGCGCCAGCAGGAGCTGGCTGATCGGGTCGGGCGGGGTCACCACCGCGGCCACCACCACCACGCCCAGCACGGCGTAGCGCCAGCCCTTCCACAACATGCCCGAGTTCACGATCCCGGCCATGCCGAGCAGCGTCAGCACCACCGGAAGCTGGAAACAGAGCCCGAAGGCCAGCAGCAGCGTGGTCACCAGGGTCAGGTAGTCCGACACCTTGGGCAGCATCTGCACCTGCACGCCTGTGGCCCCCACGATCTGTTGGGAGAGCGAGAACCACAGCACGAACGGCAGGATCACGTAGTAGACCAGCGCCGCGCCCGCGAGGAACAGCACCGGCGAGGCCAGCAGGAACGGCAGGAAGGCGCGCCGCTCGCGCTTGTAGAGCCCAGGCGCCACGAAGGCGTAGGTCTGCCAGGCCAGGACCGGGAAGGCGATCACCACAGCCCCGAAGCCGGCCAGCTTCAGCTTGGTGAAGAAGAACTCCAGGGGCGCGGTGAAGATCATGGCCGGCGCGCCGCCGGTGACCGCCGCCACGCTCTTGATCCCGATCAGCACGAACAACAGGTCGAACGCGCCGTGCGCCTCGCCCTTCTGCTGGGCGGCGAAGATCTGGCCGGCCAACTGGAACGGGTGGAGCAGGAACTCGTAGATCTGGGTGGCGAAGCCGAAGCAGCCGATGAAGCCCACGACGACGGCCGCGACGCAGACGATCAGCCGCCCCCGCAGTTCGATCAGGTGATCCAGCAGGGGCGCGCGGCTGGCTTCGATGTCAGCTTCGTCGCGGTCGTGGTCGCTCACGCCTTGGCTCCAGCCGCCTTGCGGACCCGCGGCTTCCTGGGCTTCGGCCCGCCCTCCACGATCGGCTTGGCCTCGGCGCCCGGCCTGGCCTCGGCCTTCGCGGCCGGCGGCTTCTTCGCCCGCGGCTTCTTCGCCGGCTTGGCGGGCTCGTCGGAAACCTGCACGGACGGCGGCGGCTCGTCGGTCGCACCGTACTGGTAGCTCATCGGCGGGTGCAACTGCACGCCCACATCCTGCAGGCTCTGCTCGATCTCGCCCACCGTGGAGCGCATCGCCTCGTCGTGGCTCGACAGGTCGGCGAACTGGCCGCGGCGCATGGCCTCGACCTCCTTGCGCAGGTCATCCAGCTCGGACTGGCGCGCCATCTCGTCGAAGCTGGAGCGGAACTCCGCGGCCATGTTGCGCAGCTTGGCCACGAACTGGCCGAGGCGCCGCAGCATCACCGGCAGGTCCTTGGGCCCCACGACGACGAGGGCCACGACCGCGATGACCAGCCATTCTAATCCGCCGACGTCGGGAAGCATCCGGGTGGCCTAATGAGAAGCGCCGGCCGCATCAAGGCGGGCCGGCGCCGGAAATCACGTTCGACGCGGGCGATCAGCTCCGCGCGCTGTCCTTCTCGTCCTTGGGAAGCGACTTCGACGCCTCCTGGCCGGGCTCGTCGTCCCCCTTCAGGCCGTCGCGGAACGCGCGGATGCCCTTGGCGGCGTCGCCCATCAGGCCCGACAGCTTGCCGCGACCGCCGAACAGCAGGAGCGCGACCACGAGGACCGCAAGAACGTGCCAGATGCTGAATGCGCCCATCGCGCTGATCACTCCCTGAGCGGCGCAGGCCGCGCCGCCGTTGTCTCACGGCTATATAGGCGCTCCGTCGCCCCCAAGCCAACGCGGCGTTTTGGTGGACAGACGAGAACAATTAGCGAACAATCGCGATATGGGCATCATTCGCAGCCGACGGCGCGTGTTGGCCACCGACCGCGCGCGCAACTTGCGTCGACGACAGACCGACGCCGAGGCTCGTCTCTGGAACGCCCTGCGCGATCGCGGGCTCGGCGGCTGGAAGTGGCGACGACAGGTCTCGTTCGGCGCCTACTACCTCGATTTTCTCTGTGACGAGGCGCGACTGGTCGTCGAACTCGATGGCGGCCAGCACGCGGAGCAGGTTGCCTATGATGCGCGCCGCACCGACTATCTCAGGAGCCGCGGGCTGAGGGTGCTCCGCTTCTGGAATTCGACCATCCTGGAGAACCGCGCCGGCGCCTGCGACATGATCCTCGACGCGTGCGGTGGCGAACACCCAGACTTCGCAGCGATGAGCCTCGGTCACCTCTCCCCTGAGCGAAGCGATGGAGGGAGAGGTTAGGGTGAGGGCCGGCTCGTGCAGTCGTGCTTCGCCGATAGCCGAGCGAGGATGTGCGGCGCTTCCACTCGCGGGCCCTCGACGGGCGAACGGAGTCGCCCAGCCGGCCCTCACCCTACCCTCTCCCTTCGTCGCGCTCCGCGCTCGCGGGAGAGGAAGTTACTCCGCCGGCGTCTTGCCGGCCGCGCGGCGCTCGCGGGCGGTGCGGGTGAGTTGGCCGACGTCGCGAACGGCGCCGCGGGCGGCGCTGGTCGTGAGCGCCGCGTAGGCCTGGAGCGCCTGCGAGACCTTGCGGGGCCGGGCCGCAGCCGGCTGCCAGCCACCGTCGGCGCGGGCGTCCATGGCCGCGCGCCGGCGATCCAGCTCGGCGTCCGGCACGGCCAGGCTGATGCGCCGCGACGGGATGTCGATCTCGATGGGGTCGCCGTTCTCGACCAGGGCGATGGTCCCGCCCTCGGCCGCCTCGGGCGAGGCGTGGCCGATGGAGAGGCCGGAGGTGCCGCCGCTGAACCGGCCGTCGGTGATCAGCGCGCAGGCTTTCCCGAGGCCCTTCGATTTCAGGTAGCTGGTGGGGTACAGCATTTCCTGCATCCCCGGCCCGCCCTTCGGCCCCTCGTAGCGGATGACGACCACGTCGCCCGCCTTCACCTCGCCGGTGAGGATGCCGCTGACCGCCGCGTCCTGGCTCTCGTAGACCCGCGCCGGGCCGTTGAACTTCAGGATGCTGTCGTCGACGCCGGCCGTCTTCACGATGCAGCCGTCCTCGGCGAGGTTGCCGAACAGCACGGCGAGGCCGCCGTCCTGGCTGAAGGCGTTGGCCTTGTCGCGGATCACGCCGCCGGCGCGGTCGACGTCCAGGTCCTCCCAGCGCCGATCCTGGCTGAACGCGGTCTGGGTCGGCACGCCGCCGGGCGCCGCGCGGAAGAAGGTCTGCACCGCCTCGCTCGGGTCACGGGCGATGTCCCAGGTGTCGAGGGCGGCCTTCAGGCTGGGCGAATGCACCGTCGGCAGGTCGGTGTGGATCAGGCCCGCGCGGTCGAGCTCGCCCAGGATCGCCATCACGCCGCCGGCGCGGTGGACGTCCTCCATGTGGACGTCGCCCTTGGCCGGCGCGACCTTGCTGAGGCAGGGCACGCGGCGCGAGAGCCGGTCGATGTCGGCCATGGTGAACCCCACCTCGCCTTCGTGGGCGGCGGCCAGCAGGTGCAGCACGGTGTTGGTCGACCCGCCCATGGCGATGTCGAGCGCCATGGCGTTCTCGAACGCCTCGAAGCTGGCGATCGCGCGCGGCAGCACCGAGCCGTCGTCCTGCTCGTAGTGGCGGCGCGCCAGTTCGACCACGAGACGGCCCGCCCGCAGGAACAGGTCCTTGCGGTCGGCATGGGTGGCGAGCACCGAGCCGTTGCCGGGCAGCGACAGGCCCAGCGCCTCGGTCAGGCAGTTCATCGAGTTGGCCGTGAACATCCCCGAGCACGACCCGCAGGTCGGGCACGCCGACCGCTCGATCACCTTCACGTCATCGTCGCTCACCGCATCGTCGGCGGCGGCCACCATGGCGTCGATCAGGTCCACCTTCCGCGGCCCGGTGGACAGCAGGACCTTGCCCGCCTCCATCGGCCCGCCCGAGACGAACACCGTCGGGATGTTGAGCCGCAGCGCCGCCATCAGCATGCCGGGGGTGATCTTGTCGCAGTTGGAGATGCAGACCAGCGCGTCGGCGCAGTGCGCGTTCACCATGTACTCGACCGCGTCGGCGATCAGCTCGCGCGACGGCAGCGAGTAGAGCATCCCGTCGTGGCCCATCGCGATGCCGTCGTCGACCGCGATGGTGTTGAACTCCTTGGCCACGCCGCCGGCCGCTTCGACCTCGCGCGCCACCAACTGGCCCAGGTCCTTCAGATGCACGTGCCCCGGCACGAACTGGGTGAACGAGTTGGCGATGGCGATGATCGGCTTGCCGAAGTCCGAGTCCTTCATGCCGGTGGCGCGCCAGAGGCCCCGGGCGCCGGCCATGTTGCGGCCATGGGTGGACGTGCGCGAGCGATAGGGAGGCATGGCGAGGCGTATCCGTAAGCGACTGTCCCCCTGCGCTTAGCAGACCGGGCGTCTTTTGCGGAGCGCTAACGGCGCCGCGGCTCAGGCTCCGGAGGGCTCGTCCTCGCCCAGGAAGTCGACGTGGAACTCCGGCGCATCGGCGTCGAGCGGGTCCTCGTCCGCGCCCGCCACGTTCGGATCGGGCACCGTGAAGTCGGCCGGGAGGTCCAGCGACAGCAGCCCCGCCGCCTTCATCTCGGCCATGCCCGGAAGGTCGGTCAGCGCCGCCAGCCCGTAGTGCTCGAGGAAGGCGTCGGTGGTGCCGTAGGTCACCGGACGGCCCGGCGTCCGGCGGCGGCCGCGCATCCGCACGAGGCCCAGCTCCAGCAGGACGTCCAGCGTCCCCTTCGACGCCTGCACGCCGCGCACCGCCTCGATCTCGGCCCGGGTGACGGGCTGGTGGTAGGCGATGATGGCCAGCGTCTCCTGCGCGGCCTTGGAGAGCCGCCGCGGCTCGTCCCGCTCCTCGGTCATCAGCCACGCCAGGTCTTCGGCCGTCTGGAAACGCCAGCCGCCGGCCACGTTCGCCAGCACCACGCCGCGGCCCTGGTACATCTGGCCGAGCTCGACGATCGCGCCGAGAACATCAGCGCCCTCGGGCAGCCGCTTGGCCAGATCCTCCTCGGTCAGCGGGCTGGAGGCGGCGAACAGCAGCGCCTCGATCTCGCGGGCGGTCTCGCGATAGTCGCTCATGCGCCGGCTCCCGGCTGGGCGGCGCCCCTGCGGGCGCGCAGGTAGATGTCGGCAAACGCCTCGAGCTGCCGCGCCTCCATCGCGCCCTCCTTCACCAGCTCGAGGCTGGCCGAGAGGGTCGAGGCGACGTAGCTCGCGCGGCTGGGGCCGGCGGTCGGCGTGCCCATCGGCGCGATGCCGCCCAGCGGCGTCCAGCGGTCGAGGTCGGGCAGCAGGCGGCGCAGGCGGTCGCGGGCGTCCTCCAGCGCGTAGGCCTGCGGGACGGCGGGCGTGTAGTGGCGCTGCGCCTCCTTCTGGCGCTGGCCGATGTAGGCGCTCATCAGGCTGTAGAGGTCGCCTTCGATGCGGCCGGACGGGATCACCCGGATCGCCTCGGGATCGCCGCGCACGAACACGTCACGGCCCAGTTGCGCACCGGTGCGCAGGGTCTCGGCGGCGTTGCGCATCGCCTCCAGCTTGGCCAGCCGGAACGCCAGGCGCGCCGCCATCTCCTCCGCCGGCGGCTCCTCGGCCTTGGGCTGCTCGGGCCTGGGCAGCAGCAGGCGCGACTTCAGGTAGGCGAGCCAGGCGGCCATCACCAGGTAGTCGGCCGCGAGCGAGAACCGCCGACGCCGCGCCTCCTGCACGAAGGCCAGGTACTGTTCGGCGA
The DNA here is from genome assembly GCF_016793285.1 of Phenylobacterium sp. GTDB lineage: Bacteria > Pseudomonadota > Alphaproteobacteria > Caulobacterales > Caulobacteraceae > Phenylobacterium. Next base: position 15,489 of record NZ_JAEUMO010000001.1, read on the forward strand.
GCCTGGTCACCGACAGTTTCAGCAGGTCCACCTTCTGCGTGCGGGCCAGCGCCAGCAGCACATGCAGCGGGCCTTCGTAGCCCTCCAGGTCCACGATCAGCGCCTCGCCGTCCTCCGCGGCGGTGGCCGCGGCGGCGAAGTCCAACGATGGCTGGAAGCCCTGGTTCATCCGGTCACCTCGCCCCTCACCGCACGAAGCAGCTCTTCCCGGCGCCCTGCAAGCGCGCGCAGAACGCCTGGGCGTCGGCCTTCGAGGCGAAGCCGGTGACGAAGGTGCGGTAGAGGCTGCCGCCTTCGATCTTCTCCACGGCCTTGCCCTTGCCGGCGGCGAGGCCCGGCGCGGCCGAGACCGCGTCGCTCCAGGCCTTGTCGGCCAGCGCGGTCGAGCTGACGGCGCCCACCTGCACGCGCGCGGCGCCCGACGCGACGGCGGCCTTGGGCTCCGGCGTGGCGGGCTTCTTCTCGACGGGCGGCGGGACCGGCTTCAGCGCCGGCGCAGCGGCGACCGGCTTGGCGGCGGCCGGCTTGGCGGGGACCGGCGCCGCGGCCTGGACCTTCTGCGCGGGCGCCGCAGCCTTCGGCGGGGGCGCCGCCGGGATCGTGGGCTTCAGCGCCGCGGCGGTGGCGGCCGGCGGCGGGGCCACGCTCGCCGCCTTGGGCGCGGGGGCGGCCTGCGCCGGCGGGATCTGGGCGACCACGACGGGCGTCGTCGGGCGCGCCTGCGGCTGCTCGGGCGGGGCGGTGAACCGGGGTTCGGCGGGCAAGGTCTCGACCGGACCGCCGGCCTCCTCGCGGTAGATCTGGAGCTGTGCGTCGCCATCCTGCGGCTGAGCGCCGGCCGGCGCGGCCTCCTTCATGCCCGCGACCGGCGCGCCCACCACCTGCGGGGCCTCGCCGGCCTGCCGCACACCCTGCTGGTAGAAGACGAAGATCGCGGCCACGAGCGCGGCCAGCACCAGCACCGACAGGATCAGCGTGAACGGGATCGGCCGCGCGCCCCGCACCGGCTGGCGGGGATCGAAGCTCAGGGGAGCGTCGGAGGTCGGCGGCGCATAGGCGCCACGCTCATGGTCGGACATCGCAGGGCTCCGAATCGCGCACGTTCGGGCGCAGTTTATCGGAACCCGTGGAGGCGGGACTGCGGCGCCGCGCCGATTTCTGTGGGCGGTCAGCCCTTGCGGAGCCGGTAGAACCGCAAGCCCGGCCGCGACGGGCACTCCTCGCTCACCGCGGCCAGCACCCAGCCATGCGCCCGGGCGCGGGCCAGCACCTCGGGCTCGGGATGGATGTGGATCGTCCAGTCGGTGCTGGGGTCGCGGCGCAGCCGGCGCAGCACGCGCCCGACCGCGGCGCCTGGCGAGGCCAGCGCCCGTCGGACGCGGGCGCCGAGCGGGTTGGCGCGCGGGGCCGCCCCGGAGGGAATCCGAAGTTGCAGGAACAGCTCGTCGTCCGCGACCCGCGCGAACTCGGCCAGGATCCTGTCCACGATGTCGAGCGACGGCAGCCACTGGATGAAGCGGCTGCACAGCACGGCGTCGACCTCGCCGTCCGCCAGGTGGCGCATGTCCTCCGCGTCCGCGACCTCGACGCAGCAGTCGCCGAACGCCTCGCCGAGTTCGCGCCTGGCCACCGCGATCATGTCGGCCGAGATGTCGCAGCCCCGCACCTTCAGGCCCGCGGCCCGATAGACCGGCACGTAGCGGCCGGTGCCGAACGGCACGTCCAGCACCGAGCTGCCCGCCGGCCGGCTCCTGGCCCAGGCCGCGACCTGCTCCTGTTCCCAGACCCAGGTCGGGGCTTCTTCGCGCTTGCCGACGTATTCCTCGGCCACAGCGCCGGAATACTTGAGCTTGGCGGAATAGAGCGACGCGGTCATGCGGTGGCCTTCAGGGGGTGGGCGGTCTGGCCGCTGGCCCAGTGGGCCCAGGCCTGCGCGACGCCGGGCAGCTCGCCGGCCAGCAGCCGTTCGACGATCCGCGCCGCGTCGGCGGCCTGGAACAGGCCGCTGCGGACCTGCGGCCATTGGGCGACGTCCCGCAGATCGACCACGCGCCGGATGCGGACGGGCGCGGTCTCATAGCCGAGCGCGCTCATCACCGCCGCGCGATGGTGACCGCTGTTGACCCACCAGCGCTGGACGCCCTCGCCGCGCAGCAGCACCGCGTCGATGTCGCCGTCACGCCCGTCGTGGCGGCGCAGGCCGTGTTCCTGAAGCGAGGCCAGCAGGCGACCGACCCGGTGCGCCTCGACCGCGGCCTTCTGGTCGCTGACCGGACCGCAGGCGTGCCAGCCGTCGCGGATGGAGAGCTCCCGACCCGCCAGGCGGTTTTCGTTGGGCACGCCCTTCTCGCGGGCCGCGCGCCACTCGGCGGGCGTCTGCGTCTGCCAGGGCAAGGTCGCGGCCCACGGCGGCGCCCAGAGCAGGTCTGGCGAGGCGCTCGCCGGCCACAGGCCCAGCCAGTCGGCCGCGTTCCCCGGGATCACCCGGTCGTAGTAGGCGCGCAACACCTCGACGATCGCCGAGTCGGGCGCCTCGGGACAATCCCGGCCGGCCGCGGCGGCCCGGACGAAGGGGTGGCAGCCGTCCGCCGCCAGTCCGAAATGGTGCAGGCCGATCCCGTCGGCGAGCCGCGCCTCGACCACAACGCCGCGATCGCCAGCAGCGTCGGCTTTCCGCAGTCCCAGCGCGCCGAGAGCGCGACGCGCCAGCCTTCGGGCGGTTTCCGGCGCCACCGGGCGGGCGCGCAGGCTGGACGAAGACGCGATCACTCGACGGAACCCCCTTGCTGTCATGGAAGGTTCACACGCCGACGACTTATTGTCTACTATTTTGATAGGAATAATGTTAATTCAGCGCAGCCCCTCCAGCGCGCTGGTGTCGAGGGCGTAGCGGTGGAAGCAGGCGCGCAGTTCCGACAACTCGTCGCGCGAGACCGGGCCGCCGCGAAGCTGGATGTGCAGATCGCGTCCGCGGGCCGAGACGGCGCTGACCGCCCGGATCCGCTTCAGCCAGCCCAGGAACGCCGCCTCGTCGCCGGCCGAATGGTACATCGGCGCCCGGACGATCAGGGGGTCGGCCACGCCGCTCAGCTCAGCACGTCGAGATGGAAGAGGTTCTTGTGCTCGGCGATGGCGTAGCGGTCGGTCATGCCGGCGATGTAGTCGCAGACCACCCTCGCCCGCCCCGCCTCGTCGCGCCCCAGGCAGCGCGCGCCCCATTCGGCCGGCAGCACGTCGGGCTCGGCCATGAACAACTGGAACATCTCGGCCAGCATCCGCCGCGCCTGGCTGCGGGTGCGGTTGACCTTCCAGTGGCGGTACATCCGCTCCATCAGGAACGCCCGCAGTTGCGCCAGCTCCTCGATCATCTCCCGGGAGAAGGCGACCAGGGCGTGGCCCAGCAGCCGCACGTCTTCGGGCGACCGCACCTTGCCGGCCGCCGCGCGCCGCCCGGTCTCGGCCAGCACGTCGTCGACCATGGCGCCGATCATCCGCCGCACGGCCTCCAGCCGCAGGATGCCCGGCTCCAGCCCCGGATAGTCCGCCCGCGCGCTCTGCACATGCGGCCCGATCAGCGGCACCTCGGCCAGTTCGTCGAGGTTGAAGAGACCGGCGGCCACCCCGTCGTCCACGTCGTGGTTGTTGTAGGCGATGTCGTCGGCCAGCGCGGCGACCTGTGCCTCGGCCGACGCCCAGGTGTCCAGGCGCAGGGCGTACTGGGCATCGAACTCGGAGATCGCACTCCATGACGGCTTGGCCAACTGGTCGATCACCGGCCCGTTGTGCTTGATGACCCCTTCCAGGGTCTCCCAGGTGAGGTTGAGGCCGTCGAAGCCGGGATAGCGGCGCTCCAGCCGGGTCACCACCCGGAACGTCTGGACGTTGTGGTCGAAGCCCCCGTAGCCCTGCATCTGCACCTGCAGCTCGTCCTCGCCGGCGTGGCCGAACGGCGGGTGGCCCAGGTCATGGGCGAGCGCGATGGTCTCGGCGAGGTCTGCGTCGAGGCCCAGCGCCGTCGCCAGCGAGCGCGCGATCTGCGCCACCTCCAGGCTGTGGGTCAGGCGCGTGCGGAAGTGGTCGCCCTCATGCGCCACGAAGACCTGGGTCTTCTCCTTGAGCCTCCGGAAGGCCGAGGCGTGGATGATGCGGTCGCGGTCGCGGGCGAAGTCCGTGCGCGTGCGGCTGGGCGCTTCGGCGACCTTGCGGCCCCGCGACGTGGCGGGGTTCTCGGCGAAGGGCGCGCGGGATGGTAGAGACGAGGCCATCAAACCGTTCTGATCAAAGGCCTCTTGGTCGAAGCCGTCCGGCCCCTCATATAGTCCAGGCCCCCGCTTCGTCTAACAGGGCGAATTCGTCCAGCAGAGCATGAACACTCCCGACGTCACCCTCTCCTCCGCCGCGGCGGACCGCATCCGGGCCATCGCCGCCAGGGAGGGCCGCGCCGTGATGCTGCGCGTGGCGGTGGAAGGCGGCGGCTGCTCGGGCTTCCAGTACCAGATGGACCTGGTCGACGAGGCGGGCCCCGACGACCTGAAGGTCGAGCGCGACGGCGCGACCGCCCTGGTGGACGTGATCTCGCTCGCGCTGCTCAAGGGCTCCGAGATCGACTTCGTGGACGAACTGGCCGGCGCGGAGTTCCGCGTGCGCAACCCGAACGCCAGGTCCAGTTGCGGCTGCGGCGTCAGCTTCTCGATCTAGGAGGGACCGGGCGGGCGCGGCGCGGCCTCCCGGCCGGCCTCCTGCATCTTGACCCCCGCCGGCGGCTGGAACAACTGCGGACGGGCCTGCAGGCCGTGGCGGTACTCGTCGTAGCGGATCACGACCCGCGGCTGGCCGCGGTAGAGGTAGCTCAGCATCAGCGGCGCGTTGCGGCGCGTGTCCATCAGGATGGCGACCTGGTGCTCGCCCATCGTGGCGGTATGAACGGCCGCCTGGCCCGCGCCCCACGGCACCAGTTGCCGCTGCTGCGGCGCGTAGGCCGTGACGAACAGCGCCTCGCAACCGTACTCCAGCGACTGTAGCGGCGCCGGCAGCCCGGGAACCGGCGGCAGGATCGGCGCGCGCACCACCAACTGCGGGCCGGGATCGGTCGCATGGCGCCCCTGCCGGGTGGCCTGGTTGTAGGTCCAGATGTCGGGCTCGGCGATGATGACGACCGTCATGTCGCCCCGCAGCGGATCGGGCGACTCCTCGCTGCGCAGGAACCTGTCCCCCAGGCGCCAGAGCTGACGCGGCTGGGCGCCGCGATCGGCGGCGGCCAGACCGGGCGACGTGTTGCGGATCGTCGCCTTGAAGAGCTGCGGCGGCGCGCATCCCGTCAGCCCCGGCGTATCGAGCGAACCCTCCAGCGGCCCCGTCCCCTCCGCGGCCCCGGGTTCCGCCGGTTGCGGCGGAAGCGGCTGCACGGGCGTCAGCGGTACGACCGGCGGGACGTCGAGGCTCGGCGGAACCTGGGCGGCCGCACGCGTCGCCGCGCCGGCGGCGAGTCCGAGCGCCGCCAGCCACATCGCCGCCTCTCGAAGCTGTCGCATGTCGCCCCCTCGGCGGATGGGCCCATGCGCCGTCCCCACCGTCAAGCCGGCGCGCAGATCGGCCGTAGCCGGCCTTGAGGCGGCGCGGCGCGCCCACTAGCCTGCCCACGCAACCGGAGCCCTCGATGCGCATCGCCACCTGGAACGTGAACTCGATCAACGCCCGGTTGGAGACCATCCTGCGCTGGTTCGAGGAAGCCAGGCCCGACGTCGCCTGCCTGCAGGAGATCAAGTGCGTCGATGAGAAGTTCCCCACCGAAGCCTTTGAACGGCTTGGCTACAACGTCGCCGTCCACGGCCAGAAGACCTACAATGGCGTGGCCCTGCTCGCGAAGACCCCGCTGGAGGATGTGCGCCGCGGCCTGCCCCTCGGTCCGGGCGACGACGCCGACGACCACGCCCGCTACATCGAGGCGGTCGTGTCGGGCCCGCAGCCGGTTCGCGTGGCGTCCATCTACCTGCCCAACGGCAATCCGGCCGGGACGGAGAAATACGCCTACAAGCTGGCCTGGATGGCCCGCCTCGACGCCCATGCCCGCGAACTGCTGGGCTGGGAGGAGCCGTTCGTGCTGGCCGGCGACTACAACGTCATCCCCGAGCCGCGCGACGCGGCCTTCCCCAACAACTGGCAGGACGACGCCCTCTTCCAGCCGGCCACGCGCCAGGCGTTCCGGGCGCTCAAGAACCTCGGCCTCACCGAGGCCTTCCTGCAGGCCGACGGCGCGGAGGGCGCCTTCACCTTCTGGGACTACCAGGCCGGCGCGTGGCAGCGGAACAACGGCATACGCATCGACCACGCGCTCCTCTCGCCACAGGCCGCCGACCTGCTGACGGGCGTCGCGATCCACAAGCACGTGCGCGCCTGGGACAAGCCCTCCGACCATGTGCCCCTCGTCGTCGAGCTCGACGCCTGACCATGCTGGAAGACGGCTTCCACGACGTCCCGAACGGCAAGATCGCCGCCGTCGTCACTTCGCTGGAGATGTTCGCGAAGCCGCCGGCGCGCCCAGAGGCGGAAGGCCTCGACTGGACGCTGGAGCGCCTGCCGCGCCCCGCGGCCGAGGACTACCTGGCGCTCTATTCCGCCGTCGGCCGCGACTGGCTCTGGTTCACGCGGCTGGTCATGCCGCGCGAGGCGCTCCTGGCGACGATCCGCGACCCGCGCGTCGAGGTCTACCGCCTGGAGGCCCCCGGCGGGGAGACCGGCATACTAGAGCTCGACTTCCGGCAGGCCGACACCTGCGAACTGGCCTACTTCGGCGTCTCGCCGGGGCTCGTGGGCGGCGGCGCCGCGCGCTGGATGATGAACCGGGCGGTCGAACGGGCCTGGTCGCGGCCGATCAGGCGCTTCTGGGTCCACACCTGCACGCTCGACCACCCCAGCGCGCCGCAGTTCTACATGCGCTCGGGCTTCCAGCCCTTCCGCCGCGAGGTCGAGATCGCCGACGACCCGCGCCTCGCCGGCCTCGCACCGCTGGACTCCGCCCCGCACATACCGGTGATCGACGCCGACTCGGCGTAGGTTCCGCCGCATGGACGAGGCTGCGCGGCTCCTGACGCTGCTCGCGCTCGCCGGCGGGGCGCTGACCCTCGTGGGCGGGGCCTTCGCCTACTTCCTCGATGAGACGCGCCGGATCCGGCGCGCGCTGGCCGCGGGCCTCGGCGGCGCGGCGCCGCAGCCGATGCTGATCGCGCGCGGTCGCGGGGTCGGCATCGGCTTCGACCTCTCGGCCGGCGCCGTCGTCGTGACCTGGGACAAGGGCGGCTGGCGGCTCTGCTATCGCCTGACCGAGCTCGTCGGCGTGGAATTGATCGTCGACCGCGCCGTGGCCGCCCGCGCCTTCCGCGGCGAGCCGCGCCGCGCGCTGGACCAACTCGCCGACCCCCAGGAACGCGTGCGCCTGCGCTTTGTCTTCGACGACCCGACGCACCCGGACTTCGCGCTCGACCTCTGGCTGCCCGAGGACGACGGCCTGCCGAAACGCATGGACGCCCCCGAGGCGCTCGGCGAGGCCAACCGCTGGATGGCGCGCATGGACTCCATCCTGCGGCGCGCGGGTCAGGGCGTGGCCAAGGCGCCGGCCACCGCGCCGGTCGTGCGCCAGGCCGCCGCCCGCGCCGCCCCGCCGCCCGCCCTGTTCGACGACGATGACGACGATGCGTTTGAAGACAACCCCGAGAACGCCATAACTTGACGATGTAAATTTATCCGTCAGTCTGACGGTCTGGGAGGAGCCCCCCGATGTCCAACCTGATCGCCGCCGCCGCCTTCTTCGTCCTGCTGCACCTCGTGGTGTCGGGCACGCGTCTTCGCGACGTGCTGATCGCCCGCATCGGCCAGGGGCCGTACATGGGGCTGTTCGTCCTGGCGTCCTTCGCGGGGCTCGCCTGGCTGGGCTGGGGCTTCGCCGAGGCTCGGGCCGCCGCCGACAACGTCGTTTACTGGAGCGTGACGCCGGCGACGCGGACGATCCAGCTCGTGCTGCAGGTCGTGGCGATGGTCTTCATCGTCGTCGGCATCGCCACCCGGAACCCGACGGCGGTGCGGAGCGAGGCGGCGCTGGACGATCCGGACATCGTGCGAGGCATGCTGCGCGTCACCCGCCACCCGTTCCTCTGGGGCGTGGCGATCTGGGCGGTCGGCCACCTGCTCGTGAACGGCGACCGGGCCGGCCTCATCCTCTTCGGCTCCATGCTGATCCTGGCGGTCTACGGAACCCGCAGCATCGACGCCAAGCGCAAGCGCGCGCTGGGGGCTTCGTGGGACGCCTTCGCCGCCCGCACCTCGAACATCCCCTTCGCGGCGATCCTGTCCGGGCGCCAGAGCCTCAGCCTCGGCGAGATCGGATGGTGGAAGCCGGCCCTGGGCCTCGCGGTCGCCGCCGCCGTCGCCCTCGCCCACCCCTATGCCTTCGGGGTCGCCGCCCTGCCCTGAGACGGAGCCATGCTGGGTCGAGCCCTTCTCCAGACCGCCGTCATCGCCGTCCTCTTCGGCCTGATGCTGTTCCTGCCCGCCGGCCGCCTCGACTGGTGGCAGGCCTGGGCGTTCATCGCCCTCTTCGTCGTCTCGAGCATCGCGATGGCGGCCGGTCTCGCGCGCACCGACCCCGCCCTGCTGCGCGAGCGCACCTCGGTCTCCGGCGGCCGCGGCCTGCGGCCGCTGGACCGGGTGTTCTTCGCCCTCCTTCCCATCGGGATCGTCGGCTGGTTCGTCGGCATGGGATGGGAAGCGCGGCTGCACGCGCCGGCCTGGGGCCTCTGCGGCCAGGCTCTCGGCGGGGCGATGCAGGCGGCGTGCATGTGGGTCGCCTGGGTGACCTTCCGCGTGAACAGCTTCGCCGCGCCGGCGGTGCAGGTGCAGAGCGACCGCGCGCAGGAGGTGATCCAGACCGGCCCCTACGCACTTGTCCGCCACCCGATGTACGCCGGCGCGGTGCTCTGGATGCTGGGGACGCCGCTGCTGCTGGGCTCGCGCTGGGGCTTCGCCGGCAGCGTGCTCCTGATTCTGCTCGTCGCGGCGCGCGCGGTCGGCGAGGAGAAGGTGCTGGCGGCCGAGCTGGCCGGCTACGACGCCTACCGCCGCAAGGTGCGTTTCCGCCTGCTGCCGGGCGTCTGGTGAGGCTCAGCCCAGCGCGAAGTCCACGGCCGCCCGGCAGTGGACGAGGCTGGTGTCGACGGCGGGGACGTCCAGGTCGTCCTGGCCGAGCAGCATCCCGATCTCGGTGCAGCCGAAGATCACGCCGTCGGCGCCCTCGCCGCGCGCGGCGGCGACCATGGCCAGCGCGTCGGCCTTCGACCCGGGCCTCACCACGCCCTGGCAGAGTTCGTCGTAGATGATCGCCTGCAGGCGGTCGCGGCCGGCCTGGTCGGGCGTCAGCGGGTCCAGCCCGGCCGCGCGGAGCCGCTCCCGGTAGAAGTCCTTCTCCATGGTGAAGCGCGTCGCCAGCAGCAGGGGACGCGCGACGCCCCTCGCCTTCAGCGCCGCGGCGGTCGCGTCGCCGATGTGCAGGAAGGGCACGCCGACGGCGGCGCAGATCGCATCGGCGTTCAGGTGCATCGTGTTGGCGGCGAGCACGATGACGTCGGCCCCGGCTCGCTCCAGCCGCGCCGCGGCGTCGGCGAGGATGACGCCGGTCTCGTCCCAGCGATCCTGGGCCTGCAACGCGGCGATCGGCGCGAAGTCCACAGAACGGATCAGCAGCTCGGCCGAGTGCAGGCCGCCCAGGCGTTCGCGCACCAGCCGGTTCAGCTCGCGATAGTAGATCGCCGTCGACTCGGCGCTCATGCCCCCGAGGAGGCCGATGGTCTTCATTCGACACCTGCGCTGACACGATGACGCAGGGCCAGGGTCCGCCGCGCCGCTGGAGTCTCTTTAGGATCAGGCCGCCCCGGACGGAAGCGCCGACCACCGGAGGCTGCTTACTCGCCTTTTACGAGTGGCCTTGCAACGCGTTCCAATTTCATGTTGCAGTGCAGATATCACGGATATCTCAGAAGTGAGCGAAACCTTATTGCGTAAGGTTTCGATGTATTTCGCGCTTGCGAAATTCCGGCCATACAGGGCGACAATGAGGCCAACGTAAAACAAAGAAGGCGCGCCATTGGCGCGCCCCTAGGTTGTTATTGGGATGAACAAAGTCAGAAACGACCAGATCATTGCTCAAAACTACTGACGTTACAAGGACACATGACAACTGCATCTTCGCGCGCCTTCGCGACATAACTGAGTCTTATTTAGTTATCAGCGTTCACCTACCGCATTAGCGTTGACGACCTGACACGGCTGCTTCAGCTTGCCGCTCAAGCGCAGCGAATAGCGCTACATCAAAGCTGCGGGGAGGCAGTCCAGATGACGTTCAGGCATTGCTTGTTGGCGTCCAGCGCGCTGATGGCCGCCGTGGTCGGCACGTCGGCTCACGCCCAGTCCAGTTCCACGAACACGATCGCCGAGCTCGTGGTCACCGCCGAGAAGCGCGAACAGAGCCTGCAGGACGTACCGGTCGCGATCTCGGCGTTCACGTCGGAACAGCGTGACATCGTCGGCATCCAGTCCATCCAGGACATGACCAACTTCACGCCGGGCCTGCAGTATTCGACATCGACCGACCGCGTGTCGCTGCGCGGCCTGGGGCGACTCACCAACGTGCTGTCGGCCGACGCCTCGGTCGCCAACTACGCCGACGGCGTCTACGAGACCTTCGCCGTGCGCGCGGGCTCGTCCACCCTCTTCCTCGACCGGGTCGAGATCCTGCGCGGTCCGCAGGGCACCCTCTACGGCCGCAATGCGATCGCCGGCGCGATCAACATCATCTCGCGGCGTCCGACCGACAGCCCCTACGCCGAGGTCCGCGCCACCTACGGCAACTACAACCGCTCGGTGCTCGAGGGCGCCGTCTCGGGCCCGGTGAACGACAAGGTGAAGATGCGCCTCGCCGTCAACTGGGAGCGGCAGAGCAAGGGCTACATCGACAACACCGTGCCGGGCATGCCCAGCGAGGGCGGCGTCGTCGACAGCTTCTACGCCGAAGCCCAGATCGACGTGCAGTTCAACGAAAAGCTCGAGATGTGGTCGAAGTTCGGCTTCACGAACTGGCGCCACGGCGCCGGCGGCCCGGGTTCGCAATCGGCCGGCTGGACGCCCGAGATCTTCAATCTCGACGGCAGCAGGAAGGCGCTCCGCTCGGCCACCAACCCGAACGGCGCCGACGCCTTCGACATCACCGAGTTCTACTCGGAAGCCACCCACTTCAACCCGGGCTTCGGCTGCTCGGGCCTCGCGACCAACGTCGTGCTGGCCAGCCCCGACGGCTGCCGCAACGTCTCGTACGACAGCCCGTGGAAGATCAACCGGCCGACCACCTACAACGTGCGCGTTCCGAACGCCTACACGGTGGCCAGCCACTGGACGTACCACGCCGACAACTTCGACATTAAGTACATCCTGGGCGGGGTCCGGTACTGGTATCACCTGAAGGGCTCGACCCCGGGCGGCAGCCAGGACCCCGGCGTCCTGGAGTACCGCGTCGGCGCGGCCACCACGGTCTACCCGCAGGAAGCGTTCGACTACCAGGAGCGCAACGGCTTCATCTCGAACGAGCTGAACCTCGTCTCGACGACCGAGGGCCCGTTCCAGTGGATCGCGGGCGCCTACTACTACCACCAGCACTACCGTCAGCCGGTCCACACGATCGAGGATCCGCGCCAGACGGGCTGGAACATCTCGCCGCCGTTCGGCGTCTGCCTGAACGGCGCGGGCGTCGCGGCCACGGCGGTGACCTGTCCGGCCGGCATCGGCCGGCGGTTCGACAACCGTCCGTCGGTCAGCAACACCTCGTACGCCTTCTACGGCCAGGTCAGCTACGACTTCAGCGACGCCCTCACCTTCACCGGCGGCCTGCGCTACTCGCACGACCGCAAGTATGGAACGGAAAAGGCGCGCCTGCTCTGCCTGGGCCTGCCCGCCTGCCTGGGGGGCCTCGCGCCCGAGTTCGCGCTCATCCCGCTGGACCTCACGGGCGTGAACACGGTCGTCGCCGCCGGCAGCGGCGCCGGCATCGACGTGATCCCGAAGGGCGTCGAAGGCCCGACCACGTTCGATCCGACCACCGGCTTCGCCACCCGCAAGTACGACGCCTCCTGGTCGGCCGTCACCGGCACCGCCAAGGTCGAGTGGCACCCCGACGACGACACGCTGGGCTACGCCAGCTACGCCCGCGGCTACCGTTCGGGCGGCTTCAACATCGGCATCTTCACGGTGCTGAGCTTCCTGCCCTACTCGAAGGAAGAGACGGTCGACGCCTTCGAACTGGGCCTGAAGAAGACCTTCGGGCGCACGCTGCAGACCAACGTGGCGCTCTACCACTACTCCTATCAGAACCTGCAGATCCCGATCTCGGTCGTGCAGACCGGCAGCCTGATGGGCCAGACGATCAGCCAGGGCACGACCTCGTTCTACAACACCCCGAAGTCGCGCTCGCAGGGCGTCGAGGTCGAGGTGCTGTGGCAGCCGATCCAGAACCTGCAGATCATCGCCAACTACTCGTACATCGACGCCGAGATCACCAAGGGCTTCGCCGTCGACACCGTCGATCCGACCGCGGCCCAGCCGGGCGCCAAGCCGATCCACACGATCGCGCAGTGCCAGGCCGGCGGCGCCACCGTGCAGGGCGACTGCGTGCTGGACGAACCCACGCTGGGCCTGCCCGGCGGCGGCTTCCAGCGCATCCAGAGCCTGAAGGGCAACGACCTGCCCAACGCGCCGCGGAACAAGATCGCGATCGCCGCCAACTACACCTGGGACTTCGAGCCGGGGTCGCTGACCGCCAGCGTGTCCTACTCGTGGCGCGACAACGCCTACGGGGCCCTGTTCGAGCGCTGGTACAACAAGGCGCCGACCTGGGATCAGGTGGACGCCCGGGTCCTGTGGAAGGACAAGGACGATAAGTTCGAGATCATCGGCTATGTGAAGAACATCTTCGACAAGATCGGCTACGACCAGGGCGCGACGGGCCGGCGTGTCGACGGGCAGGTCACGAACCTGCTCTACGGCGCGAACCCGGCGGGCCTGGCCTGCAGCCCCGTCGCGCAGGGCGCCGCCAACCCGGCCGCCGGCAGCGTCGGCACCATCTACTGCATCCAGGGGATCTCGAAGACCTACTACAACACGCCGCCACGGACCTACGGGGTCGAGCTGCGCTACAAGTTCTTCTGACCTTTCAATGGCCCGCCCTCGCAGAAGGGGCGGGCCATTTCGCTCTTGAAGACCGGGAAGAAGCGCAATCACGCGCCCGCCCGGAGAACTGCGGGGAGGGAATACAATGAAACTCAAGCACAGCTTGCTTGCGTCCAGCGCCCTGCTGGCCGCCGTAGTGAGCGCGACGGCCGCCCAGGCGCAGTCGTCGGCCGCCTCGAACACCATCGAGGAGCTGGTGGTCACCGCCGAGCGGCGGGAGCAGAGCCTTCAGGACGTGCCGGTCGCGATCTCGGCCTTCACGGCCGAGAAGCGGGACCTGATCGGCATCCAGTCGGTCTTCGACCTGACCAACTTCACGCCCGGGCTGCAGTACTCCACCCAGACCGACCGGGTGAGCCTGCGCGGCGTGGGCCGGACCAACAACGTCCACGCGGCCGACGCCTCGGTCTCGGTCTATTCGGACGGCATCTACACGACCTCGACGGTCGAAGCCGGCAAGACGCCGCTCTTCCTCGAGCGGGTGGAGATCCTGCGCGGCCCGCAGGCCACGCTCTACGGGCGCAACGCCATCGGCGGCGCCATCAACCTGGTCTCCAAGCGGCCCACCGACGAGTGGTACGGCGAGGTCCGCGGCCAGTACCAGAACTACAACCACCATATCCTGGAAGGCGCGATCTCGGGCCCGACGTTCATCGACGGCATCACCTTCCGCCTCGCCGCCAACTGGGAGAAGCAGTCCAAGGGCTGGATCGACAACATCGTCCCGGGCGAGCCTGACGAAGGCAACGTCATCAACACCAACATCGTCGAAGGCCAGTTGAAGTTCGACATCGGCGAGAACTTCGACGGCTGGATGAAGCTGACGTGGATCGAGTGGCGCAACGGTGCCGGCGGGCCCGGCTCGCGCGGCACCTGGACGCCCGCCGTCTATCCGACGTTCGAGGCCGCCAACGCCGGCATCACGCTCCAGCCGGGATACGGCTGCAGCGGCAACGCCACCAACGTGCTCAACGCCAGCCCCATGGGCTGCGTGAACCCCGCGCTGACCAACCCGCGGAAGATCGCGTCGACGATCCCCTACGACGTCGACCTGAACGGCACCTACATCTTCGCCAGCGAGTGGACCTACCACTTCACGGGCTTCGACCTGCGCTACCAGTTGGGCGCGGTCCACTATCACTACTACCTGCAGGGCCCGACGCCGGTCGACCAGACCGCCCCGATCCTGCGCTACACCCTGCCTTCCGTGACCGGCCAGAACAACGCGGTGGTCAACCCGCGCTACGCGTTCAACTACCAGGAAGAGGAATCCTGGCTGTCGAACGAAGTCACCCTCGTCTCGACGCACGACGGTCCGGTTCAGTGGCTGGCCGGCCTCTACTACTGGAAGGAAAGCTACGGCCAGCCGGTCTACACCTATCTGGTGGACGAGCCGCGGGTGCAGGGGCCTTTCGGCGTGCCGGCGACCCTCTGCGCAAAGCGCAACGGCACCTGCGCCGCCAACCCGAACCGGCGGATCTTCGACACCTACCCCGAGTTCGACATCAGCTCGCGCGCCGCCTACGCCCAGCTCGACTGGGAGTTCATCGACACCTTCACGCTCAGCGGCGGCATCCGCTACTCGATCGACAAGAAGGAAGGCATCGAGCGCGGCCGCCTGCTCTGCTACCAGGTCGCCGGCTGCTTCGCGGCCCCCGAACTGAACGGCGCCATCGCCGGCGGCATCCCGGTGGTCGACATCACCGAGAACCAGTGGTCGTCCGCCGCGATCCTGCCGAAGGGCGTGATCACGCCGACGGTCTTCGATCCCGTCAGCGGCTTCGCCACCCGCTACCTGAAGGACGAGTGGCAGGAGGTCACCGGCAACGTCACCCTGAAGTGGGACCCCGACCCGGACACCAACGCCTTTGCCCGCTACAGCCACGGCTACAAGCCGGGCGGCTTCCGGATCGGCATCGACGTGGGCTTCTCGCCCAATCCGGAGACCCGCGAGGAGAAGGTCGAAGCCTTCGAAGTCGGCCTGAAGAAGAACTTCGGACGTAACATCCAGGCCAATATCGCGGCCTTCTACTACGACTACTCCAACGCCCAGATCCCGCTCACGATCGTCAACACCTCGGGCGCGGTCGCGGTCACGCAGTCGATCTTCTACAACGTGCCGGAAGCCTCCTCGAAGGGCATCGAGATCGAGACGATCTGGCAGCCGATCGAAAACCTGCAGATCCTGGCCAACTACTCCTACCTCGACGCGCATATCACCGAGGGTTCGGCCATCGACCCGGCCGACCCGGCGGCGCTGCAACCCGGCGCGCGGCCGATCACCGACCGCTCGCTCTGCCGCGCCACCGCCTACGGCGACGCCACCACCACCTGCGCGGCCGACGTCTATACGAGCCCGCGCCCGGTCGTGAACGCGGCAGGCGCCACCACCCAGGTCTCGGGCTCGCCCGATCCGAACGGCGGCTTCCAGCGCGTCCAGAACCTCAAGGGCTACAACCTGCCGAACTCGCCGCGGCACAAGATCGCGATCAACGCGAACTACACCTACCCGTTCAGCGACGGCTCCTCGCTCACCGGCTCGGTCAGCTACACGTGGCGCGACAGCCAGTACGGCTCGATCTTCGATCGGGACTACTACAAGTCCCCCTCGTGGGATCAGGTCGACGCCCGCCTGACCTGGAAGGCCAAGGACCGGAAGACCACGGTCATCGCCTTCGTGAAGAACCTGTTCGACGACCTCGGCTACGAGGGCGGCGCCGGCGCCTCGCGTCGGGCGGGGTCGATCTACACGCCGCCCGCCGGCGCGCCGATCGTCAACGTCGTGCAGGACGCGCGGCCGGACATCGCGGGCAACAACCCGGCCAGCACCTATCCGCTGACCCCGCCGCGCACCTACGGCATCGAGCTGCAGTACAAGTTCTTCTGATCAGCACCCCAAGCGTTGACGGAAGCGAGCGCCCGACGGTCACCGTCGGGCGCTTTTTCCATCCGCCCTCACCGGCCTATAGTCGCGTGAGAACCAAGGGAGGGACGCGTTGGAGTTCCAGGATATCCGGTATGCCATCGAGGATGGCGTCGGCGTCATCACCCTGAACCGGCCGCAGTACCGCAACGCGCAGAGCTGGCGGATGCTCGACGAGATCGACGCCGCGTTCGACCTGGCGCGCAACGACGAGGCGGTGAAGATCGTGCTGATCCGCGGCGCCGGCGGCGTGTTTTCCACCGGCCACGACCTGGGCACGCCCGAGGGGGCCGACTACCGCAAGGAGAAGATCGGCGCGGGCGGCGTGCGCCACTACGACGCCTTCAAGAAATACAACCTCGACCTGCTCCTGAAGTGGCGCAATTTCGAGAAGCCCACCATCGCCATGGTCGAGGGCTACTGCATCTACGCCGGCTGGATGCTGGCCGCGGCGTGCGATGTCATCTTCGCCGCCGACGACAGCCAGTTCCTGCCGGGTTTCGTCGAATACATGTCGATCCCGTGGGACGTCGGCATCCGCCGCGCCAAGGAGCTGTGCTTCGAGAGCCGGTTCATCGGGCCCGAGGAGGCGCGCGAGGCGGGCTTCGTGAACCGCGTCGTCCCCAAGGCCGACCTCGAGCGCGAGACCTTCGCCTGGGCGCGGCGCGTGGCCGAGAACGACGCCGGCTACCTGCGCTTCGCCAAGCTCCAGATGAACAAGGCACAGGACGCCCAAGGGTTCACCAGGGCCGTCGAGGACTCGCTCGGCGACTACGTGGCCATGATGTGGATGCCGGGCAACGAGATGCGGGTGGCGGGCGAGCGGCGCCTCCTCACCGTCGATCTCGCCGTGCGTGGCCGCAAAGGCGACCGCCACGGCCTCACCCCTGCGAAGGCGGCCGAATGATGGGAACGAGCTTCAAGGCCCTGCGCCTGCACAAGACCGACGCCGGTGCGCCCGACGCACGCTTCGAGGACCTGACCATCGACGACCTTATGGACGGCGACGTCACCGTCCGCGTCGAACACTCCACGGTGAACTTCAAGGACGGGCTCGCGATCACCGGGCGCTCGCCCGTCGTTCGGACCTGGCCGCTGATCCCCGGCATCGACTTTGCGGGTGTCGTGGAGAGTTCCGACCACGCCGGGTTCAGGCCGGGCGACCGCGTCGTCCTGAACGGCTGGGGGGTCGGCGAGACCCACCATGGCGGCTACGCGGGCGTCGCGCGGGTCAAGGGCGACTGGCTGGTGAAGCTGCCGGACGCCATCTCCAACGCCCACGCCATGGCGATCGGCACCGCCGGCTACACGTCGATGCTCTGCGTGCTCGGCCTGGAGCGGCTCGGCGTCACGCCCGACAAGGGCGAGGTGATCGTCACGGGCGCGGCCGGCGGCGTGGGCTCCGTCGCCGTGGCGATCCTGGCGAAGCTGGGCTACCGCGTCGTCGCCTCCTCGCGCCGCAAGGAGAGCGAGAGCGCCTACCTCGCCGGTCTCGGCGCCGCCGAGGTGATCGACGCGGCCGAACTCGCGGCGCCCGGCCGCCCGCTGGCGCGCGAGCGCTGGGCCGGCGCCGTCGACGCCGTCGGCAGCCACACGCTCGCCAACGTGCTGGCCCAGACCCGCTACGGCGGCGTGGTCACCGCCTGCGGCCTCGCCCAGGGCATGGACCTGCCGGCCTCCGTCGCGCCGTTCATCCTGCGCGGCGTCACTCTGGCCGGGATCGACAGCGTGATGCGGCCGAAGCCCGATCGCGAGCAGGCCTGGGCCCGCCTGGCGACCGACCTCGACCTCGGCCGGCTGGACGCCATGACCACGCACGCCGCCCTCGCGGACGTCCCGCGCCTCGCCGGCGAGATCGTCGAGGGCAAGGTGCGAGGCCGGGTGGTGATCGACCTCTAAGGTCCCGCCTGCCCCGTCGAAGTCAGATCTACAGCGCCTTCTCGATCGCCGCGACCAGGCCCGCGTCCTGCGGCTCGGTCCGTGGCCCGAAGGCTTCCAGCGCTTCGCCGTTCTTGCCGATCAGGATCTTGTGGAAGTTCCAGACGGGCACGGCGGGCTCGCCCAGCTCCTGCTCGGCCCAGGCGTAGAACGGATGCCGGCCGGCTTCCTTCACGTCGACCTTCGACGTCATCGGGAAGTCGATGCCGAAGGTGGTCGAGCAGAAGGTCTCGATGTCCTTCTCCGTGCCCGGCTCCTGGCCCATGAACTGGTTGCAGGGCACGCCCAGCACCACGAGGCCCTTGTCCTTGTAGTCGCTGTAGAGCTGCTCCAGGCCGTTGTACTGCGGCGTCAGCCCGCACTTGGAGGCCGTGTTCACCACCAGGACCACCTTGTCCTTGAAGGTGCTGAGCGGCAGCTCGCCGCCGCTAATCTTGTCGAACGTGAAGTCGTAGGCGCTGGACATCGCAGGCTCCCAGTCTCTGTCGGGACCGGAAGCTAGTCCCCTTACCCGGCGTCTTCCAACGCCTGTTCCACCGCGATCGCCAAATCCAACGCAGAGGTGGCTTCGGCGGCGTCCACCACCGGGCGCGGGGCCTCGCCGCGCACGGCCGCGAGGAACCCCTCGACGCTGGCGCCCAAGGGGTCCTGGGCGGCGGGCGTGTCGGCGAAACCGGGATTCAACGCGAACGGCGTGGTGTTGCGGAACGTGCGCGCCATGAAGTCGATGGCGACCTCGCCGGAAGGATAGACCACCCGCATCGTGCGGTGGCGCCCCGCGGCGCGGCGCGAGACGTCGAAGATCGCCGTGAAGCCGCTCTCGAAGCTGGCCTCGGCGCGGACCTCGTCCCAGACGCCGTCGTCCGCGCGATGGCCCTCGGCCTCGGCCGTCACCGGCTGGGACGCCGCGATGGCCAGCGCCAGGTCGATGTCATGCACCATCAGGTCCAGCACGGCCGAGACGTCGCGGCTGCGGTCCGACGGCGGCCCGTGGCGCACGGCTTCGAGCAGCAGGGGCTGTTCGGGCACGTCCAGCAGGCCCATGGCCTGGAACACCACGCGTTCCTGGTGCCCGCACGCGACGATCACGCCGGCCTTCGCGGCGGCGGCCCGCACCCGTTCGGCGTCGGCGACGCTGATGGCGATCGGCTTCTCGACGTAGACATGCTTGCCGGCCGCGATGGCCGCCAGCGCCTGCTCGGCATGGTGCGTCGCGGGCGATGCTACGGTCACCACATCCACCTGCGCCAACAGGTCGTCCAGCTCCGCGAAGGCGCGGCCGCCCAGCGGCATCGCCGCCTTGGCGGCCCGGTCCGGATGGGTGTCGAACACGCCGACGAAGTCGACTCCGGCGATCCGCGCGTACTGCCGCGCGTGATAGCCGCCGAACACCCCCGCCCCGATCACACCGCCGCGCAAGCTCATGAGGCGCCGCCTACCATGCGCCGCCCGCTCGACGCCACCCGCGCGAGGTCATACAACCGTTTGAACACCGGGAGCGAACCCGGCCGGGAGGACGACCTATGACGACCGTGCGCGAGATCCGCCTCAAGAGCCGCCCAAACGGCCTGCCCACCGCCGACAACTTCGAGCTGGCCAGCGTCGACCTGCCCGCGCCCGGCGCCGGCGAGGTCCAGGTGCGCAACACCTGGATGACGGTCGACCCCTACATGCGCGGCCGGATGAACGACGTGCAGAGCTACACGCCGCCCTTCGCCCTGGGCAAGGCCATGGACGGCGGCGCGGTCGGCGAGGTCACGGCCTCGAACGATCCGAACTTCAAGCCCGGCGACCTCGTCCAGTCGGGCTTCGGCTGGCGCGAGGGCTTCAACGCCCCGGCGGCCCAGGTGCAGAAGCTCGACCCCATGGGCCTGCCGCCGCAGGCGTTCCTGGGGGCCGCGGGCATGCCGGGCCTCACCGCCTACGCGGGGCTCCTGAAGATCGCGGCCCTCAAGGACGGCGACATCGTCTTCGTCTCGGGCGGCGCCGGCGCCGTGGGCTCGATGGTGGTGCAGATCGCCAAGGCCAAGGGTCACACCGTCATCGCATCGGCCGGCGGGCCCGAGAAGGTGGCCTTCCTGAAGTCGATCGGGGCCGACCAGGTCATCGACTACAAGGCCGAGAAAGACCTGACCGCGGCGCTGATGAAAGCCGCGCCCAACGGCATCGACGTCTATTTCGACAACGTCGGCGGCGAGCATCTCGAGGCCGCTTTGACCGCGGCGCGCCCCTTCGCCCGCTTCGCGCTGTGCGGCGCGATCTCGATGTACAACGCCACCGAGATGCCGGCCGGCCCGCGCAACCTCGTCCTGATGGTCGGCAAGCAACTGCGCATGGAAGGCTTCATCGTCTCCTCGAGCTGGGACCTGATGCCCAGGTTCCTCAGCGACCTGTCCGGCTGGGTGAAGGCGGGCAAGGTCACCTGGAAGGAGACCGTCTTCGACGGGATCGACAAGGCCCCCGACGCCTTCCTCGGCCTCTTCAAGGGCGAGAACCTGGGCAAGATGCTGGTGAAACTCTCCTAGCGCCGCAGGCGATCAGACGCTGAAGGGAAGGAACCGCGGAATACGCGGAATCACGCGGAAAGATGGCCGTGGCGCAATTCCGCGTCCTTCCGCGTTTTCCGCGGTTCTCTCCTAAGGGCGGCGCCGCTTCGCGGCCTTCGCGCGCCTAACCGCTGGACCGTCACGGTTGAGGGGGTAAAACGCTGCGGTCTTCCCCCTGAGGTCCTGGAGTTCCCCACCGTGCCGCGCCTGTTCAGCGCCTATGTGATCGTCGACTGGAGCGCCGCGGCCAAGCCGACGACGGGCGCCGATTCCATCTGGATCGGCGTCCTGAAGCGCGACATCCGCTTCCGCATGGCGTTCGAGAGCTACAACCCCCCGACGCGGGCGGAGGCCGAGACGCGGCTCACCGCCATCCTCGACGACCTGAAGAAGCGCGGCGAGCGGTGCCTCCTGGGCTTCGACTTCCCGCTGGGCTTCCCGCGCGGGTTCGCGGCCTCGCTGAGCCTGCCGGGCGACGAGCCCTGGCGCGCGGCCTGGGACCAGCTCGGCAAGATGGTCAAGGACAAGGCCGACAACACCAACAACCGCTTCGGGGTCGGCTCCGAGATCAACCGGCGCATGACCGGCGGCCCCTTCCCGTTCTGGGGCTGTCCGCCGAAGGACACCCTGACCACCCTGCAGCCGAAGAAGACCCGCGACCATGGGCCGGACGACCTGCCCGAGTTCCGCCACGCCGACCTCGCGGCGAAGGGCGCGGCCTCGATCTGGAAGCTCTACTACAACGGCTCGGTCGGCGGTCAGGCGATCCTGGGCATCCCCTTCGTGCGCCGGCTGAAGCAGGCCCGCGGCGAGGGCGTGAAGGCCTGGCCGTTCGAGACCGGCTTCAAGACCCTCGCCGAGGCCGACCTGGCCGGCGTCGACGTCGTGATCGCCGAGGTCTATCCGTCGATGCTCAAGCCGCAGGGCGCGCCGGGCGAGGTCAAGGACCTGACCCAGGTCCGCACCACCGCCGAGCACTTCGCCCGCCTGGACGAGGCCAGCAAGCTGGGCGCCCTGTTCGCCCCGCCGAAGGGCACGGCCGCCGACGTCGTCCTCGACGCCGAACGCGAGGAAGGCTGGATCCTGGGCGCGGGAGCCTGACCACTCGTCCCTGCCGCTCCACCGGCTGTCCCGCGCGAGGCCACAGGTGTCCCACCGGCCCCGCCGTTCATCCCTTGCCGGTTGGCCCCAAGGCCGCGCTATCGTGACCTCAGCGCATCGCTTCTGCCCCGAGGTTCCCGATGCTCCCGACCCGTATGCTGGCCGCCGCCAGCCTCCTCGCCCTCGCCACGGCCTGCGCCCAGCCGCCCGCCGGGCCCGTGAAGGCCGCGGCCGATGTCGACTGGCCGTTCTACGGCGGCGACGCGGGCGGCCAGCGCTACTCCGCCGCCGCGCAGATCACGCCCGTCAACGTCGCGGGGCTGAAGGTCGCCTGGACCTACTCCACGGGCGAACTCGCCCGCCATCCGAAGGCGATCGAGCGCGCGGCGTTCGAGAACACGCCGATCCTGGCGGGCGGCAAGCTCTTCGTCTGCTCGCAGTTCAACCGCGTCTCGGCCCTCGATCCCGGGACAGGCAAGGAACTCTGGTCATACGACCCGAAGCTCGACGACAGGGTCCGCTATCCGAACGACTACATCTGCCGCGGCGTGACCTACTGGGCCGACCTGGAGGCGCCGACCGGCGCCCCCTGCGCGAGCCGCATCTTCCTGCCGACCGTCGACCGCCGCCTGATCGCGCTGGACGCCGCCACCGGCGCCCTGTGCCCCGGCTTCGGCAAGGGCGGGAGCGTCGACGTCGGCCAGGGCGTGCTGCTGGAGCGCAAGGGCCAGATGCAGATCACCTCGCCGCCGGTGATCGTGAACGGCGTGATCGTGGTGGGCTCGTCGATCGACGACAACCAGCGGGTCGAGGAGGTCTCGGGCGTGGTCCGCGCCTACGACGCCCGCACGGGCGCGCCGAAGTGGGCGTTCGACCCGCTCGCCAACGCCGGCCCCGGCGTGAAGGCCGGCGCCGCCAACGTCTGGGCGCCGATGTCCGCCGACCCGGCCCGCGGCCTGATCTTCCTGCCCACCTCCAGCGCCAGCCCCGACTTCTTCGGCGGCCTGCGCCCCGGCAACGGCGGCATGGCCAACTCGGTCGTCGCCCTGGACGCGGCGACCGGCGAACCGCGCTGGAGCTTCCAGACCGTCCACCACGACGTCTGGGACTACGACATCCCCGCCCAGCCGACCCTGGCCGACGTCGGCTACGGCGGCCGCACGACGCCGGCGGTGATCCAGGCCACCAAGCAGGGCCTGATCTTCACCCTCGCCCGCGACACCGGCGCGCCCGTGATCCCGGTGGAGGAGCGCCGCGTGCCGCAGGGCGGCGCGCCGGGCGAGCCGCTGTCGCCGACCCAGCCCTTCCCGATCGCCCCGAAGCAGCTCTCGCCGACGAAGATCTCGGAGACGCAGGCCTACGGCCTCACGCCCTGGGATCGCGGCAAGTGCCGCGACCTCATCAAGGGCGCGCGCCACGAGGGCATCTACACGCCGCCCTCGCTGCAGGGGACGATCCTCTATCCGTTCACCGGCGGCGGCGTGAACTGGGGCGGCCTCGCCTTCGATGCCGGCCGCCAGGTCGTCTACGTCAACACCTCCAGCGCCCTGCACAAGGTCACCCTGATCCCCGCCGACAAGGTGAAGGCGACGAAGCAGGCCGAACTCGACACCGAAGTCTCGGAACAGCGCGGCGCGCCCTACGGCATGAAGCGCGAGGTGCTGCGGGTGATCCTGCCTTGCAACCCGCCGCCGTGGGGCCAGCTCCACGCCGTCGACATGCGGACCGGCAAGGTGCTGTGGGAGGTTCCGCTCGGCGCCACCGGCGACCTGGCGCCCGGGTCGCAGTTCCTCCTGGGCAACGTCGGCGTGCCGAACTTCGGCGGGCCGATGGCCACCGCCTCCGGGCTCGTCTTCATCGGCGCGGCCATGGACAACTACCTTCGCGCGTTCGACGGCGCGAACGGCAGGGAGCTCTGGAAGGGTCGCCTCCCCGCCGGCGGCCAGGCCACGCCCATGACCTACGTCTGGAAGGGCCGGCAGTACGTCGTCATCGCCGCCGGCGGCCACGGCAAGTCCGACACGAAGCGCGGCGACCAGGTGGTGGCCTTCGCGTTGCCGGGGCCGCTGAGCCAGTAGGCCAGTTCCCCTCGCCTTGATCGTTGTCCCGGCGATTCATCGGGCGGCGGCGGCGCAGCGTCTTGGGGGCGTTACAGCGGCCGGCGGCTCAGCATCCAGAACCGTCCCAGCAGCAGGCCGCTCGCGAGGAAGCTGGCGACGATGATCGCCGCGGTCATCCCCATCACGCCCAGGCCCATGGGGATCGCCAGCCACCAGGCGAGCGGCATCATGACCAGGATGTAGCTGGCCATGTGCGTGGACGTCGGCAGCCAGACGTCGCCCCGCGCCCGCAGCGCCTGCGCCGTCACCACCTGCAACGCGTCGGGCGCATAGAACAGGCACGACAGCACCAGCGCCGGGATCGCTATCGCCAGCGTCGCCGCGTCGGTCGTGTAGGCGCTCGCGATCAGGCCGGCGCTGGGCCAGACGGCGAGCGACACCGCCACGCCGAACGCGAAGGTCACAGCGAACGAGACCGCGCCCGCCCGCGTGACGCCCGCCGGGTCGCGCGCGCCGTAGGCCTTGCCGACCAGCACAGCGGCGCCCGTCGCCAGCCCCAGCGGGACCATGAACACGATCGCCGCCACGTTCAGCACCACCGTCCAGGCGGCGACGGCCAGCGCGCCGATCCAGCCGGCGATGACGTTCAGGCTCGCGAAGGCCGCCACCTCGAAGAAGTTCGAGACTCCGGCGCCGTAGCCGATCCGCCGCTGCTCGATCTCGGCCGGCCGGTCGCGCTCGGGCTTGTCGAACACGCCCAGCGCCCGGGACTCGGCCATGCGCAGGATGAAGGCGACGCTGACCAGCGCGAGGAACGTGCGCGCCCCCGTGGTCGCCCAGGCCCCACCCACGGCGCCCATCGCGGGCAACCCGAACGTCCCCGGCACGAACAGCAGGTTCAGCCCGAGGTTCACGATGTTGGCCGTCCACATGAACCAGGCCGCCGGCCCGGGCCGCGACAGCCCCTCCAGCCAGAAGGCGCAGGCGACGCTGATCGCGTACCCCGGCAGCGAGAGCGAGAAGACGAGCAGCACGCGGCTCGCGCCGTCCGCGAGGTCCCTGTCGAGGCCGATGACGTGCATCAGCGGCGGCCCGCCCACCGCCAGGACGACGGTGGAGACGAAACCCAGCGCCGTCGCGTAGACGATCCCGCGCCGAAGCACCGCGCCCGTCAGGTCGCGCCGCCCCTCCCCGATGCGCCGCGCCGTCATGACCTGGATGCCGGCCAGCAGGCCCACCACCGCCGTCAGCACCACGCTCGTCGGCGCCCAGCCCAGTGCGTGATAGCCGAGCTCCCTGGCGGAGAAGCGGCCGACCACGATCGCGTCGACCAGCCCCATCGCCATGATGCCCAGGCGCGCGAGTACGACCGGTCCCGAGAGCGTCAGGAGCGTGTCGAGGTCGGTGCGGACGGGGCTCCTGCGCCCGCGAGCATCCGCAGGCGCCTGGCCCGCGGGGCGGTCCATGGCGGTGAAGCTCAGGTTTTCAAAGAGGCGCGGACACTGGCGCCCGCGTCGAAAACAGGCAAGGCCGGCGTCGCCGCCGCCGACCTTTGCCTTACCGCCGTGGCCGCCGGACAACAGCCGGCGCCTCAGCTCCCCCGCGAAGCGGCGCGGACGGTCAGAACGCCTGCGCCACCCGTTGCCGGAGGTCGACGCGGTCGTCCTTCAGCTTTTCCGCCACCAGGAACGCCAGCTCGAGCGCCTGCTCGCCGTTCAGCCGCGGGTCGCAGTGCGTGTGATAGCGGTCGGCGAGGTCGCCCTCGGAGAGCGCCCGCGCGCCGCCCAGGCATTCGGTGACGTTCTGGCCGGTCATCTCCAGATGCACCCCGCCGGGGTGCGCGCCTTCCGCCTTGCAGACGTCGATGAACGACTTCACCTCCGACAGGATCCTGTCGAACGGCCGGGTCTTGTAGCCGGTGTTGGCCGTCAGGGTGTTGCCGTGCATCGGGTCGGTGGCCCAGACCACGTTCGCGCCCTTGGTGGCCTTCAGGAGCGCCGGCAGCCGGCCCTCGATCTTGTCGTAGCCGAAACGGCCGTAGAGCGTGAGCCGCCCGGCCTCGTCCTTCGGGTTCAGCACGTCGATGAGCTTCAGCAGTTCGTCCGGCTCCAGCGTCGGGCCGACCTTCACGCCGATCGGGTTCCGGATGCCGCGGAAGTACTCTACATGCGCCCCGTCGAGCTGGCGCGTGCGCTCGCCGATCCACAGCAGGTGCGCCGAGGTGTCGTACCATTCGCCCGAGGTGCTATCGACCCGGGTCATGGCCTCCTCGTAGCCCAGCAGCAGGCCCTCGTGGCTGGTGAAGAAGTCCACCTGGTGGATGGTCGGGTGCGTCTGGGCGTTGATGCCCAGCGCGTCCATGAAGCTCAGCGCCTCCGAGATCTTGTCGCCGAGTTCGCGGTATCGCGCGCCCTGCGGACTGTCGGCCACGAAGCCCAGCGTCCAGCGATGGATGTTGTAGAGGTCGGCATAGCCGCCGCCCGCGAAGGCGCGCAGCAGGTTCAGCGTGGCCGACGACTGGCTGTAGGCCTGCATCAGCCGCTGCGGATCGGGCGTGCGGCTCTGCGGCGTGAAGTCCATGCCGTTGATGTTGTCGCCGCGATAGCTGGGCAGCTCGACGCCGTCGATGGTCTCGACGGGCGAGGAGCGCGGCTTGCCGAACTGACCGGCCATGCGGCCCACCTTCACGACGGGCTTGCCGCCGGCGAACGTCAGCACCACCGCCATCTGCAGGATCAGGCGGAAGGTGTCGCGGATGTTGTCGGCCGCGAATTCCTTGAAGCTCTCGGCGCAGTCGCCGCCCTGCAGCAGGAACGCCTTGCCGGCCGCGACGTCGGCCAGCGCCGATTTCAGACGCCGCGCCTCGCCGGCGAACACCAGCGGCGGCATCTTGCGAAGGGTGGTCTCGACCCGCGAGAGCTCAGCCAGGTCCGGATAGTCGGACGGGATGTGCTTGGCGGGTTTTCCTCTCCAGGATGCGGGCGTCCAGGGCTCAGTCATGGGTCTTACTCGGTAACCGCCAGTTTTAGCGGGCCGGGCGTTTTACCCACATTGCACCGCAGCGTCACGCCCCCGCAGCTTAGCTGCGGCGTTCGGCGTCTTCCGCGTCGGCCAGGGCGGCGATGACGGCGCTGAGCGCGCCCAGCGCCAGCCACCATTCCTGCCAGACCCCGAAGCTGATCAGGCCGAAGAAGAAATAGACCGCCGCCGTGCCCGCCGCGCCCGCCGCCACCAGGCCGCGCTCGTCGCGCGCGATGCGCCGCACGACGAAAGCCAGGACCAGCGCGGCCAGGATCGCGCCCAAGGCTCCCAGCTCCAGCCACAACTGCAGCGGGCCGTTGTGGGGGTGGAGCTGGATGTAGGGGCTGAAGGCGCGGCTCGCGTCCAGGCCCCAGCCGCGCCAGGGATGGTCGGCGATGCGCGCGATGGCGTAGCCCCAGTAGCCCATCCGCTGGGCCCAGGACTCCGGCAGGTGCGCGCCGAGACCGAGCTTCAGCGCCGCGAGGATCAGCAGCGGCATCACAAGCACGACCACCGCCGCCGCTGCCGCCAGGGTCCTGGGCGCCGTCCGCGGCCAGATCCACACCACGGCGCCGACCGCGACCGCCAGGCCGACCGCCAGCACCGGCGCGTCCGACAGGAAGGTCTGCGCCAGCAGCGCCGTCCCCAGGGCCATCGGCACGGCCAGGAGCGCGGAGGCCCCGGCGCGATTGCCGCCGGCCGCTGCGACGGGCCACAACAGCGCCAGCACGAAGCTGCCCTGGGCGACGTTCTTGCGGCCGAGATCGGGCCGGATCGGGTCGCCGATGGCGTCGCGCAGCGCGCGGTAGACGCCGGCCCCGGTCAACGCCTCGACGATCAGCAGCGCGCCGTAGGCTGCGAGCCCCCAGGCGAACACCTTGAGCGCCAGGCGCCGCTGCGCCGGGGCGGCGCGGCGCGCGCCCTGCCAGGCCGACCAGTAGAGCACCACCTGTGCAGCCAGCTTGAGCGCGACGCTGTCTTCCGGCGCCGCCGCCCTGTGCGGCGTCCAGGCCGTCGAGACCGCAGCCCAGGCGACGATGGCCAGGAGCAGGATGGCCAGCGGCCGGTCCCGCTCGGTCACCCTGAGCGCCGGCAGGCACAGCAGCCCCGCCACCGCCACCAGCGGCGCGAAGCCGAGCGGGCCCAGCCAGGCGAACAGCGGCGTCAGCGCCGCGGCGCCCACGAGCACCCAGCCGCACCAAGCTCCCAGCCGGTCGCCCCTCTCGGTCATCGGCCCGTGATAGGCGGCTTCGCCGCGCTAGGCCACCTGCCCCAGCGCCGGCGGCGCATACTTCTCGCGCATGGTCACCAGTTCCTCGGCCAGGGTCGGGTGGACCGCACAGGTGGAGTCCCACTGCGGCTTCGTCACGCCCATCTTCAGCGCCACGGCCGCCATCTGGATGATCTCGCCGGCGTCGGGCGCCACGACGTGGCAGCCCAGGATGCGCTCGGTCCCGCACTCCACCACGAGCTTGATGAGCGCGCGCTGCTGGCCGCCGTAGAAGGTCTCCTTCATCGGCCGGAACTTCGAGAGGTAGATGTCGACCTTCCCGTACTCGTGCCTCGCATCGGCTTCCGAAAGGCCCACCGAGCCGATCTGCGGCTGGGTGAACACCGCCGAGGCCACCATCTCGTGGTCGAAGCTCATGGGCGTGGCGTGGAACTCGGTGCGGGCGAAGCTCTCGCCCTCGCGGATCGCAACCGGGGTCAGGTTGATGCGGTCGGTGACGTCGCCGACGGCCCAGATGTTGTCGACGTTCGAGCGGGAAAATCCGTCGACCTTCACCGCGCCGTTGGCGGCCAGCTCCACGCCGGCCGCCTCGAGGCCCAGGTCGGCCGTATAGGGCTCACGCCCGAGGGCGAACATCACCACGTCGCTCTCGCAGCTATGGCCGGTGTTGAAGTGGCTCACGATGCCGGTGGCGGTCTTCTCCAGCTTGGTGTGCTGGGTCCCGAGCAGGATCTTGATCCCCGCCTGCTCCATCTCCTCGGCGATGTGGGCGCGGATGTCGTCGTCGAAGCCGCGCAGCACGTTGGGGCCGCGATAGACGACCGTGGTCTCGACACCGAGGCCGTTGAAGATGCCGGCGAACTCCAGCGCGATGTAGCCGCCGCCGGCGATCACGATGCGCCTGGGCAGTTCGGTCAGGTGGAACGCCTCGTTCGAGGTGATGGCGTGCTCGACGCCCTCCAGCTCCTTCGGCATCCAGGGTCGCCCGCCCGTGGCCACCAGGATCTTGCGGGCCGTCACGGCCCCCACGCCCTCGACCTCGACGGTGTGGCGGTCCTTCAGGCGGGCCTTGCCGTGCAGCAGCTCGGCGCCGGCATTCTGCAGGTTGCGGACGTAGATGCCGGAGAGCCGGGCGATCTCCTTGTCCTTCTCCATCAGGAACTTCGACCAGTCGAACCGGGTGTCGCCGATCTCCCAGCCATAGCCGCGAGCCGTGTCGAAGGCCTTTTTGTATTCAGAGGCGTAGACCATGAACTTCTTGGGCACGCAGCCGCGGATCACGCAGGTGCCGCCGACGCGGTGCTCCTCGGCCACCGCCACCTTGGCGCCGGTGATCGCCGCCACCCTGGCCGCGCGCACGCCGCCCGAACCGGCGCCGATGACGAAGAGGTCGTAGTCGTAGTCCGCCACTGCGGTCTCCTTACGGTTCCAGCTCGACGATGCCGTTCGCCGTGCCGATCAGGGCCCTGTCGGCCAGGTCGAGAAAAAGTCCGTGGTCGACCACGCCCGTGACGCTCTTCAGCGCCGCCGCCAGGGCGGCCGGCTCCTCGATCCGCCCGCAAGCCGCGTCATAGATAAGGTTGCCGCCGTCGGTTCGTACCGGCAGGCCGTCCCTGCGGCGCAGGCTGGGCGCGACGCCCAGGTCGAACTCGTCCAGCACGTCGCAGATCCGCGCCTGCACCGTCTTGTGGCCGAACGCGGTCACTTCGATCGGCAGCGCGAACTTCCCCAGCATTTCCACCTGCTTGGCGGCGTCGGCTATGACGACGCAGGCCTTCGAGGCTTCCCACACCAGCTTCTCGCGCAGCAGCGCCCCGCCGCCGCCCTTGATGAGCGACAGTCCCGGTCCGATCTCGTCGGCGCCGTCGACGGTGAGGTCGATCGTCCTGGTGTCGCCCAGTTCGCCCAGCCTGATGCCGAGACCGGAGGCGAGGTCGGCGGTCGCCTGCGAGGTCGGCACGCCCACGATGTCCAGCTTGCGCGCGGCGAGCGCGCGAACGAACCACGCGGCCGTCGAGCCCGTGCCCAGACCCACGACCATGCCGCTCTTCACCAGCGACGCGGCCGCCTCGCCCGAAGCGCGCTTCTGGGCGTCGGCGTCCATTACTTGCCCTTGGCCTTCTTCGCGCTCATCGCCTCGCGGAAACGCGCCGCCCAGCCGGCCTTCTCCACCTGCGGGCCACGGGCGAGACCCAGGGCGTCGGGAGCCACGTCCCTGGTGATCACCGAGCCCGAGCCCGTGTAGGCGCCCGCCCCGATCCTCACCGGCGCCACCAGCGCCGAATTCGAGCCCACGAACGCCCCCTCGCCCACGTGCGTGTCGTATTTGAAGAAGCCGTCGTAGTTGCAGAAGATCGTGCCCGCCCCGATGTTGGCGCCCGCGCCGACGCTGCCGTCGCCCAGGTAGCTGAGGTGATTGGCCTTGGCGCCCCGGCCCACGGCGACCTTCTTCACCTCCACGAAGTTGCCGATGTGAGCGTCCTCGCCGATGTCGGCGCCGGGACGCAGCCGCGCATACGGCCCGATCAGCGCGCCTTCGCGCACGACGCAGCCCTCCAGGTGGCTGAAGGCGCGGATCACCGCGGCGGTCTCGACCGTCACGCCGGGCGCGAACACCACGTAGGGTTCGACCACCGCCCCCGGCGCGATCTGCGTGTCCCACGCGAAGTAGACGGTGTCCGGCCCCGTCATCTGCACGCCCTCGGCCAGGAAGTGCGCCCGGCGGCGTTTCTGGAACTCGGCCTCGGCCTGGCTGAGCTGCATCGGCGTGTCGGCGCCCATCACCGAGGCTTCCGGCGCGACGTGGGCGCGGACCATCGCTTCCTCATGGACGGCCAGCGCCACGATGTCGGTGAGGAAGTACTCGTTCTTCGGATTGTCGTTCTTCACGTTGGCGAGCCAGCGGAACAGGTCCGCGCGGCCGGCCAGGTACATGCCGGCGTTGCAGGTCCTGACCGCCTTGACCTCGTCGCTCGCCTGGCTGGGCTCCACGATGCGCATCACGTGCCCGCCGGCGCCGCGCAGCACGCGGCCGTAGAGCAGCGGATCGACCGGCTCGAACGCCATCAGCGCCAGCGCCGCATCCTTCGCGCGCAGGCCGAACAGCGGCTCGAGGTCCTGCGCCGTCAGCAGCGGGCAGTCGCCGTTCACCACCAGCACGTCGCCGTCGAAGTCGGCGAGCGCCGCCTTGGCGCACAGCACCGCGTGGCCGGTCCCCTGCGGCGGGTCCTGCACGACGACGGCGCCCTCGCCCAGCCGGTCGACGACCAGGCGCCGAACCGCCGGACTGTGGTTGCCGACGATGACGTGGATGCGCTCGCAGCCGGCGGCCTGCACGGTGTCGATCACACGGTCCAGCAGGCTGCGCCCGCCCACCTGGTGCAGCACCTTCGGCAGCTTGGACTTCATCCGCGTGCCCTGGCCGGCGGCCATGATCACGGCGGCTCTGGCGGTCATTCGGCGCTCCCCGGCGGCAATGCGAGTCTTCGTTCCCCTCCCCGCTTAGCAAGCCTTGTGGCGGGGCGCGACTAAGGGATAGCGTCCGCGCCGTCCTGTCGGGGAGTCTCCATGAAATCTCGTTCGCGTCTGGCCGCCCTCTTCGCCGCCACGGCCCTCGTCGCCCTCGCGCCCGCCGCCGCCCGGTCGGCCGACGCGGCGCTGGAGGCCAGGTTCGACGGCATGATCGACCCCGCCGAGATGGGCGGCTGGCTGAAGACCATGGCCGCCGAGCCGAACCACGTCGGCGCGCCCCACAACAAGGCCAACGCCGAGATGACGCTGGCGCAGTTCAAGAGCTGGGGCTGGGACGCCAGGATCGAGACCTTCATGGTCCTCTATCCGACGCCGAAAGAGGTGGCGCTGGAGCTGGTCGGCGGCGCCGGCGCGCCCTTCAGGGCCACGCTGAGCGAGGCGCCCGTGCCGGGCGACGAGACCTCCACGCGGATCAGGGACGAACTGCCGGCCTACGTGGCCTTCCAGGGCGACGGGGACGTCACCGCGCCGCTGGTCTACGTGAACTACGGCATGCCCGCCGACTACGACGCCCTCGAGCGCCTGGGCGTCTCCGTGAAGGGCAAGATCGCGATCGCCCGCTACGGCGGCGGCTGGCGCGGGCTGAAGCCCAAGCTGGCGCAGGAACACGGCGCGGTCGGCGCGATCATCTACTCCGACCCGCGCGACGACGGCTACGCCACCGACGACGTCTATCCGAAGGGCGCGGCGCGGCCGCCGCAAGGCTTCCAGCGCGGCTCGGTGGCCGACATGACGCTCTTCCCCGGCGATCCCTCGACCCCGGGCTATGGCTCGACCAAGGACGCCAGGCGCGTGGCCCGCGAGGACTCGCCCAGCATCCTCAAGATCCCCACGCTGCCGATCGGCTACGGCGACGCCCAGGTGCTGCTGGCCTCGCTGGACGGCCCGGTGGCCCCGGCGAGCTTCCGCGGCTCCCTGCCGATCACCTACCACGTCGGCGGCTCCGGGAGCGGGAACGGCGGCAAGGTCCACATCAAGGTGGTCTCCGACTGGAGCCTGAAGCCGGCCTACAACGTGATCGCCACGCTGAAGGGCAAGGAGAAGCCCGACGAGTGGGTGATCCGCGGCAACCACCGCGACGGCTGGGTCTTCGGCGCCTCCGACCCGCTCAGCGGCCACGTGGCCATGATGGGCGAGGCCAAGGCGATGGGCGCGCTGGTCAAGGCCGGCTGGAAGCCCAGGCGCACCATCGTCTACACGAGCTGGGACGCCGAGGAGCCGATGCTGCTGGGCTCGACCGAATGGGCCGAGACCCACGCCGCCGAACTCAAGAAGAAGGGCGTCGTCTACATCAATTCCGACAGCAACGGCCGCGGCTTCCTGGGCGTCGGCGGCAGCCATGCGCTGCAGCACTTCGTCAACCAGGTCGCCGCCGACGTGAAGGATCCGCAGACCGGCGTCTCGGTGCGCGACCGCCTGCGCGCCGGCCTGGCCGTGCAGGGGGTCGAGCAAGCCGGCAATCCGCGCGCCGCGGCGCTGGGCAAGATCGCCGCCGACCCGGCCCGCGACCTGCCGATCGAGGCCCTGGGCTCAGGCTCGGACTACTCGGCCTTCCTGCAGAACCTGGGGCTGGCCACCCTCAACCTGGGCTTCGGCGGCGAGGGCGAATCGGGCGGCGTCTACCATTCGGCCTACGACACCTACGAGCACCACAGCCGCTTCGTGGACCCCGGCCACGCCTATGCCGGCGCGCTCGCCAAGGTGACCGGCCGGATGGTCATGCGGCTGGCCGACGCCGAGGCGCCCGTGCAGCGCTACGGCGACTTCGCCGACACCGTCGCCGGCTACGTCGACGAGGTGAAGAAGCTGGCCGACGCCAAGCGGGACGAAGCCGCCGCCCGCACCCGCCTGCTGGCCGCCGGCGCCTACAGGCTGGCCGACGACCCGACGATCTCGCGCGGCGACCCCGCGGCGCTGCCGCCCTCCCCGCGGCTCGACTTCGCCCCGCTCGACGGCGCCCTGGCCAGGCTCAAGGCCTCCGCTGCGGCGTTCGACACCGCGCTCACGGCCAGAGGCGCCAGCCTTGGCCCGGCCCAGAAGAAGAAGCTGGACGCCGCCCTGCTCGGCCAGGAACAGCGCCTGCTGCGCGACAAGGGCCTGCCCTTCCGCCCCTGGTACATGAACATGATCTACGCGCCCGGCCGCTTCACCGGCTATGGCGCCAAGACCTTGCCGGGCGTCCGCGAAGCCATCGAGGAGCGCCGCTTCGACGATGCAGCGGCCTACATCGCGCTGACCGCCGAAGCCCTGAACGACTACTCGGCTGGCCTCGACGCGGCGACCGCGGTGGTCAATGGCGGCTGATCGGCCCCTCGCCGGCGTCACCGTCGCCTTCGATCTCGACGGGACGCTGGTCGACACGGCGCCCGACCTGATCGGCACGCTGAACCACCTGCTGGTCGAGGACGGGCTGCCGGCCCTGCCGTTGGCCCAGGCGCGGCCGTTCATCGGGCACGGCGCGCGGCATCTGATCCAGCTCGGCTTCCAGGCCGCCGGCCAGACGCTGCACCCCACGCGCCTCGAGCAGATGTTCGAGCGGTTCATCCCGCACTACCGCGACCGGATCGCCCTGGAGAGCCGCCCCTTCCCCGGCTGCGAGGCCGCGCTCGACGACCTGGCGGCCAGCGGCGCGACGCTGTGCGTCTGCACCAACAAGCCGTCCGACCTCTCTGAGGCCGTCCTCGGCCAGCTCGGCCTCGCCTCGCGCTTCGCCGCCATCGTCGGCCCCGACCGCGCGCCGGCGCCCAAGCCGGATGCTGCGCACATGCAGGCCGCCGTCGCCGCGGCCGGCGGCGAGATCGCCCGCGCGATCCTGGTCGGCGATTCCGGCACGGACGCAGGCGCCGCCCGCGCCGCCGGAACGGGCCTCATCCTCGTCGCCTTCGGCTACACCGAGATCCCCGTCGCGGACCTGAACGCCGACGCGCTCATCGCGCACTACGACGAACTGCCCGCCGCCTGCCTGCGGGTCGCCGGATCGACGGGATGAGGATGGTGGATGCGACAGGGATTGAACCTGTGACCCCCTCGGTGTGAACGAGGTGCTCTCCCGCTGAGCTACGCATCCGCCGTCGGGAAGGTCGGGGGCTATAGCCGACCCGCCCCCAGGCCGCAAGCACGCTTCGAACGATTGCGCCGCCGCGTCCTCACCGCCTCGGCGTCCGGCCGCGGATGCGGTCGAAGCCGGCCTTGATGTTGGCGAAGCGCATGTCGACGAAGGGCTCGAACTCGTTGTCGGTGAAGATGTAGGGCCAGTCCTCCTCGATGCCCTCGCGCACGAGTTCGCCCACGTAGAGCGGGTCGATCCCCGCCGCGAGCCGCTGGCGCAGCCCCTCCATGGCCTCCAGCGACGGTCCCTCGGTCGGCAGCGGCGGGATCGCGGCCTGCAGCCGCTCCGGGATGTGGTCCGCCGAGTCGGCGATGTTGGTGTTGATGAAGCCCGGGCAGAGCACCGAGACGCCGATGCCGCGGGGCGCGAGTTCCTGGCGCACCCCCTCCGAAAGCGCGACCACGCCGTACTTCGTCACGTTGTAGAGGCTGCCCGAGCCCGACAGCAGGCCGGCCATCGACGCCGTGGAGACGATCTGGCCGCCCTCGCCGTGCGATTCGATCAGCGGCCCGAAGATCGCGATGCCGTCGATCACCGAGATCAGGTTCACGCCGACCACCCAACTGGTCATCCCGTCGGGCCAGCGGGCGTAGCTGCCGCCGCTCCCGACCCCGGCGTTGTTCACGAGGATGTGGACCTTGCCGTATCTGGCGATCACCGCGTCGGCCGCCGCCTGCAGCTCGGCCTTCAGCGACACGTCGGCCAGCACGCCGTCCACGTCGGCGTTGGTCTGCCTGAGCTTCGCCACCGCCGCGTCGAGCGCGGCCTTGTCGATGTCGCACAGCATCACCTTGACGCCCGCCTGCGCGAGCGCCGTGGCGATCCCCAGCCCGATGCCCGACGCCGCGCCGGTGACGAATGCGACTTTGCCTGCGATGTCCTTCATGGCCGCTCTCCCCGTTCTCGTTGCAAGCCGCAGCGTCGCGGGAAAGCGGCCCGGGGCCAAGCCCCGATCGGCGGCGGCGATCAGCCCGTAGCGCCGCCGCCGTGCCCGAGATCCGCGGCCGCGTGATGGACACCGAAGACGCCCGCGAGGGCATCCGCTCCTTCGTCGAACGCCGCGCCGCCGTCTTCACCGGCCGATAGGGGCGCGAGGGCTCAACAACGCCGCTGCCCGCGCTAAGGTGGGGCCCCGCCCGCTCCGCGCGCGGGGGTCAGGCACGTTGGGAGCCCGTTCATGATCTCGCGGCGAACCGCAGCAACCGGCCTGACCGCCACCGTCGGCATCGCGGCCCTCGCCGCTCCGGCTCTCGCGGCGGGCGTGGGCGGCTATGGCGTTCGCCGGCTCGTCGACCGGCCCATCGTCGCGCCCGGCATGGACGCGCGGATGGGGGCGAACATCGAGGGGCCGTCGCTGATCGCGGCGCCGCGGTGGCTCCCGAACCGGCTGGGGGCCTACTACCTCTATTTCGCCGACCACAAGGGCGACTACATCCGCCTCGCCTACGCCGACCGCCTGGAGGGGCCGTGGAGGGTCCACGCGCCGGGGTCGCTGCAGTTCTCTCAGTCGAAGCTGCCGGCGACGCTCGCGGGCACGCCCGAGGCCGAGGCGCGGCTGAAGGAGATGGCCGAGAAGCGCGACCCCGTGGCCTACGCCGGCATCCCGACACCGATGGAGGACGCCAGCCTGCCGCATGTCGCCTCGCCCGACGTCCACGTCGACGAGGCCGGCAAGCGGATCGTCATGTACTACCACGGCCTCGCCGAGTTCGGCGTCCAGCGCACCCGCGCGGCGGTCTCG
>NZ_JAEUMO010000003.1 GCF_016793285.1 Phenylobacterium sp.
CCGGCGCCGAGATCAACTCGCGCTGCTGGGGCGTCACGGGCGCCGTCGGCGGGTCGGGCGCGACGACCATCGCCATCGAGATCGCCCACACGCTCGCCGCCCGCTCGGGCAAGGAGCGCGCGGTCTGCCTGGTCGACCTGAACCTCGCCGACGGCGCGGCCGCGGCCTACCTCGGCTGTTCGCCCACCACCCGGCTCGCCGACTTCGGCCAGGCCGCCGACCGCATCGACGCGGCCATGCTGCACGCCTTCGTCACGCCAGTGTCCAAAGGCCTGGACCTGATGGCGGGGGTCCGCGACGCCAACGCCTTCGACGCCGTCGGGCGCGACGCGGTCCTGCGCATGCTGGAGGTCGCCTGCGAGTGCTACGAGTGGGTCATCCTCGACCTGCCGCGCCACCGTCGCGCGTGGACGCTGGAGGCGCTGGCCGGCTGCGACGAGGTGCTGGTCATCTCCGAGCTGACCGTCCCGGCGCTGCTGGCCGCCCGCGCCTGCTCCGACGAGATCGAGGATGGGCTCGGGACGGGCCTCAAGCCCCGCATCGTGCTGAACCGCCTGGCCAGCCGCATGTTCGGCCCCGCCCCGTCGGTGACCGAGGCCGAGAAGGCGCTGCAGCGCAAGGCCGAGGCCGGCATCAGCTCCGACTGGGAGGCCGCGGCCGCCTCGGTCAACCTGGGCGGTCCGATCGCCCAGCACCGGCCGAAGTCGAAGATCGTCAAGGACGTGCAGACGCTGGTCGAGCGCCTGTCGGTCCAGCCGCCGCGCCGCGACCAGCCCGCGAAGGCCGCATAGCCGATGGGCCGTTTCAGTCTCGCGCGTCCCGTTCCGGCCCCGGCTCCCGCGCCGGCGCCTCAGCCTGCCGTGGCGACCGCCGCGCCGGCCGCTGCGGCCCCGAAAGCCGAACCCGCGCCCAAGGGCCCGCCGCCGCGCGACGCCCACCTCGACCTGCGCCTGCGGCTGCACGCCAAGCTGATCGACGAACTGGACCTCGCCAAGCTGGACAAGCTCGAGGAGAGCGAACTCCGCCGCCAGGTGCTGGGCCAGGTCACCCAGTTCGCCCGCGACGAGCGGATGGCGCTGAACGCCAAGGAACTCGAGGTGCTGGGCGCCTCGATCTTCGACGAGATGGTGGGCCTCGGGCCCATCGAGCCGCTGCTGAAGGACGAGTCGATCAACGACATCCTGATCAACGGCCCCTATCAGGTCTACATCGAGCGGCGCGGCGAGCTGGAGCTCACCCCCATCCGCTTCCGCGACAACGACCACCTCCTGCGGATCGTGAACCGCATCGTCGCCGGCGTCGGCCGCCGGATCGACGAGAGCCAGCCGATGGTCGACGCCCGCCTGCCCGACGGCAGCCGCGTGAACGCGGCCATCCCGCCCATCGCCATCGACGGCTGCTCGGTCTCGATCCGGAAGTTCTCCAAGAGCCCGCTGACGCTGGAGAAGCTGGTCGAGTTCAAGGCGATGACGCCGAGCATGGCCGAGTTCCTCCACGGCGCGGTGAGGAGCCGCGTCTCCACCGTGATCTCGGGCGGCACCGGCTCGGGCAAGACGACGCTGCTGAACGCGCTGTCGGCCGCCATCAGCCACGGCGAGCGCCTCATCACCATCGAGGACGCCGCCGAGCTGCAACTGCAGCAGCCGCATGTGGTGCGCATGGAGACCCGGCCGCCGAACATCGAGGGCAAGGGCGAGATCCGCCAGCGGGAGCTGGTGAAGAACGCGCTGCGGATGCGTCCCGACCGCGTGATCCTGGGCGAGGTCCGCGCCGAAGAGGCGTTCGACATGCTCCAGGCCATGAATACCGGCCACGAAGGCTCGATGGCCACGATCCACTCGAACAACCCGCGCGAGGCCATCAGCCGCCTGGAGCAGATGGTGGCCATGGGCGGCCTCAACATCGGCGCGGACGCCGTGCGCTACCAGATCGCCGCCGCCGTCGGCATGGTCGTGCAGGTGAACCGCCTGTCGGACGGCAAGCGCAAGGTGACCCACGTCACCGAGATCGTGGGCATGGAAGGCTCCGTCGTGCAGATGCAGGACATCTTCCTCTACCACCGCACCCACACCGACGCCGACGGCACGGTCCACGGCGAACACCGCGCCACCGGCCTGCGGCCGCGCGCGCTGGACGAGATGCTGCGCCGGGGCATCGCCTACGACACCGCCAACTTCGACCCGAACAAGGCGCTGGCGTGATGCCCGGCCTCGAGATCGACGCCAGGCTGATCGTCATGATCATGATCGGCGCCGCGGTTTTCGCCGGCGTGCAGGGCCTGTCGGGCCTGCTGACGGTCGCGACCCAGAAGCGCAAACTGAACCGGCGCCTGAAGGTGGGCGAGAAGATCGAGGGCATCTCGGCCCTCGTCGTCGAGCTGCGCAAGCAGCGGGGCCTGACCGCCGCCGGCGCGCGGACCAAGGGCGCGATGCGGTGGCTCTCCGACCTGATCGTCGCGTCCGGCCTGCCCTACGACCAGAAGAAGTGGATCCTCTACACCGTGGCCGCCGCGCTGATCTGCGCGGCGGGCGCCGGCGTCCTGCTGCGCAATCCCCTGTTCGGCCTGGGCGGGGCGCTGATCGGCGGCGTCCTGGTCCCGCTGGGCGTGCTCAAGTACGCGGCCGGCAAGCGCGCGGCGGCGCTGGGCTTCCAGCTCCCCCAGGCGCTCGACATCATCGTGCGCAGCCTCGAGGCCGGCCATCCCGTGCCCGCCGCCGTCGGCCTCGTCGGCCGCGAGATGAGCGACCCGATCGGGACCGAGTTCGGCATGGCCGCCGACGAGATCGCCTACGGCGCCACGCTGGAGCAGTCGGTCGAGCGGATGGCCGAGCGCTGCCAGCATCCCGACGTGGACCTCTTCGCCGCTACCGTGCGGCTGCAGGAGCG
The DNA here is from genome assembly GCF_016793285.1 of Phenylobacterium sp. GTDB lineage: Bacteria > Pseudomonadota > Alphaproteobacteria > Caulobacterales > Caulobacteraceae > Phenylobacterium. Next base: position 2,887 of record NZ_JAEUMO010000003.1, read on the forward strand.
GACCGGCGGCAACCTCACGGGCCTCCTGAAGCTCAACGCCAACACCGTGCGCGACCGCCACAAGATGCGCCTGAAGATCAAGGCCGCGTCCTCGGAGGGCCGCGCCTCGGCGATGATCCTGACCGCCGCGCCGTTCCTGGCGCTGGGCCTGATCGTGATGATCTCGCCCAAGTTCTACGGCGACGTGATCGACGAGCCGATGGTGAAGTACGGCCTCGCGGGGCTCGGCTTCTGGATCTTCCTCGGCAACCTGATCATGCGGCGCATGATCGACATGAGGCTCTGACCCCATGCCGATGGAGACCCTGATCTACGTCGTGGGCCTGGTGCTGACGTTGGGCGCGCTGGGCGGCCTCGGCGTCCTGGCGGTGGGCGAGCTGCGCGTGCGGTCGCTCCGCCGCAACCGTCTCGCCGCGGCCGGGACGGCGCCCGCCGCCCCGGGCGGGGGCCGTCCGGGACCGCTGGTCGAGAAATCGGGCGGCGCCTTCGCCGAGCAGGTTCTCTCCACGGTCCGCACGCTGGGCCAGCAGAGCGCCGTGCGCGATCCGGTCGCCGTCTCGCAACTGCGCTCGAAGCTGATGCAGGCGGGCTTCTACAGCCGCGAGGCGCCGGTCATCTTCCTCGGCGTAAAGGCCGTCGCACTGGCCCTGGCGACGGTCGGCGTGATGTTCACCATGCCGGCGATCATCGGCAAGAAGGGCGGCAACCTGGGCGCGCTGGCCCTGGCCGTGGGCGTGTCCCTGGTCGCCATCTACGGGCCGGAATTCGTGCTGAAGAACCGCAAGACCAGCCGTGAGCGCGAATACAGCGAGGGCTTCCCCGACCTGCTCGACCTGCTGGTCGCCTCGGTCGAGGCCGGCCTGTCGCTCGACGCCGCCGTGACCCGCGTCACCGAGGAACTGGAGCGGCGCTACCCGAACCTCACGGTGCATCTGCGGTTCCTGGTGCTGGAGCTGCGCGCCGGCCGCGCCCGAAAGGACGCCTGGAGCGCCTTCGCCGACCGCCTGGGCATCGACGACGCCCGAGCGCTGGCCACCATGCTGCGCCAGGCCGAGGAGATGGGCACCAGCCTCGGCGAGACGCTCTCGGTCTTCTCCGCCGACATGCGCGCCAAGCGCATGCTGCGCGCGGAAGAGAAGGCGCTCGGCCTCTCGGCCAAGCTGACCGTCCCGCTGATCCTCTTCATCTTCCCGGCCCTGCTGGGCGCCCTGATGCTGCCCGCCGCCGCACGCCTGATGCACGTCTTCAGCAAGAACGGCGGCCTGGGCGGTTAGAGCCCCAGCGGGCGGTACGGGCCCAGGATCAGTTGCTCGAACACGCCCACGCCCCGCTGGTCGGGCTGGCCCGGCACGCTGAGCGTCGCCTTGCTGATCGCCTGGATGTGCAGGTTGCCCATGTCGGCCACATCGAAGTTCTCGCAGTCGAGGTCTTCGCGCGCCACGGCCAGCTCGCCCTTCAGCCCGCCGTGCCGCCAGTCGCCGCCGTAGCCGATGCCCCGCATCAGGAAGGTGGCCACCGGCTCGATCTTCACCGTCGCCGCGCCCTGGTCCATCGGGATGGTCAGCACCCCCGACCTGGCGTGCTTGGTGCCAGGGATCAGCTCCATCGCCATGGTCGCCGCTTCGGTGTGGAAGCCGCCGTCGGGACCCGCGCCGTCCTCCAGGATCACCGCGCGGGTGTTCCAGGGCTTGCCGTCGGCGTCGGCGTTGATGTGGTAGTAGACGCTCCGGTCCCGGAAGTTCAGCGGCGACCACTGCCAGAAGAACTGGGCGAAGGTCCCGCCCGGCGTCGGCTGGGGATCGGGCGCGCCCACCGGCCGGATGCCCCAGGAGCGGTCGCGGGTGCCCACCCAGCCGCTCAGTTCGATCCGCTCGCCGTCCACCTCGACCCAGCCCGAGACGCGCACGTTCTGCGTCAGCCGGGTGTAGTCCATGAAGAGGCGCGGGCCGTTGCGGCGCACGAACCGCGGTTCCTCGATCGGGAAGGCGCGGCCCTCGAAGGTGATCTCGCCCGCGATGCCCTCGGTCTTCGCGACCGAGACCTTCAGGCGCATCAGCGGCTCCAGGATGTCGATCGAGATCGGCCCGACGTGCAGGTCCATCCGCTCCAGGCCCAGGATGCGCGAGGCGTGCAGGCAGCGCTCCTTGCCGTCCTTGACGATGGCGATGTGCGCGTCGGCGACGTTCAGCGCCGGGTAGACGCCGTAGGCCACCGCCAGGAACGCCGCTCCGTCCGGGGCGTAGGCGTTGAAGAAGTAGCGGTCGTAGAAGTTGCGGTCCGACCCCGCGTAGGCGATCGGCTCCGGCGTCTGGTGAATGGGGTAGTCGTCGCCCTTGGTCAGCATCGCCAGCACTCCCTCCGGTTGACGCGCGGTCATGCTTGCGGGCCGCCGCGTGCGGGTATCAACTCCGCGCCAGTTCTAAGGACAAACGGGAGGCGTCGTCCCGCGTGACCTCGCGTCAGGCCGACGACGATTCGACGAAATGAGCGTCATGACGGCGGCCGACCACCGGATCCCGCAGAACCATGCGGACACCCTGGCGACCCCTACCGACTACGCCTCGGGCAAGGTCTACGAGACCTATCGGTGGCTGCGGGCCAACCAGCCGTTCGGCGTGGCCAAGATCGAGGGCATCGACCCGTTCTGGGTGGCGACCAGGCACGCCGACATCCTGGAGATCAGCCGCCAGAACGACCTCTTCCACTCCGGCGACCGCTCGCCGACGCTCACCACCCAGGCGATGGACAAGCGCGTCCGCGAGATGATGGGCGGCAGCCCGCATCTGCTGCGCACCCTGGTCCAGATGGACGCGCCGGACCACCCGAAGTACCGGGCGCTGACCCAGGGCTGGTTCATGCCGCAGAACCTGCGCGGGCTCGAAGACCGGATCCGGAAGATCGCCCGCGCCGCCGTCGACAAGATGGCCGCGCTCGGCGGCGAGTGCGACTTCGTGAACGAGGTGGCGCTGCACTATCCGCTGCACGTCATCATGACGATCCTGGGCGTGCCCGAGAGCGACGAGCCGCGGATGCTGAAGCTCACGCAGGAGCTGTTCGGCGCCGCCGATCCGGAACTCGGCCGCCAAGGTGAGGCCGGCGCGCCGCAGGTCGGCGCGGGCGCCGCGACCGAAGAGCCGCAGATGGACTTCGGCGTCATCATCGACTTCTCGAACTACTTCCGCGCGCTCTCGGAAGACCGCCGCAAGAACCCGACCGACGATCTCGCGACGATCATCGCCAACAGCCAGATCGACGGGCAGCCGATCTCGGACCTGGAGGCGATGAGCTACTACATCATCGTCGCCGCGGCCGGGCACGACACCACCTCGTCGTCCGTGGGCGGGGCCATGTGGGCGCTGGCCGAACGGCCGAAGGAGCTGGCGAAGCTGCGGGCCGACCCGTCGCTGATCCCGGGCCTGGTGGACGAGTCCATCCGCTGGACCACGCCGGTGAAGACCTTCATGCGCACCGCGACCCAGGACACCGAACTCGCCGGCCGCAAGATCGGCAAGAACGACTGGATCATGCTCTGCTACGCCTCGGGCAACCGCGACGAGGCGGTGTTCGAGGCGCCCGACGACTTCCGCGTCGACCGCAAGCCCAACAGGCACCTCGCCTTCGGCTACGGCGCCCACCTGTGCCTGGGCCAGCACCTGGCGAAGATGGAGATGCGGATCCTCTGGGAGGAGCTGATCCCGCGCCTGAAGTCGGTCGAACTGGCTGGCGAGCCCAGGATGAGCGAGGCGGTGTTCGTCAACGGGCCCAAGCGCCTGCCCATCCGCTTCACGCTGGCCTGAGTTGGCCCATCCGCTGGAACCGCGGCTGGCGGCCTACATCGCCGGCCGGATGCCCGAGGCGCGTGGCGTCGTGGTGTCGTCGCTGGAGCGCATCTCCGGCGGGGCCAGCCGCGAGACCTACCGCTTCGTCCTGAGCTGGAGCGAGGACGGCGCAGTCCGCGAGCGGCGCATGATCCTGCGCCGCGACCCGCCGGCCAGCCTGATCGACACCGAACGCCGCGTGGAGTTCGAGGCCTACCGCGCCTTCCGCGGCTCGCCCGTGCCGGTCCCCGAGATGCTCTGGCTGGAGGAAGGCCACGAGCACCTCGACCACCCCTTCTTCGTCGCCGAGGAGATCGCCGGCTTCCAGGCCTCGCCGCAGATGCTGTTCGCGACCGCCACGCCGCAGGTGCTGGCGAGGGTCGCCGAGGGCAAGTGGACCATCCTGGGCGAGATCGCCAAGGCCGATCCCGAGGCCGTCGGGTTGACGAAATGGATGGAGAGCCCGGCCCTCGACGCCTGCTGGACGCGCGAGCTCGACCACTGGGAGGGGCTGATCGACAAGGACCAGGCCGAGCCCCTGCCGATCACGCGCGCCGCCATCCGCTGGCTGCGCGCCAACCCGCCGCCGCCGGCGCAGAAGCTCAGCGTGGTCCACGGCGACTTCCGGACCGGCAACTTCCTCTACGACCCGGCCGGCGAGATCCACGGCGTGCTGGACTGGGAGATGAGCCACCTGGGCGATCCGCTGGAGGACCTGGGCTGGAGCCTGCAGCCGGTCTGGGCTTTCGGCACCGGCTGCGCCGGCGGCCTCGCGAGCCAGGACGAGGCCATCGCCATCTGGGAGCGCGCGTCGGGCCTCGAGGCCGACCCCGCCGCACTGCACTGGTGGATCCTCTTCAACTGCGTGAAGGCGCAGGGAATCTGGGTGGGCTCGGCCGCCGCCTTCAACCGCGGCGGCAACACCGCGCCGATCATGATCTACCCCGCCTGGTGGCTCATCAACGCCCAGGACCGCGCCATGCTGCGGGTGATGGGGAAGCTCGCATGAACCCGTCCGTTCCCGCCGTCCTCGCCGAACTGGCCGGCCTCGCCGCGCGCAACGCCATGCCGGGCGTGCCCGAGGCCGAGCGCGCCAGCGACCTCGGCCTGTCGGCCATGCTGCTGGGCATCGCCGCCGAGGTCTGGGACCGCCAGGCCGCGATCCTGGTCGAGGAGAACCGCGCCGTCCGCGTGCTGCTGGGCGAGGCCGGTGACGACCCCGACCTTCGTCTCACCGCCCTCAGGGCCGAGAACGACCGCCTTCGCGCGCGCCTGATCGACGCCCACGCCGCCGCCGAGGCCGCGGGCGACATGGCGCGCCAGGATGCGATCTGGGCCGAACTCCTGGCTGCGACGGAGCGCCGCAAGATCTCGACCGCCCCGGTCTGACGACGTCAACGCGCCCGAAACCACGACGAGCGCACACTGTCCGCCCGGAACAGAGGTGGGCAGACCATGGCCGCGACCAAGCGCAGGACCGAGGCGACCGATCCGGTCGTCCAGAAGCTGGAAGAGGGCCACTACGACCGCGAGCTCGCCCGCTGGCAGGCCCAGATCGACGACGCCGCCGCCCTCCTGCGCCGCGCCTACGCCGCCATGAAGGCCGAGAACACCCTGGTCTCCTGACCGACACGCGCGGAGGCCGCGACGCCGGGCGCCATCCTAGCGCAGGAGCTCCAGCGTCCGCGGATCGGGCCTGCCGTCGAAATAGCGGCCCAGCGCGGCGCGCACGCCGGCCTCGTTCGGCGCCGCCAGGGCGAACAGCGTCAGGCTGGAGCGCAGCTTCAGGTCGTCGGGCGTGCCCATGATCTCGTTGGCGCTCAGCCCCTCATGGCGGTTGAGCGCGGCGACGCACGCCCGGTATCGCGGCCCCAGCACGGGATCGCCCAGATACGCCGCCGCCTCCGGGAGGCCGGCCAGGCCGTACCTCTGCGCCATGTGGCTCATGCCCAGGCCGCGAAGCTGCGGGAAGACGAACCACATCCAGTGGCTCTGCTTGCGGCCGGCCTTGAGCTCGGCGAGCGCGCGGTCGTAGACGCCGTCGGCGTCCTGGGCGTCCACGAACCGTTCGAGATCGAAGGCGGCGCTCATGGGGCGATCCTGCACCCGCCGGACGCCGCCGTCGAACCCCGTCTACCAGGGGGTGGCGGAGACGCCCGAGGCGCCGGGCAGCACCTGGGCGATCTCCACCCACACGCCGTCGCCCTCTGGATCGGCGTAGTAGGTCTGTTCCATCCGCCCGTCGTCGATCTCGGTCTTCACGACGAAGCCGTTCACCAGCGCATAGGACTCGTCCCGCTCGATGTCCTCGCGATCGAGGCGGCCGCCGCGCTCGCGCTCGAACACCGCGGTGACGGCGCCCGTCGCGTCGAACTGGAAGACGTATTCCTCGCCGCCCGGCGCGGCCGGCGGCGCTGCGCCGCTCACGGGCGTTCCGCCGAAGAGGGCCAGCAGCCCCTGGTGGAACGCCCCCTCGCCTTCGCCGACTTCGACCCAGCGGCCGTCGCCGTCGCGGTCTGCGTAGACCTCCCACTCCTGCTCGCGCCCGTCGACCTCGGTCTTCACGACGAAGCCGTCGATCAGGCGGTAGCTCTCGCCTCGCTCGATCTTCTCGTTGTCGAGACGGCCGTTCCTGCCGACCTCGGCGACCGCGGTCACGACGCCGTCGGCGCCGAAGGTGAAGACGTACTGGTCGGGTTGGCTCTGGCGCGGCATGGGGAGACTCCTCTGGCGTGTCGCATCGCGCCGCCCGCGACAGCAGGCGACGCCGCCAACCTGGCGGGCCGCCCTCAAGCCTCGCTCTCCGGAGTATTTGATCTTCGCCATGTTCGGCTGTCGCGGCGGCAGGGGTGACAAGCGCCGCCGTCTCGTCTTTGCTGGCGCGCCGCCGATTTGCGGCCCCGTGCGGTCGCATCTGCGACGACGCGGGACTTCCAGATGAGGCCTGCCTGTCCGCTCGAGGACGGGCGGGGACAGACCGATTTTTCGAAGGGGATGGATTTCAGATGCCACGCATGTTGCCGGAGGCCACTCCGGAGACCCGCCATTTCTGGGACGGCTGCAAGGAGGGCGAATTGCGCCTGCAACGCTGCACCGCCTGTTCCGACAGCTACTTCCCGCCGCGCCCGTTCTGCCCCAAGTGCGGCAGCCGCGACGTCGAGGCCTACAAGGCCAGCGGCGACGCGATCCTGTGGTCCTACGTCATCAACCACCGCCCGCGTCCCGACATGGGGACCGAGCCCTACGCCATCGCGGTCGTGAAGCTGGCCGAGGGCCCCACCATGATGACCAACATCGTCGACTGCCCGCAGACGCCCGAGGCGCTGCGGCTCGACATGCCTCTGACCGTCTCGTTCTCGAAGCAGAGCGACGACATCAGCCTGCCGCTCTTCGCGCCGGCCAAGTAAGGGAGACGCAGGAGATGAAGCCAGGATCCGTCGCGGTCGTCGGGGCCGCGGAAACCACCAAGATGGGCGTCATTCCGGACCAGTCCGTGATCGGGCTGCATGCGGACGCCGCGCTGAACGCCATGGCCGACGCGGGCCTGAAGCCCAGCGACATCGACGGCGTCGCCACCGCCGGCATCAGTCCCACCGAGCTCGCCTGGTATCTGGGCATCAAGCCGACCTACGCCGACGGGACGTCGGTGGGCGGCTGCTCGTTCATGCTGCACGTCCGCCACGCGGCCGCCGCGATCGCCGCGGGACACGCCAAGACCATCCTCGTCACCCACGGCGAGAGCGGGAAGAGCCGCGTGGGGGCCGGCCGCTTCGGCGCCGCGCCGTCCAGCCTCGCCGGCCAGTTCGAGATGCCTTACGGCCCGGTCGGTCCGCCCAGCATGTTCACCGTGCCGGTGCTCCGCTACCTGAAGACCTACGGGCTCGGGGAAGAGGACCTCGCGAACGTGGCCGTGGTCCAGCGGGAGTGGGCGGCGAAGAACCCGCGCGCCACCTTCAAGGATCCGATCACCGTCGACGACGTCCTGAACAGCCGCATGATCGCCTGGCCGTTCCGGATCCTCATGTGCTGCCTCGTCACCGACGGCGGCGGCGCGCTGATCCTGACCTCGGCCGACCGCGCGAAGGACTTCCCGACCAAGCCGGTCTACGTGCTGGGCACCGGCGAGAGCGTGGAGACCCCGCTGGTCAGCCAGATGTACGACGCCACGTCGTCCACGGCGTTCAGGATCTCGGGCAGGAAGGCGTTCGAGGAGGCGGGCATCAAGCACGCCGACGTCGACCACCTGATGGTCTACGACGCCTTCGCGCACCTGCCGCTGTACGGCCTCGAGGACCTCGGCTTCTGCAAGCCGGGCGAGGCCGCCGCCTTCATCCGCGAGGGCAACACCCGGCCGGGCGGCAAGCTGCCGCTCAACACCAACGGCGGCGGCCTCAGCTACATGCACTCCGGCATGTACGGCATGTACGCCCTGCAGGAGAGCGTGCGGCAGATGCGCGGGATCGCCCCCGCCCAGGTGCCGGGCGCCAAGATCAGCGTCTGCCAGGGGGTCGGCGGCATGTTCGGCGCCGCCGGCACCGTCATCTTCGGCAACGAGCGGCCGTAGCCGATCGGTCGCGGGGCCCCTTCTCCTCGCCGGCGGGGAAGGGGCCATCCGTCATCCGGGCATGAGAAGGAGGCCGCGGAATGCGCCTCCGGCCGCCCGCTAGGCCGCCGCTTCGGCTCGGGCCCCGGACCCGGCCATTGCGTGGAGGATCGCCTCGATCAGCGCATCGGCGCGGATCGGCTTCGAGAGGTGGGCGTCGGCGCCGGCCTCCAGGCTGGCGCGCACATGTTCGTCCAGCGCGTTGGCGGTCAGCATGATCACCGGCGTTCGCGGCAGGCCCCCGGCGCGCTCGAGCGCGCGGAGCTGGACCGTGGCCGACAGGCCGTCCAGCTCGGGCATCTGCATATCCATGAGCACCACGTCGAACCGGCCGCCCTTCAGCGCCTCGACGGCGAGCGCGCCGTTCTCGACGATCACCGGGACGATGCCGACGGAGTCGAGCACCAGTTGGACGACCTTCTGGTTCGTCGGATGGTCTTCGGCCAGCAGCACGCGGGCGCCCGAGATGTCGAAGGCCTCGACCGCGGCGTCCTCCTGGACGGCCGTCTCGCCGTCGATGCGCTCCAGCGGCACGACCACCGAGAAGGTGGAGCCCTTGCCGGGCTCGGACGCCACCTCGATCGACCCGCCCATCAGCTCCACCAGCGAGCGGCTGATCGCCAGGCCCAGGCCTGTCCCGCCGAAGCGGCGTCGGATGGAATCGTCGGCCTGCTCGAAGCGGCGGAAGAGGCGCTGGCGCACCTCCTCGTCGAACCCGATGCCCGTGTCGGCCACGGTGAAGCCCAGGGTGCCGCCGGCCGCGTCCACCTCCAGGCAGATCCCGCCCGTTTCCGTGAACTTCACGGCGTTGGACAGCATGTTCGACAGCACCTGGGTCAGCCGCACGGTGTCGCCGGCGAACCAGCCCTCGGCCTCGCGAGTCACCGACCAGCGGAAGGTCAGGCCCTTCGACTCGGCGGCCGCCCGGTGCAGCTCGGCGATCCGGCCGACGAGGGTGGTCATGGCGAACTCGTCGCGCGCCAGCTTGATCTCGCCGGCCTCGATCTTCGAGAAGTCTAGGATGTCGGTCAGCACCCGCTCCAGGAGGCGTCCGGACGACACGATCAGATCGGCGAGCTCCTTGCCCTTGGGCGTGGCCTGCTCGCGCGACAGGGTTTCGGAAACGGCGATTACGCCGTTCAGCGGCGTGCGCAGTTCGTGGCTCATGTTGGCCAGGAAGCGGCTCTTCTCGGCGTTGGCGCGCTCGAGCTGGGCGGTGCGCTCGGCCACGCGGTCCTCCAGCGAGGCCAGCACCGTCTCGACCTTCTCGCGCTCGGCGCGGAGCGAACGCGCCAGCACGCCGATCTCGTCGGGACGCTGCTCCTCGCGCGACGCGTCGGGGCGCGCCGATCCGCTGCAGGCCGAGGGATCGGACGACTCCGCCAGCCGCTGCAGCGGCCACACGATGAACCGGCGGGCCAGCACCACGACCAGCAGCGTCTGCAGGGCCGTCGCGATCGCGCCCAGCCCCAGCACCCACGACGCCGACGTCGCCGCCGAGGCCGCCACCGACGCCTTCGGATAGCTCAGCAGCAGATACCAGTCGGGGCCCGCCAACTGGCCGTAGGCGACGATCAGACGTCCGTCTGGGCTGGTGATCACGCCGCTGGGCTGGCCGTCCTTGCGGATCGCGCCGACCAGGGTCTTCAACTGCAACTGCTTCTCGTAGCCGGCCACCGCGGCCTCCGAGGCCTTGCCCGGCACGGTGAAGCCGGGATAGGCGATCAGCTCGCCCTTGCCGGTGACCAGCAGGGTCTGGGCGCCCGGCAGGCCGGTCTTCACGGCGTTGGCGAGGAAGCCCGTCAGCTCGATCGACGAACCGAAGGCGCCCACGTTGCGACCGTTCACGTAGGCCGGCGTGAGGCACGCCGTCGCCAGCCGCTCGCCCACGTCGTCCTGGACCAGCCGCTGCAGGTTGGTGCAGCGGGTCAGTGCGTAGGGGTCGTTTTCCTGGCTCGTCAGCGACGACATCTCCTCTTTGGAGATGTCCAGGTCGCGCGGCGCCTCGTGGCGGTAGAACATCAGCCGGTCCGGCCGGTCGGGACCGAACATGACGAGCCGCGTGGCCGGCGGTTGGATGAAGTAGAAGTTGTCGTAGTCCTTGCGCGCCGCCTGGCCGAAGTTGGCCACCAGTTCGAAGGCGGCCACGGCCGCGCGTTTCTCGTCGCGGGTCATCTTCTCGGGGTCCGCCAGGAAGGCGCCCATGCCGTAGATGTAGGTTCCGTCCTGCGTGGTTCCGTCGAAGTACCTGTCCGCGCTGCGGCGGCTGCCGTCGGGGCGGATCGGGAAATAGCGGTCGGCCAATCGATCGACGTCGGCGTCGGAGAGCCGGTTCATCCGCCGCTCCAGTTCCTCGCCGGCGGCCTTGTGCAGAGCGGTCAGGTTGGAGAAGCGGCGCTCCACGTTGGACGAGCGCTCGCGCACATAGTCGGCAAGGTACGCGATCTGCCGGTTCGACAGCTCGCGCTGGAAGACGAGGAATGCGCCGAGCGTGCTGAGGATGGTCACCACCAGCGACATCGCCCCGACGCTGATCAGAAACCGCCGCGAGAGAGACTTCATAGCCGCCCAGAACCCCCGAGTAGCCTGTATTCTGAAGCCTTTTGGTTTAGGCCGCGTAACCGCGCGCCGGTCTTCTTCGCGCCCACGGAACAAGGGCCGACGGGCAGCCGTTGCCGCTCGCATGAGCAAAGCGCCCGACCCCCGCAAGGGCACGCCCGACCCCGCGCTCAGCGAGAGCCAGTTCCGCGAGCGCTACCTGCAGCAGTTCCACGATCCCGCCTTCCGCGCGCTCGACGCCGAACTGGAGCGGATCGTGAAGGTCGCCTGGGACGCCTACGCCGGCCACCGCAAGGCGCCCGTCACCCGCAAGGCCGGGCCGGAGTTCGCCGATCCGGACTACGACCTCTCGGTGGAGTGGCTGGCCGCCCGGGACGCGATCCGCGAGGCGCAGGCGCGCCACGACGACAGGGATGGCCCGCTCCGCTTCCTGATCGTCAACTGCTCGCCCCGCAGCGAACACAGTTGCCCGGGCGAGATGTCGAAGTCCTGGCGCTTCGCCGAGCTGGCGCTCGACATCTTCGAGTCCGCCGACAGCACCGCCGTGCGCGTGCTCGACCTGTCGCGCCTCACCGCCGAGTACGGGCGCAACATCCACCCCTGCAAGGCGTGCTTCTCGACGGCGGCGCCGCTCTGCCACTGGCCGTGCTCCTGCTACCCGAACCACGGCCTCGGCCAGACGCAGGACTGGATGAACGAGATCTACCCCATGTGGGTCGAAGCCCACGGGATCATGATCATCACGCCGGTGAACTGGTACTCGCCCACCTCGCCGCTGAAGCTGATGATGGACCGCCTGGTCTGCGCCGACGGCGGCAACCCCGACCCCACCCGCACCCACGGCAAGGCGGCCCGCGAGGCCAAGCAGATCGAACTCGACGGCTGGGACTATCCTCGCCACCTCGAGAAGCGGCAGTTCGCCGTGGTCGTCCACGGCGACGTCGAGGGCGCCGAAAACGTGCGGCGCGCGATCGCCGACTGGCTGTGCTTCATGCGCCTCTGCGCCGCCGGTCCCACCGCCGAACTCGACCGCTACGTGGGCTACTGGAAGCCCTACGCCACCAGCCATGACGACCTCGACGCCGACACCGCCGTGCAGGAGGAGGTGAAGAACGCCGCCCGCACCCTGCTGGCGGGCGTCCGGCGCGACCCCATGGGCGAGTTCACGGGGTCCGAGCTGAAGGCGCCTCGCCAGAAGTGACCCCGAGGCGATCCGCCTGCGACGAAGGCGCCTAGGCCATCCGGCTAGGCCAACCAGCCGACGCCGCGAGCCCTCGGCCCGGCGTATCTGTCGCTGAACCGCGCACCGGAGGTCCGGGGCGCATCGGCGACACCACGGGCCGGCCACCGGTCCGCGACGCAGGGGGTGGACAATGATCCGATCCGCAGCACGCAAGCTTCTTTCGACCCTGGCCGCGGCGACGTGCCTGGCGGCGGCGGCGTCGCCCGCGGCGGCGACGGTCTACACGCTGGGGTTCCCGGATGTGGTGCTCGACTTCTTCGACAGCGGCGCCGGGCCGATCGCCGGCCCCTACGGCGGCGCGAGCTCCAGTGCGCCGGGCTTCGCGCCGGTCTCGACGAACGTGATCCTCGGCTTCAACGACGTCACGTTCAACGGCTTCGTCTCCCTGCCCACCGGCTCGTACATCACCCTGGGCTTCACCGACGAGATCATCACCAACGGCCCCGGCGACGACATCTACATCAGCGAACTCGGGGCGTCCGACGAACTGGCCGAGATCTTCGTCAGCTCCGACCTGACGACGTTCACGCGCCTGGGACTGGCCAGCAACAGCGCCTTCCGGCCCAACATCCGGCTGAGCTTCGACCTGGCGCGGATCGGCTTCGGCGCCGGCGACGTCGTTCGCGCCATCCGCATCGTCGGTCTCGACAACGGCGGCGCGAGCCCCGGCTTCGACCTGAACGGCGTACAGATCACCTACACCTCCTACGTGCCCGGCAACCCCAATCCCGTGACCGGCGGCGTTCCGGAGCCGGCGAGCTGGGCCCTGATGATCGCCGGCTTCGCCATGGCGGGGTCGATGATCCGTCGTCGCGCGCCGCGGCCGCCGGCGCGCGCGGTGGGGTGACAGCGCCGTTTTCGGGACGCACCTTGCGGCCATGAAAACCTACCGCATCGGCGTCGTCGGATTGGGCCAGCGGATCGCGCACGTGCTCGCGGCCATGGACGAAGTGGGCTGGAACGTCGACCTCTGCGCCTACGTCGACCCCGCGCCCGTCGGCGCGCCGATCCTGGAGAAGACCCGGGTGCGCCTCGGGCGGCCCTGCGCCGACGTCGCCGACCTGCTGGCGCGCGGACCCTACGACCTGCTGATGCTGGGCGCGCCCAACCACCTGCACTACGCGCACCTGATCGAGACGCTGGACGCCGGCGTCCCGATCTTCGCCGAGAAGCCGATCGTGCGGACCGAGCAGGAGACCGACGATCTCGCCCGCCGGCTCGCCCGGGCCGGGACGCCGCCGCTCTACGTCGGCCTCGTCATGCGCTCGCTGCCGATCGTGCGCGAGGTGCTGAAGCGGGTCGACTCCGGCGAGCTCGGCGAGATCGTCTCCCTCGACGCCACCGAACACCTGCCGCCCGAGCACGGCGGCTACCTCGCCCGCAACTGGCGCCGCCGCCAGGAATGGGGCGGATCGTACTTCCTGGACAAGGTGGTCCACGACTTCGACATCTTCGGCCGCGTCGCGGGCAGCCGACCCTCGCGGGTGGCCAGTTTCGGCGGGCGGCGGATCTTCACCTCGGCCCGCGCCGAACGCCCGAGGCTGTACGAGGACGGCTCGGCCGCCTACGCTCTGCGCGACGCCGGCTGGGCGGGCGCGAACGACTCGTTCCAGTCCGACATGGACGTCACCGACCATCAGGTGGCCATGGTCGAGTACGAGAACGGGGTGCGCCTCGGCTTCCACGCCAACAGCCACACCGCGCTGGCCGAACGGCGCTGGTACGTGGCCGGGACCGAAGGGACGCTGATCGCCGACCTGGTGCGCAACAAGCTGATGGTCCGCCACACCCTGCATCGCGGGAAGCCGGAACGCCTCGACTTCGAGACCCGCACCGCCGACGCCCACAACGGCGCCGACCAGGCGATGGCGCTGGACCTCCTGGCCGCCATGGAGGGCCGCGCGCCCTTCCCGGTGACGCCCTACGAGTCGATGGAGGCGGGCCTGACCGTCATGGCCATCGACCGCGCGATGGACGAGCGCGCCATGATCGACTGCGCGCCGATGTGGGCCCGCTACGACGCGGCGAAAGCGGGCCAACGCGAAATCGCCTGACCCCACGCGCATCCCCCGGGCAAGCCGGGCCATCACGTTCAGGACGCGGTCGTGAGGACCGTCTCGCCGAGCAGCTCCTGCAAGAGCGGCCTGCGCGGATAGGGTTCGTGCCGGTACTGGCGGAAGCCTTCGGCGCGCTCGACGCCGTAGTCGCGGCCGACGCGGCGGGCCCACGCCTCCATCGACGCCAGGTGGTCTTCGATGGCGTGATGCTTCCGGACCCAGTTCGCCTGGCTGACATGCCGGTCCAGCATCTGCCGCCGGAGCGCGAAGGTCTCGCCGACGTCGACAGCGAAATCGCGGGCGTGGCGCCGCCCCTCGCGGTCGCGGCCGCCGACGGCGTCGGTGAAGTAGAGGTGCGGAATGGCGGCGAGCGGCGCGGCGTCGCCCGTCCGGTAGTTGGCCACCGGCGCCGCGAAGCAGGCATCGCGGACCAGCACGCTGATCGCCTCGTGGTCGGGGTGGTAGTCGATCGGCGAGGCCGCGATCACCACGTCGGGCGCCATCGCCCGGATCAGCTCGGTCACCCGACGCCGCGAGGGGTCGTCGTTGAAGACGCCGAGATCCGGGAAGCCCAGGCAGCGGTACTCCGCCCCGATCAGCGCCGCCGCCTCGGCCGCCTCGGCGCGGCGGATACGGCCGGTCTCCTCGGGCGGATGCTCGGCCGAGCCGCCCTCGCCCGCCGTCGCGGTGACGATCGCGATCTCGTGCCCGGCCCGGCCCAGCAGCGCCAGCGTGCCGGCCGCCAGCCACTCGATGTCGTCCGGGTGCGCGTGGATGGCGACGATCTTCACGGCGTCACCGGTCGAACTTGGTGGAGAGGACGAGGGAGGTGTTGGTGCGCTCGACGCCCTTCACGGCGCCGATCTCGTCGATGGTGGCGTCCATCTCGGCCACGCCCGACGCCTCGACGGTGGCGATCATGTCGAACGGGCCGCTCACCGACTGCAGCCTGCGCACGCCCGCCATCCGCTTCAGCGCCGCATTCACCGCCGCCGCCTGCTTGGGCTCCACGGTCAGCATCACGAAGGCCTGCACACGGCCCTGCTCGTAGGCGGGGGCGAGCCGTACAGCATAGCCGGCGATCGTGCCGTTGCGCTCCAGCTTGGCGAGCCGGCTCTGCACCGTGGTGCGCGACAGGCCCAGCGCACGGGCCAGTTCGGCGACGGGCGCGCGGGCGTTCTCGCGCAGCCGGGCCAGCAGGTGTTCGTCGAGGTCGTCCATCGTCAGTCCGCGCAATATTGTCGGCGATACGCCTAAACTAATCCCTCATATCGACCGAACGCCAGTTGAAAGCGGCGCCGGCGGGCGGGAGGCTGCAACCTTCAGCCGCAGGAGCACAGGAAATGCGCAAGGTCGCCGTCGTCGGGGCAGGCAAGATCGGTTCGACCGTGGTCGACCTGCTGGTGGGCTCGGGCAGCTACAGCGTCATCCTCATCGACCAGTCGGGCGAGGCGCTGGCCGAATTCGCCGGCCGCGAGCGGGTCGAGACCGCGGCCCTCGCCATAGACAATCCGGACCAGATCGAGGGCGCGCTCGCGGGCTGCTTCGCCGTCGTGAACTGCGCGCCCTATCACCTGACCATCGCCGTCGCGCGCGCCGCCAAGGTCGCCGACGCCCACTACCTCGACCTGACCGAGGACGTGGCCTCCAGCCGCGTGGTCCGGGACCTCTCCGCCGACGCCGCCACCGCCTTCATCCCGCAATGCGGCCTGGCCCCCGGCTTCATCACCATCGCCGCCTGGGACCTGATCAAGCACTTCGACCAGTTGCACGACGTCCGCCTGCGGGTCGGCGCTCTGCCGCGCTATCCCTCGAACGCGCTGAACTACAACCTCACCTGGTCCACCGACGGCGTGATCAACGAGTACTGCGAGCCGTGCGAGGCGATCGTGAACGGCAAGCTGCGCGAGACACCGGCCATGGAGGAGCGCGAGGAGTTCGCCCTCGACGGCGTCACCTACGAGGCCTTCAACACCTCGGGCGGGCTGGGCACGCTCTGCCACACCCTCGACGGCCAGGTCCGCAACCTGAACTACAAGACCATCCGCTATCCCGGCCACGCGGCGATCATCAAGGCGCTGCTGAACGACCTGAACCTGCGCAACCGCCGCGACGTGCTCAAGGACATCCTGGAGAACTCGGTCCCGGCCACGATGCAGGACGTCGTCATCGTCTTCGTCACCGTCTCGGGGATGAAGAAGGGCCACCTGATGCAGGAGACCTACGTCAACAAGGTCTTCGCCCAGGAGATCGGCGGCGAGGTGAAGAGCGCGATCCAGATCACCACCGCCGGCGCCATCTGCGCGGTGCTGGACATGCTGGCCGACGGCGCGCTTCCGGCGAAGGGATTCATCCGCCAGGAGGACATCCCGCTGCACGCGTTCCTCGCCAACCGCTTCGGGCGCTACTACGCGCAGGAAGTCCTCCCCCTCCGCGCCGCCGCCGAGTAGACCGATGACCATGCAAGCCAAGATCACCTCCGCCGCGGCGGAAGCCGCCGCCGTGCTCGGCCGCCTCGGCGTGACCGAAGCGCTCTGGACCGGCGGCGCGCGGCCGGTCCGCTCACCGATCACTGGCGAGACCCTGGCGAACGTGCATGACGCCTCGCCCGCCGACGTGACCGCCGCGATCGAGACCGCGCACACCGCGTTCCTGGCCTGGCGCAACGTGCCCGCGCCCCGCCGCGGCGAGCTGGTGCGCCTGTTCGGCGAGGAGCTTCGGGCCGCCAAGGCCGACCTGGGCGCGCTCGTCACCCTGGAGGCCGGCAAGGTCACCTCGGAAGCCCTGGGCGAAGTG
>NZ_JAEUMO010000266.1 GCF_016793285.1 Phenylobacterium sp.
TCGTCGAGGGCCGCCGCATCGCGGCGGCCTTCTGCTTTGCGGGCCTCGACGCGGATGTTGTCGGCGATGTGCTCGTACTTCTTCTGGGCTTCGAAGGCCTCCGCGAGCGCGTCGCGGGCGCCCTGTTCCTCCACGAGGATCACGTCGATCTCGGCCCGCACCCTGGCCTTGCGCGCCTTCAGGCCCTCGAAGAAGCCCGCGCGGTAGATGCCCGCGGCGGCCTCCTCGGGGGAGAACATGGCCTCCGCCTCGCCCTCGGCTTCCAGCATCGTCAGCCGCATCTCCGCGGCCGCCCGCCGGTCGACGATCTCGCCCAGGCGCTTCTGCAGCACCTCGGCCTCATAGGTGGACAGCTTGATGAGGGAGTCGGCCCAGCTCATCGGTTACGCAACTCCGTTCAGGATCCCGGCGAGGCCGCCGAAGCTGTCGTCCAGGCTCGTGGCGTCGTTGGGGTTCTGACTCAGGAAGCCCTCGACGGCCGGGTTCAACTGGATGGCGCGGTCGATCAGCGGGTCGGCGCCGGCGCGGTAGGCGCCGATGCGGATCAGCTCTTCCATGTTCGAGTAGGCCGAGAGCGCCTCGCGGGCCTGCTTGACCACCTCGCGCTCTTCCAGCGTCTGGCAGCCGGGCATGGTCCGGCTGATCGACTTCAGCACGTTGATCGCCGGGAAGCGGCCGCGCTCGGCGATGGCGCGCTCCATGACGATGTGACCGTCGAGGATACCGCGCACGGCGTCGGCGATCGGCTCGTTGTGGTCGTCGCCGTCCACCAGCACGGTGAAGAGGCCGGTGATCGGGCCCGCCTTGGTGCCGTCCGGGCGAATGGGGCCGGGACCGGCCCGCTCGAGCAGCTTGGGCAGTTCGGTGAAGACGGTGGGGGTGTAGCCCTTGGTGGTCGGCGGCTCGCCGGCGGCGAGGCCGATCTCGCGCTGGGCCATCGCGAAGCGGGTGACCGAGTCCATCAGGCAGAGCACTTCCATGTCCTGGTCCCGCAGGAACTCCGCGATGGCCATGGTCATGTAGGCGGCCTGGCGGCGCTTCAGCGCCGGCTCGTCCGAGGTGGCGACGACGACGATGGCGCGGCGCAGGCCCTCTTCGCCCAGCGTCTCCTCGATGAATTCGCGGACCTCGCGGCCCCGCTCGCCGATCAGCCCCACCACGACGGCGTCGCAGTCGGCGTTCTTGGCCAGCATCGAGAGCAGGACGGACTTGCCGACGCCCGAGCCGGCGAAGACGCCCAGGCGCTGGCCGCGGCAGCAGGTGGTGAAGACGTTCATGGCGCGCACGCCCAGGTCCAGCCGCTCGCCGACGCGGGCGCGGGCGTGGGCGGAGGGCGGCGCGGCGCGGAGCGGGTAGGCGGCGAGGCCCTGGGGCAGCGGCCCCTTGCCGTCGATCGGCTGGCCGAACGCGTCGACGATGCGGCCGAGCCAGGCCTTGGTCGGGCGGACCGCCGAGCCCAGCGGCTGGATGCGGATTTCCGCGCCCGGGGCCACGCCCTCGACCGGGCCGAACGGCATCAGGAGCGCGCGGTTCTCGCGGAAGCCGACGACCTCGGCGGCGACGGGCTTTTCGTTGAAGCGGCCGATCTCGGCCCGGGCGCCGACGGCCAGGCGGCTCAGGCCGCCGCGGGCCTCGATCAGCAGGCCGTTGACGGCGGCGACCCGGCCCGAAACCGTGAGGGGATCCAGCCGCTCGACGGCGGCCACCAGACTCTGCAAGGAAACAACCCCTAGACCCGACACGCGCAGGATCGCGCGCGCACGCTTAAGGGGTCGTGAAGAACAGCCTTGGCCTTGGACGCTTTTGCCCGCGTCCGGGCGTCGCAGGCCCGGCCGCCCGCCCCGCCCCGGCCGGGGCCGGGACGGGCGCGGAGCGTGACGGGTCAGTGGAGTTCGGTCGCCTCCGGCGTGGCGGGCGCCTTGCGCGTGCGGCTGACCTTGGCGGCGACGGCCTCGCCGGCGGTCTTGGCCTGCTCGATCAACTCCTCGCCCCTGGCCTTGGCGTCTTCGATCAGCGCCTCGCCCTTCAGCTTGGCGTCGTCGATCAGCGGCTGGGCCCGCTCGGCGATCCTCTCGCGGTTCCTCCAGGCGACCACGCCGGCGGCGCCCAGGACGGCCGCGCCGATAAGGATGAATGGATTCCTGCGGGCGAACGCCAGGGCCGGTCCGGCCAGCCTGGCGGCCTGCCTCATCCGGTCGCGGTCCAGCGGCAGGCGATACTTGTCGAGTACGTTCGGCATGTCGGTCATCACGGGTCTCCGAGCTTCGCTTGCGGACAGAAACCCCGTTGCGGACAAGCCGTTCCCGCCCCCTGTTTCGAAGGCGCCGTCCAATCACAAAAGATTCAACAGGGGTGCGACTCAGCGACTCCGCGGCCCCGCTTGAGTCGGATTCTGAAATCAGATTAACGATTCTCGCCGTGGGGCCAGGACCATTAACCGGTCTTAAAGAACGGTAGGGCAGGTTAACGGCGAGCCATACGCGGGTTCATTGAATCCGTTGGGGAATGCGGCGACGCGGCAGGAGAGGCCAATGCGCGTTTTGTTGATCGAGGACGACAGCGCGACGGCGCAGAGCATCGAGCTGATGCTCAAGTCCGAAGGGTTCAACGTCTATACGACGGACCTGGGCGAGGAAGGCGTCGATCTCGGCAAGATCTACGACTACGACCTCATCCTGCTCGACCTGAACCTGCCCGACATGAGCGGCATGGACGTGCTGCGCACCCTGCGCGTCGGCAAGATCAACACGCCGATCATGATCCTGTCGGGCACCGCCGAGATCGAGACCAAGGTGAAGACCTTCTCGGGCGGCGCCGACGACTACATGACCAAGCCGTTCCACAAGGACGAGCTGGTCGCCCGCATCCACGCCGTGGTCCGCCGCTCGAAGGGCCATGCGCAGTCGGTCATCAAGACCGGCGACATCATCGTGAACCTGGACGCCAAGACGGTCGAAGTGGGCGGTATCCGCGTCCACCTGACCGGCAAGGAGTACCAGATGCTGGAACTCCTCTCGCTGCGGAAGGGCACGACGCTCACCAAGGAGATGTTCCTGAACCACCTGTACGGCGGCATGGACGAGCCCGAGCTGAAGATCATCGACGTCTTCATTTGCAAGCTCCGGAAGAAACTCGCGGCGGCCGCCGACGGCAAGCACCACATCGAGACCGTCTGGGGCCGCGGCTACGTGCTGCGCGATCCGCAGGAAGGCGTCATCGCCGCCTGACCGACGGGCGCCGACGAGCGACGACCATGAGACGCCCGGACGCAGGTCCGGGCGTTTTCGTTTGCGTCGGCTCAGTCTAGCTTCGCGACAGTTCAGCGCCGGGGGAGGACACGGACCATGGGGCGACTGCTTGCGCTGCTGCTTGCGCTGATCGCCGGCTCGTACCTCGCCTATCTCGACCAGGTGCTGCCGGAATCGGCGCCCGTCGCCACCTCGCCCATGGAGTTCTCGGGCGAGCGGGCGTTCCAGGACGTGCGGTTCCTGGCCGCCGTCCCGCACCCGGTGGGCTCGGTCGCCAACGCCAATGTGCGCGACGCCATCGTGGCCAAGATGTTCAAGTACGGCCTCTCGCCGCAGGTGCGGCCGGGCGTGGGCGTCTTCAGCCGCGCCGACCGGCCGGGAATCTTCGGCGGCGCCTACGTCGAGAACATCGTGGGCGTGCTGCCGGGCCGCAACCGCAACGCCCCGGCGCTGGCCCTCCTGGCCCACTACGACAGCGTCCCGGGATCGCCGGGCGCCGCAGACGACCTGATGGGCGTGGCCGCGGCGCTGGAGACGGTCCGGGCCATTTCCGCCGGCGGCGTGCCGGCGCGCGACGTCATCGTGGTCATCACGGACGGCGAGGAGGCGGGGCTGCTCGGCGCCAACTACTTCTTCCACCGCGACCCCATGGCCAGGCGGGTGGGCTTCGTCGTCAACCTGGAGGCCCGCGGCTCGGCCGGCCGGGTGCAGATGTTCCAGACCCACGCGCGCAACGGCGAGCTGATCAAGGTCTTCCAGGCCAATGCGCGGCGGCCGGCCTCCTCGTCGCTGGCGGTGATGCTCTACGAGCTGATGCCCAACGACACCGACCTCACCGAGAGCCTGCGAGCCGGGCTGGACGGGATGAACTTCGCCATCCTCGGCCGCCAGTTCGACTACCACAGCCCGACCTCCAACGCGCAGAACCTCGATCGCGGTTCGCTGCAGGACATGGGCGACCAGGTGCTCGCGGTCTCGCGCGAGCTGGCGTTCGCCGCGCGGCTGCCCGGCCACGCGCCCTCGCCCGTCTACGCGAACCTGTTCGGCGACGTGCTGGTCGCCTACCCCGCCTGGCTCGGGTGGGTGCTGATCCTGGTCATCGCCGGCCTCATCGCGGTGTCGATCCGCTGGGCGCGGCAGTCGGGCGAGTTCCCGGCCACCGACCTGCTCCGCGGCGCCGGCGCCTTCGCCTTCGCCGGGGTCGGAACCGCGGCGGTGCTGCAGTTCGCGCGGCGGCTGACGGGCGCCGAGTTCGGCTACCTGGAGCAACGGTTCCTGATGGTCCAGGCCCAGCGCTGGGAGTGGGCGATCATGCTCACCTCGCTGGGCTTCATGATGCTGGCCGCGGCCGAGCTGTCGCGCAGCCGCCGGTGGGTGGCCTTCCTGCCGCTGGCGGCGGGCCTTGCCGCCTCGGCCCTGGCGATGGAGATCGACTGGATCGCCGCCGTCGCCGGCGCGCTGGCCACGCTCATCGGCTGGTTCACCTTCGGCCGACCGGTCAGCCGCAAGGGCGCCTGGGCCGGGGGGCTCCTCTTCTGCCTGGTGCTGACCGTCGTGCTGCAGGCGGTGGCGGCGCCCGCCGCCTTCGTGCTGGCCTGGCCGCTGCTGGTCGCGGCGGCGGCGGCGGCGGCCACGTCGTTCGCCGCCAAGCGCAACGCGCTCGACCTGCTGCTCCTGGCCGTGCTCGCCGCCGTGGCGCTGGGCTGGCAGGGCGGCATCTCGCACACCGGCTTCGAGAGCATGGACTTCGTGCCCCTGTTCGCGATCCAGATGGTCACCGCCGCCATGGTGCTCTGGCCGCTCGCCCAGCCCGACTGGGGCCGCTCGCCGGCCCGGATCATCGGCGCGGCGGTGCTGCTGGGCGGCCTGGCGCTCACCCTGATCGTCCGTTCCACGGACCCCTGGACGCCGCGGTATCCGCTGATCACCTATGTCGGCTTCCAGCAGGACCAGGACACCGGCCGCGCCTGGCGCTTCGCGCTGCCCGGCCCCGCCCGGCCCTGGACCGACCAGGTGCTGAAGGCCGACAGCCAGGCCGAGCCGCAGCGGGTGAAGCAGTGGTGGTGGTGGCGGCCGCACGACATGGCGCCCGCCGCGCCGATCGCCTCCACCGCGCCGACGTTCGGCATGGTGCGCGGGCCCGACGAGCGCCTGACGCTCTCGGTGACGCTGCCGCCCGAGGCGCGGACGCTGGAGCTTCGCCTGCGCTCCACCGTGCCGGCGCGGGTCGAGACGCTCGGCGGCGGCCCGATCGGCCAGGACCTGGCGGCCGGCAAGTGGGTCCGCGTGATGTGGGCCTCGTCGGGCCCGCCGCTGGAACTCAGCCTGAAGCCCGCGGGCGCGGGACGCCTGGACGTGGCCTACGTCGCCGGGATCGACCGCTGGCCCGACACGGCCAAGCCGTTGCCGGCGCGCCCGGCCGACCTGATGCCCTGGGACGATTCCGACTCCACCTTCCTGACCGGAACGCGCGCCTTCACCTGGTAGCGTGCGCGACTGCGGACGAAGTGGTAATCGACGCGCCATGAGCGACGTCACGATCTATCACAACCCCAACTGCGGGACCTCGCGGAACACGCTGGCGCTGCTGCGCGAGAAGGGCGTCGAGCCCCGGGTGGTCGAGTACGTGAAGGCCGGCTGGACCAGGGACCAGCTCCAGGACCTGCTGAAGCGCATGGAGGTGGGCGCCCACGACATCCTGCGCGTTCGCGGCACCAACGCCGAGGCGCTGGGCCTGACCGATCCGAAGGTCTCGGACGAGGCGATCATCGCGGCCATGATCATCGAGCCGATCCTGGTGAATCGCCCTATCGTGGTCACCGCGAAGGGCGCGGCGCTGTGCCGGCCCCCCGAGCTGGCGCTCGCGCTGCTCTGACGACCTGAGACAATCGGCCGGGGCGCGCCGAGCGGCGCTCGCGGCCATGTTCCACTCCACTTGCGGGCGCGGGGGCGCTTCACGCAGGGTCCGGCGGCGTCCGGACCCGCACAGTCGAGTATCGGGGGCGCCATGCAGGATGCCGGTCCGCGCAAGTTCTCATTCCGCCTGAAGGCCGGCGCCATCGCCGCAGCCGTGACCGTGGTCGCGGGCCTGGTCGGCTGGCAGGCCGCGTCCCGCCTGGACGACCCGGAGGCGCCTCGCCTGGCCCCCGGCGCGATGGCCGCCCTGCAGCACGCCGCGTTCACCCAGGCCGAGGCCCAGCCCGGCTATGCCCGGCCGCAGAACGTCGAACTGAAGGTCCGCTCGGGCGAGACGCTGGAGGCGGCCGTGCTCCGCGCCGGCGTCCCGGAGGCCGAAGCGCGCCAGGCCGTGGCCGCGCTCGGCGGCGCGATGGACACCATCCGCATCAAGGCCGGCCTGTCGTTCGACGCGGCCGTGGCCCGGTCGCAGGTCCGCGATCGCCCGGCGCGGCTGATCGGCCTGTCGCTCCGCACCGGCCCCGCCACGTCCGTCACCGTCTCGCGCACGTTCGACGGGGCGCTTCGGCTGCGCTCGCTGGAGGAAAAGGTCACCGACGAGGTCCGCGTCGCCGATGGCGAGATCTCGGGCTCGCTCTACGAGAGCGCCGCGCGGCTGGGCGCCACGCCCGCCATCATCGCCCAGACGGCCAGGCTCTTTGCGCACAAGCTGGACTTCCAGCGCGATATCCAGCCCGGCGACGACTTCCGTCTCGTCTTCGACCGCAGGGTCACCGAGAGCGGCCGCACGATCGAGACCGGCGACCTCGACTACGCCGAGCTGCACGGCGTGAAGTTCTTCCGCTTCGAGCGCGAGGGCGGCGAGGCCGAATACTTCGACGAGGACGGCAAGAACGTCCGTGGCTTCCTGCTGCGCACGCCGGTCGACGGGGCGCGCCTGACCTCCGGCTTCGGCAGGCGCCGCCACCCGATCCTGGGCTACGCCCGCGCCCACCAGGGCGTCGACTTCGGCGCCGGCTCCGGCACGCCGATCCTGGCGGCGGGCGACGGCGTGGTCGTGAAGGCGGGCCGTTGGGGCGGCTACGGCAACTGGCTGCAGATCCGCCACGCCGGCGGCTGGGACACCGGCTATGCGCACATCTCCCGCTACGCCAAGGGGATGCGGCCGGGCGCGCGGGTGCGGCAGGGCCAGGTCGTGGCCTACGTCGGCTCCACCGGCCTCGCGACCGGCCCGCACCTGCACTACGAGGTGTGGCAGCGTGGCCGGCGGGTGAACCCGGTCGGCGCGAAGGTTCCGCAGGGCACGATCCTCGCCGGCGCCGAACTCGCCCGCTTCAAGGCCGAGAAGGCGCGCATCGAGCGGCTGCTGGCCGCCGGCGGGGCGCCGAGCCGCGCGGTCGCCCTGGCCGACGCGGGCGCCCCGGCGGGCCCGGGCGCCCTGGCCCGCTGACCTTGCCCGGACACTCGGGAGCGCCTAACCCCCACGGCGGGCAAGGAGGAGCCGCATGACCGTCACCGTGGCGGCGACGAAGATGATCCGCGACATGATGGATCGATGGCCGGAGACGCCGGACCAGGCCGACCTCTACAACCTGCTGCGCCTGATGGGCCGCTGGCGATCGCACCTGCTGGCCGACGTCTTCATCCAGTTGCAGGGCCGCCGCATCTGGAGCGGACCGTTCGAGGGCATGGACTACGTGGACAAGGCCACCGAGGGCGCGCTGATCCCGCGCCTGATCGGCACCTACGAGTCCGAGCTGCACCCGCATCTGGCCGCCTTCGCCGCCGAGGGGCTGGACTGCGTGATCGATGTGGGGTGCGCCGAGGGCTACTACGCGGTGGGGCTGGCGCGGATGATGCCGGGCGTCACCGTCCATGCCTACGACATCGACGCCAGGGCGCGGGCCGCCTGCGCCGAGCTCGCCGCGCGCAACGGCGTCTCCGACCGGGTGATCATCGGCGGCGAGTTCCGGCCCGACGGCTTCGAGGCCTTCGCCGGCAAGCGCACCCTGGTGCTCGTCGACACCGAGGGCGCGGAGGTCGACATCCTGCAGCCGCACCTCAGTCCGGCGCTGGCCGGCATGAACCTGATCGTCGAGACCCACGACGTCTACCAGGCCGGCGCGCTCGCCACGATGACGCAACGCTTCTCGCCCACCCACGAGGTCGTGCGCGTGGATCAGCAGCAGAAGACGTTCGAGATGCCGCCGTTCCTGAAGCCCATGACCCATCTGGACCAGCTCCTGGCCGTATGGGAATGGCGCCAGCAGCCGACGCCCTGGCTGGTGATGCGGCCGAAGGCGAAGGCGCCGGCCGGGCCGGCCTGATCCGAAACCGCCGACCTGGCGGAGATGCGCAGACGCGCTGGAGGCGTGGCCTGCGCCCGTCTCTGCGATCTCCGCGGCCTTCGGTCCGGAGCGCCTGCGGCGCGCAGGCGCTCCGTGCGCGCGTCAGGCGTCGAACGTGATGACCGAGCGGGCGACCGCGCCGGTCTTCATTTCCTCGAAGGCCTCGTTGACCTGGTCCAGCCGGATACGGCGGCTGATCATGTCGTCCAGGTGCAGCTTGCCGGCCATGTAGGCGTCGACCAGGCGGGGCATATCGACCGGGAAGCGGTTCGAGCCCATCAGCGAGCCCTGGATTCGCTTCTCGCCCAGGAAGGCGGCGCCCATCAGGCTGATGGTCTGGCCGACCGGGATCATGCCGATGACGTTGGCGGTGCCGCCGCGGCACAGCATGTTGAAGGCCTGCTCGGCGGTGGCCGCGAGACCGATGGCCTCGAAGCTGTGCTGCACGCCGCCGCGGGTCATTTCCAGCACGGTCTTCACCGCGTCGGGGCCGCCCAGGACGAAGTCGGTGGCGCCCATCGACTTGGCCAGGTTTTCCTTACCCGGCGCCATGTCGATGGCGATGATCCGGCCCGCGCCCGCTAGCGCCGCTCCGTTCACGGCCGCCAGGCCCACGCCACCGCAGCCGATGACGGCCACCGTGTCGCCCGGGCGGACGTTCGACGTGTGAATGACGGCGCCCACTCCGGTCATCACGCCGCAGCCGATCAGGGCGGCGCGGTCCAGCGGCATGTCCTTGCGGATCGCGACGCAGGCGTTCTCGTGGATCAGCATCTGCTCGGCGAACGACGAGAGGTTCAGGTACTGCAGCATCGGGCCCGAGG
>NZ_JAEUMO010000034.1 GCF_016793285.1 Phenylobacterium sp.
CACGAACCGCAAGGTGCTGGCGGAGGGCCGGCAGAGCGTCGACTACTTCCTCAACCAGGGACTGACCGAGCTGGGCGACCGGCTGGGGCCGATCCTGTGGCAGTTCATGCCGACGAAGAAGTTCGACTACGACGACTTCGCCGGCTTCATGGACCTGATGCCGGGGAAGGTGGGCGACCTGCCCGCCCGGCATGTGTTCGAGGTGAGGAACGCCACCTTCAACGACCCGAAGTTCATCGGACTGTGCCGCGAACGCGGCATCGCGATCTGCAACTCCGACAACGAGAACTACCCGTTCATTCCCGACATCACGTCGGACTTCGTCTACCTGCGCCTGCTCTCGGCCGACGACGACATCCCGACCGGCTACGCGGCCGAGGACCTCGACCTCTGGGCCCGGCGGTTCAGGACCTACGCCGAGGGCCAGGTGCCGGGGGACTTCACGCCCGTGGACCGCACCGGCCCGCCCGAGGGACCGCGCGACGTCTACGCCTTCGTGATCCACGAGGGGAAGGTGCGCGCGCCGGCCGCCGCCCAGGAGTTCATAAGGCGGGTGGATCCCGACTTCAGGCCGGCCGGGAGCTGAAGCTGGCGGCCTCGCCATGGGGGCCGAAGACGGGATCGTCCAGGGCGTCGTCCGGCGCGGGCCCCGGCTCGGGCTGGAAGGGCGCGCTGATCCGGCAGCGGACCCCCGGCCCCTCGAACGCGATCTTCACCTCCCCGCCGAGTTCGCCCGCCAGGCCGCGTTCCAGCAGGCGCGAGCCGAAGCCGCGGGTCCGGGGCGCCACCACGCGCGGACCGCCGGTCTCCTGCCAGTCGACGATGAGGCGCGCCGGGTCGGTCTCGGGATCGAGCCGCCAGCGGACCGAGACCCGGCCCTTCTCGTTGGACAGCGCGCCGTACTTCACGGCGTTGGTCGCGAGTTCGTGGCCACCCATGGCGAGCGCAAGGGCCATCTTGGGCGAGATGCGCAGATCCGGGCCCACGAGGGTGACGCGCTCACCGCCGGCGTGCGGCGCCATGGTGCGCTGGAGCACCGCGCGCAGCGACGCGCCGGCCCAGCGCTCGCGGGTCAGGATGTCGTGCGTCCAGGCCAGCGCCATCAGCCGGTCCTCGAAATCGGCCAACGGCCCGCCGTCGCGCGCCCGGCCCAGGCTCTGGCGCGCCACGGACTGGACGGTCGCCAGCATGTTCTTCACGCGGTGGTTCAGTTCGTGGATCAGGAGCTGCTGGCGCCGCTCGGCGCGGGCCCGCTCGGCCACCTCGCGCTCCAGCCGCGCCTCGTAGAGCTTGTGGGCGGTGACGTCGAGCGTGACGCCGGCGACGCGGGCCGGGAAACCGTCGTTGCGACGCTCGATGACCGCCGCGCTCGAGCGGAGCCAGCGGTGGCCGCCGTCGGCCGCGGAGACGCGGTACTCGAAGACCGCTTCGTCGGCGTCGCGCAGCCTGGCCAGGGCCTCGCCCACCGCGGGCTTGTCGTCGTCGAACACGAAGGTGCGCCAGTCGGCGATCGCTTCCTCGTCGTGCAGTCCCGCCGAGAGCCCGACGAGGGCGCGCGCGGCGGC
Source organism: Phenylobacterium sp. (assembly GCF_016793285.1). Lineage (GTDB taxonomy): Bacteria > Pseudomonadota > Alphaproteobacteria > Caulobacterales > Caulobacteraceae > Phenylobacterium. The sequence goes on from NZ_JAEUMO010000034.1 coordinate 1,566, forward strand.
CGGGTCCAGCCAGCGCAGGGCGCCCCCCGTGCGCCATTCCCAGGTGGCGGCGCGGGCGGCCTGGTGGGCCAGGCGCAGACTTTCGGTTGTCGAGCGCAGGCGCCGCTCGTTGCGCCGCAGCGTGCGCTCGCTGCGTTCGCGGTCGGTGACGTCGCGCAGGAAGAAGGCGATGCCGCCCTCGACCGGCAGGCCGCGCACTTCGATCCATTCGTCTTCGGCGCCGGGTCGCGGGACCACGAACTCGACCGGCGTCAGGTCGCGGATGGCGGTGAGGAACCGCAGTTCCAGCGCCTCGCCGCCCAGCCGCGCGAGCACGGGCCGCAGCGGCTTGCCGATCGTCGAGGTGCGGAACGTCTGCAGGAACCGCGCGGCGGCCGGATTGCAGTACGTCAGGCGGCCGTCCGCATCGGCGGCGAAGAGGCCGTCCGCGCCCGCAATATCCAGAAGCGCCTTGCCCAGCTCCACCGCAAGTCCGGCGGGCTGACTCCGATCACGCCTTGTGGCCGCCATTCGAGTCCCTCGAAGCGGCCCCCCGTGCA
>NZ_JAEUMO010000147.1 GCF_016793285.1 Phenylobacterium sp.
CACCGCGATCGCCATCCAGCTCGACAGCCGCAGCATGTTCCGTCCCCCGACCTGAACCCTGGGGGCAGCATAGATCGGAATCCTGCGCCCGGCAGCCCGCCTTGACAGCGGGCCGCGCCGGGCGGACGCTGCCCTCGACCTTCCGCGCTCTGCGGGGTCGCCGTGGGGACGCCCCACGGTGAATCGATGGTCGGCCCTCGGGCTGCGCCATCGGTTCACCGTGGGGCGCTTTCATTTGGAGCCCTCCGATGGAGCGTCCCGGCCTCACGCCCGAACAACATGCGCAGTACGAGCGGGAGGGCGTCGTGCGGCTGCCCGGCGCGGTTCCGCCCCCGGCCGTCGAGGCCATGGTTGCGACCCTGTGGCGCCGCCTCGCGGGTCGCCACGGCATCCGCCGCGACCACCGCGAGAGCTGGCACACCGCCAACCCTGCCCAGCTCGCCGCTCACAACGACGACTTCGCCGCGATGGCCAGCCCGCAGGTGCTGGCGGTCATCGACCAGTTGCTTGGACCGGGCGGGTGGAAGCCGCCGCCGCGGTGGGGTCTGCCCCTCGTGACCTTGCCGGGCTTCACCGCGCGATGGGACGTGCCGCACAAGCTGTGGCACCTGGACCTTCCGGCCGCGCCCGAACCGCCCCGCGTAGCGCGCGTGTTCCTGCTGCTCTCCCCATTGGCGGCGGGCGGTGGCGGCACGGGCTACGTGGCCGGCTCGCATCGCGTCCTGCACGACCTGGCGCGCGAGACCGGCCGCACCCTGAAGTCCGGCGACGCCCGCAAGCTGCTGACGGCGCGCGAGCCCTGGTTCGAGGCGCTCTTCACGCGGCGGCCGGGCGAGGACCGCATCGCGCGTTTCATGCAGGCGGGCGGGATGGCCGGCGGGGCGCCGGTCCGCGTCGGCGAGATGACGGGCGAGGCGGGCGACGTCTACGTGATGGACCCGCTCATCCTGCACGGAACGATGCCCAACGCCGCGGCGACGCCGCGGCTGATGCTGACGGAGTGGATCTACGGGCGGGACGGCCGACCGGCCTGACGCTACGCCGCCCTGGCGATGACCCGGTTGCGGCCGCGGGACTTGGCCTCGTAGACGGCTTCGTCGGCGCGCTTGAGGAGCGCGTTCGGCGTGTCGTCGGCGCCGGCGCTGGAGGCCACGCCGATTGAGATCGTGACGCTGAGCAGTTCCTCGCCGCCCATCACGCGGAACGGCGCGCCGGCCGCATGCAGCCGGATGCGCTCGGCGATGCGGCGCGCATCCTCCAGGTCGGTGTCGGGCATGACCACCACGAACTCCTCGCCGCCGTGGCGGACCGGCAGGTCGATGGCGCGCACGTTCGACGCCAGGCGCACGGCGAACTCGGCCAGCACCTCGTCGCCCACGTCGTGGCCGAAGCCGTCGTTGACCTTCTTGAAGTGGTCGATGTCGATCACCAGCAGCGACACCGGCTCGCCGCCCTGGCAGGCCCGGCGCATCAGGGCGTCGAGCTGGCCGGTCATGTAGCGGCGGTTGTGCAGCCCGGTGAGCTGGTCGGTGACCGCCAGCTCCAGCGAGTGATCGAGGTTCGAGCGCAGGTAGTCGGTATAGCGCTTGCGGCGGATCTGGGTGCGCACGCGCGCCGCAAGCTCGCCAGGGTCGATCGGCCGGGCCAGGATGTCGTTGACGCCGATCTCCAGCGCCTTGACCGCCTTCGGCCGCTCGTCGATGTCGGCGATGGCCAGGATCGGGATCTGCCGCGTCGTCTCGTCCGACCGCATCCCCGCGGCGAAGCGCAGACCATCGAAGGCCTTCGCCCCAGTGTTCACGATGACGAGGTCCACCGGCCCGCGGGCCGTGAGCGCGGCCTTGTAGGCCTCGGTCTCCACCACCGGACGATGCTCGATCGAAAGCTCGGCGGCCACGCGCTCGGCCTGGCGCTGGTTGTCGTCGACGATGAGGATACGTCCGCCCGAGCCGCCCAGCCGCGAGGCCGCGCCGGCGATCACGCCCATGCGGCGGCCCGAGGCCTCGCGGTCGCGCAGCTCGTCGATCACGGCCTTCAGGCGCACCAGGCTGCGGACGCGCGCGAACAGCATCACGTCGTCGATCGGCTTGGTCAGGAAGTCGTCGGCGCCGGCTTCCAGACCCGCGACGCGGTCGGCGCGGCCGTCCAGCGCGGTCACCAGCACCACCGGCACGTGGCGCGTCTCGGGATCGTCCTTCAGCCGGCGGCAGACCTGGAAGCCGTCCATGCCGGGCATCATGACGTCGAGCAGGATGATGTCGGGCCGCTCGGAGGCGGCGATGGCCAGCGCGGTCGGCCCGTCGCAGGCGGTCAGCACCTCGTAGTATTCGGCCGAAAGCTTTGCCTCGAGCAGCCGCACGTTCGATTCGATGTCGTCGACGACGAGGATGCGTGCGGACATGGGCCTAGTTCAGCAGCCGCTTGATGGTTTCCAGGAAGTGGCTGACCGAGATGGGCTTGGAGATGTAGGCCTCGCAGCCGCCCTCGCGGATCCGCTCCTCGTCGCCCTTCATGGCGAAGGCGGTCACCGCCACTACCGGAATGTGCGCGAGGTCGTCGTCTTCCTTCAGCCACTTGGTGACCTCCAGCCCCGAGATCTCGGGGAGCTGGATGTCCATCAGGATCAGGTCGGGCCGGTGCTCGCGGGCGAGCGAGAGCGCCGCGAGGCCCTCGCGCGTCTCGAGGGTCTCGTAACCCTGGGCTTCGAGCAGATCATGAAAAAGCTTCATGTTCAGCTCGTTATCCTCGACGATGAGGACCTTCTTGGCCATTTGCCCCGACAAGTGTGCTTGAGGTCCAGCCGGCTGTCCGGCCTTCCCCACCCTGCCGATGGTTATTCCCCGCGATATCCTTAAACTTCGTTATCCGCGCACCGAGGTGACTTGGCCCAGCCCCCTGCCCTGACCGTCCCCACCCTCGCCTCGCTGGGCCTGCCGGCCGAGCGGCCGCTGGTGCTGGTCGACGTCGACGAGGTGCTCGGGCTCTTCATGCAGGGGTTCGGCGACTTCCTCGCCGACCGCGGCTACGAGATGCGCATCGAGCGGTTCGCGCTCTTCCAGAACGTCTATCCGCCCGGCGGCTCGGAGCACATCGACCTGGAGACGGGGCGGAAGCTCTTCGACGAGTTCTTCGGCGGCCACTGCCATGAGATCGAGCCCGCGCCCGGCGCGGTCGCGGCGCTGAACAGGCTTTCGAAGGCGGCCGAGATCCTGATCCTCTCCAACGCCCCGGCGCAGGGCGAGCGGTTGCGGACCCAGTGGCTGGCCCGGCACGGGATGGCGCACCCTCTGGTGCTGAACTCCGGCCCGAAGGGGCCGATCGCCGCAGGACTGATCGCGCAGACCCCGCACCGCACGGCGTTCATCGACGACCTTCTGCCGAACCTCGACTCGGTGGCCGAGCACAGCCCCGCGACCGCGACGTTCCAGCATGTGGCCGACCTGCGCCTGCGCCCCTTCGCGCCGCGCTCCGAACGCCACCGTCGCCTCGACGACTGGATCGACCTGGCCGAGGCCATCGAGGCGGCCGTGCGGTCGTAGGGCCGCAGGCGACGTGGGACCGACCGACCCGCAGGCGGCCCGACGATCCGGCGTGGGCGCGCGCGGCCCGATCGGGCTAGAACCGCAGACATGATCCGCATCGGCGTGGACTTCGGGGGCACCAAGATCGAGGCCGCAGCGCTGGACGCGGACGGGCGCTTCCAGGCGCGGGTTCGCGTGCCGACGCCGCCGGACTACCTCGCCCGGCTCGACGCCACCGCCGACGTCGTCGCCGAGGCCGAGCGTCAGGCGGGCTCCACGGCGGCCCGGATCGGCGTCGGCGGACCGGGCTCGCCGTCGCCCGTGACGGGGCTGATGCGCAACTCCAACTCGACGGTGCTGAACGGGCGGCCTTTCCCGTCAGACCTCGAGCGCGCGCTGGGCCGCCCCGTCCGCTACGCCAACGACGCCAACTGCCTGGCGTTGTCGGAGGCGACCGACGGCGCCGCCGCAGGGGCAGGCGTCGCGTTCGCGGTGATCGTGGGCACCGGCTGCGGCGCGGGGGTCACGGTGGACGGGCGGCTGTTGGAAGGCCGCAACCTGATCGCCGGCGAATGGGGGCACACGCCGCTACCCTGGCCGCGCGGGCCCGAATCGCCGGGGCTCGCCTGCTGGTGCGGGCGCACGAACTGCCTGGAGCTCTGGCTCTCCGGCACGGGCTTCGCCCGAGAGGCCGGGCGCTCGGGCGAGGCCGCGGTGGCGGCCGGGGACCTCGACGCCATCGACGCCTACATCGACCGCCTGGCGCGTGGACTGGCCGTGATCGCCGATATCCTCGACCCCGACGTCGTCGTCCTCGGCGGCGGCATGTCGAACATCGCGCGGCTCTACGAGCGCCTGCCGGACGCCATCGCGCCCCACGTCTTCTCGGACGTGTTCACGACCCCCGTGGTGAAGGCGATGCACGGCGATTCGTCGGGCGTGCGCGGCGCCGCCTGGCTCTGGCGGCTGGACGAGCTGGCATGAAGGCCTTCTGCCGCGACTGCTTCTGGAGCGGCGAAGAGGCCGTGCGGCGCTGCCCGAAATGCGGCACGCCGCGTGTGGTGGCGCATCCCGAACTAGGCTCGCTCTCGATCGCCCACATGGACTGTGACGCCTTCTACGCCAGCGTCGAGAAGCGCGACCGGCCCGAACTGCGCGACCAGGCCGTGATCGTGGGCGGCGGCAAGCGCGGCGTCGTGACCACCTGCTGCTACATCGCCCGGATCAAGGGCGTGCGCTCGGCCATGCCGATGTTCAAGGCGCTGAAGGCCTGCCCCGAGGCCGTGGTCATCAAGCCCGACTTCGCGAAGTACCGCACCGAGTCGCGGCGGATCCTGGGGATGGCCGCCGAACTGACCCCGCTGATCCAGAACCTCAGCCTCGACGAGGCCTGGATGGATCTCTCCGGCACCGAGCGCCTGCACGGCGCCCCGCCCGCCGTCACGCTGGGGCGCCTGCAACAGCGGATCGAGGACGAGACCGGCCTCACCGTCTCCATCGGCCTGGCGATGAACAAGTTCCTGGCCAAGGTCGCGTCCGACCTCGACAAACCCCGCGGCTTCTCGGTGATCGGTCACGAAGCGCAGCGGTTCCTGGCGGACAGGCCGGTGAAGATCCTGCCCGGCGTCGGCCCGGCGATGGTCGCCGCGCTGGAAAAGGCCGGCTACCGCACCGTGGGCGACCTGGCCCGCGCCGACCTCAAGGTCCTCGCCGAACGCTGGGGCGCCCACGGCCTGCGCCTGCACAACCTGGCCCATGGCCGCGACCACCGCGCGGTGAACCCCAACGAGGCCCGCAAGGGCATCAGTTGCGAGACCACCTTCAACGAGGACCTCAGCCGCATCCCCGACCTGGAGGACAAGCTGGCCCCGCTGGCCGAGCGCGTGGCGCGGCAGGCCCGCGAGGGCGGCGTCGCGGGCCGCGTGGTGACGCTGAAGCTCAGGACCACCGACTTCAGGATCGTGACACGGCGCCGCACCCTGCCCGTCGCGACCCAGACGGCGCATACGCTCTTCAAGGTCGGCCGCGAGCTCCTCGCGCGGGAAGCCACCGGCCGCCCCTGGCGCCTCATCGGCATCGGCATCGCCGACCTGATCGACGCCGGGCAGGCCTCGGACGACTTCTTCGCCGGCGACGAGAAGAAGGCGCTGGCCTCCGAGCGCTCGGTCGACGCGATCCGCGCGAGGTTCGGCCCCGATTCGGTGACCTCGGGCCGCATCCTGCGGGCCCGCAATGCGTATGACGAAGAGTGAGCTTTCCGCACGGACGCCGCGAAAACGGGCAGTCTGGAGGTCCCCCCGCCTCGCTTGCCCGGCAATACTGGCGACGTAGAGTGAACCCAGGCCGTGACGATTCATCCCTTCCAAAAGCCGCTTTCTGGCATATCTAATCGGGTTGGGATGGCCCGGACCGGTCCCGCGAGGAGAACGGACACATGAGCGAACGAAAGGAAGGTGGAGCTGACACCGGCGTTCGCTCGACGGTCATCACTCAAACCAAACCGAAGACGCAGAAGCCGAGCATGTATCGGGTTCTGATTCTCAACGACGACTACACGCCGATGGAGTTCGTCGTGTACGTACTTGAGCAGTTCTTCAACAAGTCGCGCGAAGACGCGACTCGGATCATGCTTCACGTCCATCAGCACGGTGTGGGCGTCTGCGGGATCTACACATACGAAGTGGCGGAAACAAAAGTAGCCCAGGTCGTTGATACGGCGCGGCGGCATCAGCACCCGCTGCAATGCACCATGGAAAAGGACTAGGCGCTCTTGCCTTCATTCTCCCGCCAGCTCGAAGAGTCCCTGCATCGCGCGGTCGCCTACGCCAACCAGCGCAAGCACGAATACGCGACCCTGGAGCATCTGCTCCTCAGCCTGATCGACGACGAGGACGCCGCCGGCGTGATGCGCGCCTGCGACGTCGAACTCGGCGCGCTGCGCACAACGCTCACGAACTACGTGGACAACGAGCTGCGTAGCCTGGTCGTCGACGACGGCGAAGACGCCAAGCCCACCGCGGGCTTCCAGCGCGTGATCCAGCGCGCGGTGATCCACGTCCAGTCCTCCGGCCGCGAGGAAGTGACGGGCGCCAACGTGCTCGTCGCCATCTTCAGCGAACGCGAGAGCCATGCCGCCTACTTCCTGCAGGAGCAGGACATGACGCGGTACGACGCGGTGAACTACATCGCCCACGGCATCGCCAAGAAGGCCGGCGCCTCCGAGGCCAAGCCCGTGAAGGGCGCCGAGGACGAGGACAAGCCACAGGTGAAGACCGGCGGCGAGGCCCTCGAGGCCTACTGCGTCAACCTCAACGAGAAGGCCAAGCAAGGTAAGGTCGATCCCCTCATCGGGCGGATGTCCGAGGTCGAGCGCTGCATCCAGATCCTCTGCCGCCGGACGAAGAACAACCCGCTGCTGGTCGGCGACCCCGGCGTCGGCAAGACGGCCATCGCCGAAGGCCTGGCGCGCAAGATCGTCAACAAGCAGGTCCCCGAGGTCCTGGCCAAGTCGACCATCTTCTCGCTCGACATGGGCGCGCTGCTGGCCGGCACCCGCTACCGCGGCGACTTCGAAGAGCGCGTGAAGCAGGTCGTCAAGGAGCTGGAGAACCACCCCGACGCGATCCTGTTCATCGACGAGATCCACACGGTGATCGGCGCCGGCGCCACGTCCGGCGGCGCCATGGACGCGTCGAACCTGCTGAAGCCGGCGCTCGCGTCGGGCACCCTGCGCTGCATGGGCTCGACCACCTACAAGGAGTTCCGCCAGCACTTCGAGAAGGACCGGGCGCTCGTCCGGCGCTTCCAGAAGATCGACGTGAACGAGCCCACGATCGAAGACACGATCAAGATCCTGAAGGGCCTCAAGACCTACTACGAGGAGTTCCACAAGCTCCGCTACACCAACGACGCCATCAAGGCGGCGGTGGAGCTGTCGGCCAAGTACATCAACGACCGCAAGCTGCCCGACAAGGCGATCGACATCATCGACGAGGCTGGCGCCTCCCAGATGCTGCTGCCCGAAGGCAAGCGGAAGAAGATTATCGGCCTGAAGGAAGTGGAGGCGGTGGTCGCCAAGATCGCCCGCATCCCGCCGAAGTCGGTCTCCAAGTCCGACACCGAGGCGCTGAAGCAGCTCGAGAGCGACCTGAAGCGCGCGGTCTACGGCCAGGACGAGGCGATCGACAGCCTGAGCTCGGCCATGAAGATGGCCCGCGCGGGTCTGCGCGACGCCAACAAGCCGATCGGCTGCTACCTGTTCTCGGGCCCCACCGGCACCGGCAAGACCGAGACGGCCCGCCAACTGGCCTCCACCCTCGGCATCGAACTCCTGCGGTTCGACATGTCCGAGTACATGGAGCGCCACACGGTCAGCCGCCTCATCGGCGCGCCTCCCGGCTACGTGGGCTTCGACCAGGGCGGCCTGCTGACCGATGCGGTCGACCAGCATCCGCACGCGGTGGTCCTGCTGGACGAGATCGAGAAGGCGCACCCGGACGTCTTCAACATCCTGCTCCAGGTCATGGACCACGGGCAGCTCACCGACTCGAACGGCAAGAAGATCGACTTCCGCAACGTGGTCCTGATCATGACCACGAACGCGGGCGCCTCGGACGCCCAGCGCAACTCGATCGGTTTCGGCCGCGGCAAGGCCGAGGACGAGGTCGACGAGGCGCTGAAGCGGCTGTTCACGCCGGAGTTCCGCAACCGCCTGGACGCCATCGTCCAGTTCCGCGCGCTGACGCCGGAGATCATCCGCCAGGTGGTGCAGAAGTTCGTCATGCAGTTGGAAGCCCAACTGGCGGACCGCCACGTCACCATCGAGACGTCCGACGAAGCGGCCGACTGGCTCGCCAAGAACGGCTTCGACGAGCTCTACGGCGCCCGGCCGCTGGCCCGGGTCATCCAGGAGCACATCAAGAAGCCGCTCGCCGACGAGATCCTGTTCGGCAAGCTCTCCAAGGGCGGCCACGTCCAGGTGGTGCTCAAGGACGGCAAGCTCGCGTTCCAGATCGAGGGCGACGACCGCGAGCCCGGCGCCCCCGTGGTGGAGACCCCTGCCGAGGAACCGGAAGCGGTCTGACCGCTTCACGCGCGTTGGAATGCGAAGGCCCGGGAGCAATTCCGGGCCTTTTCGCTGGCCCCTTCGCTGGACGGCCCTGCGGAAGGCGTCTAGGTCCGCCTCGCCGTGACGCCCCCTGCCCGCCTGCAAGCCGCCCTCGACCTGATCCAGGAGATCGAGCGAGCGCCCCGCCCCGCCGATGCGGTGGTCTCGTCGTGGTTCCGCGCCCGCCGCGATCTCACCGACGCCGACCGCGGCGTGATCTACGATCTCGTCTACTCGATGCTGCGCAGCCAGGCCCGGCTCACCTGGTGGCTGGCGAAGTACGAGCGGCCCGCGACGCCCCGCAACCGCCTGCTGGCCTGGCTGATGCTGGGCCGTGGCTCGACCCGCGAACAGGTCGAGCGCCAGTTCAGCGGCGGCCGGCTGGCCGCGGCGGTGCTGAGCGAGCCTGAGCGCCAGTTGCTGGGGCGGCTCCAGGGCGGCACGCTCGAGCATCCCGGGATGCCCGACGAGGTGCGCGGCGAATGCCCGGAGTGGGCGCTGGAGGCGCTGCGCCGCCGCTTCGGCGACGCCTTCGCCCGCGAGATGGCCGGGATGCTGACCCCGCCGACGCTCGACCTGCGGGTCAATCCGCTGCGGTCCACCCGCGAGGCGATGCTCCGCGCGTTGACCGCGCTCGGCCTGAAGGCGAGTGCGACGCGGATGGCGCCGCAAGGCATCCGCGTGACCGACCGCGGCGCGCTCTCCCGGATGCCGATGCTGCGGACCGGCGAGGTCGAGATCCAGGACGAGGGGTCGCAGATCGTCGCCCTGCTGGTGGGCGCCAGGCCCGGCGAGCGCGTGGTCGACTTCTGCGCCGGCGCCGGCGGCAAGACGCTGGCCATCGCCGCCGACATGGCGAACAAGGGCGTCGTCATCGCCTGCGACGTGCTGGAGAACCGCCTGAAGCGCGGCGCCGAGCGCTTCCGCCGCGCCGGCCTGCACAACATCCAGACCCGCCTGCTCAGCAGCGAACGCGACAAGTGGGTCAAGCGCCACAAGGGCGGCTTCGACCGCGTACTCGTCGACGCGCCCTGCAGCGGAACGGGCACCTGGCGGCGCAACCCCGACGCGCGCTGGCGCGCAGAGCACGCCGGGTTCGAGGCCCTCCTGCCGCTGCAGGCCGCCATCCTCGACAGCGCCGCACGCCTGGTGAAGCCCGGCGGCCGCCTCGTCTACGCCACCTGCTCGCTGCTGACCGAGGAGAACGAGGCCCAGGTCGAAGGCTTCCTCGCCGCGCACCCCGACTTCCGCGCCGTGCCGCTGAGCGAGGTCGCGCCCGAGATCGAGGACTCCGCCCACCCGGACTACCTGTCCCTGACCCCCGCCCGCCACGACACCGACGGCTTCTTCGCCGCGGTGATGGTGCGCGACGCTACTTCCGGATCGGCACGCCCTTCGTCGTGAACCTGGTCCCCGGATGGCGCTT
>NZ_JAEUMO010000176.1 GCF_016793285.1 Phenylobacterium sp.
CGCCGGCGCAGCTTCGGCGAGATCAGCGGCCCTGGCTGCGCTCGCGCTCCACGTCCTGGCGCAGGACGTGCAGGTCCTCGGCGATCTTGAAGATCGTGACGTAGAACTCGCAGAAGGCGCGCCACAGCAGGACGGCGACGAACACGCCCAGGGCGCCCACGCCCAGCACGCCGAGGGCGAGCAGGATGCCGACGACGCTGCCCTCGCGGATCGCGACGCCGACGGTGGCGCCCAGGATCCCGAACGCCATGATCCCGATGATGCCGAGCCCCGCCCAGTAGACGAGGTGGAATACAGTGCCGGTCAGCAGGCGTTCGAAGGTGAGCAGGTCCCAGAGGAACTGTCTGCCGGTGCCTTCAGGCCGCTCGAGAGGTCGCCGCATCCGAATTCCGAGACTCAACCGGGGCGCACGCCCCCAAGGCCGAACCGCTATCAGCCGGTGAGGCGACCTGCAACAGACGCCGTCGTCACGCGCCCGGGGGCGCCAGGCCGCCGGCGGAGCCGCTGCGGCGCGCTACTTCGCCATCTCCTTCGTCGCCTTCTCGATCGAGGCCGTCAGGTCGGCGATGCGGTCGCGCTTCCTGAACGGCGTCTTCAGGAACCGGTCGACGGTGTCGTTGAACAGCTTCGGGTCGTCGTAGGGGACCGCGTGGGTGCTGTTGGGCAGGACGGCCAGGTTGGCGTTCGGCAGGTTCTCGTAGATCTCGGCCGTGTGCTTCAGTTGGATGACGTCGTGGTCGCCCGACATCACCAGCGTCGGCGCGGCGATCTTGCCCAGCGCCTTCGGGTCGATGTGCGGCTCGTTCTCCAGCAGGTTCAGCATCTTCAGGGCGCGGCGGCCCTCGGGGGTCTTGTCCAGGTCGGGCGGCATCTGGGTCTTCATCTGAGCGACCCAGGCGGTGGTCTCGGGATAGATGGCGTCCGGGTTCAGGTTGGCGGCCATGGCGACCAGCTTGTTCACCTTGTCGGGGTGTCGCACGCCCATCAGCAGCGCCTCGATGCCGCCGTCGCTCCAGCCGACGACGTCGACCTTGCCGAGCTGGAGGTGATCGACGAGCGCGGCCAGGTCGTCGGCCATCATCTCGTAGGTGATCGGGCCCGCGCTGTCGCCGGACCGGCCCTGGTCGCGGCTGTCCATGGCGATCACCTTGCGGTGGCCCTTGAAGTGGTCGATCTGCGCGGCCAGCATCCCCAGGCTGCCGCCGTTGCCATGCACCAGCAGGAGCGGCTCCCCCGCGCCGTAGACCTCGTAGTAGAAGGTCACCCCGTCGTGGACGAAGCTGCCGCTGGCGGCCTTGTTGGCGCCGTAGGGGATCTTGGCCGCCGCCGCGGCCGGCGGTTTCGGATCGGCGTCCTTCGCCGGCGTACAGGCGCCGGCGAGCGCAAGGACGGCGGCGAGCGCCACGGTGCTTCTGAGCGAACGGATCACGATGCAGGCCCCCCGATGACTGGGCCTGTGGTGGCCGGGGCGGGGCCGCCGGTCAAGGCGATGTGAGACTTTAGAGCGCGCCTACGGTCTTGAGGCGCGCGCGCGGATGCACCTCGTTCTGGCTCATCACCGGGGTCTGGCCGCGGAAGCGTTCGATGATCGAGCGGACGTAGGGCCGGATGGTCGGGCTGGTCCGCAGGACCGGGGAGTCGCCGGCGAGCGCGGCGCGTTCGAAGGTCTCGCGGATGCCGCGGATGAAGTCCTGCAGGCGCGAGGGGGCCAGCGCGAGCTGCTTCTCGTCGCCGGCGCCCACCAGGGCGTCGGCGAAGGCGTTCT
>NZ_JAEUMO010000030.1 GCF_016793285.1 Phenylobacterium sp.
GACCTCGCCTGGTACTCGCCCGCCGACCGGATCGCGCTCACCCTGCAGGCCGCGCTGGACGACTGGGAGCGCTGCGGGCCCGAACTGCGCGGCCTCGCCGAGAGCCTGGAGCACGGCTCGGTGCCGAAGGCCCGCTTCCACGAGCACGACGCGATGAGCCCGCTGCCGCGGGCCTACCAGTGGGCCGACGGCTCGGCCTATGTGAACCACGTCGCCCTGGTCCGGCAGGCCCGGGCCGCCGACATGCCCGAGAGCTTCTGGACCGACCCCTTGATGTACCAGGGCGGCTCGGACGGGTTCCTGGGACCGCGCGATCCGATCCCGCTCGCCGACGAGGCCTGGGGCTGCGACATGGAGGGCGAGATCGCGGTGGTGACCGGCGACGTGCCGCTCGGCGCGAGCCGCGACGAGGCGCTGGAGCAGATCCGCCTCGTGATGCTCTGCAACGACGTCTCGCTCCGTAACCTGATCCCCGGCGAACTCGCCAAGAACTTCGGCTTCTTCCAGTCGAAGCCGGCGTCGGCCTTTTCCCCCGTCGCGGTGACGCCCGATGCGCTGCCCGACTTCAGGGACGGCAAGCTGCACGGGAAGCTGGAGGTCGAGCTCAACGGCAAGCCGCTGGGCGAGGCCGACGCCGGCGTCGACATGACCTTCGACTTCGGGACTCTCATCGCCCACGCGGCCAGGACCCGCGCGCTCTCGGCCGGGACGATCATTGGCTCGGGCACGGTTTCGAACCGCGACGCCGACGGCGGTCCCGGCAAGCCCATCGATCAGGGCGGTGTCGGCTATTCCTGCCTCGCCGAGGTGCGGACGGTCGAGACGATCCTCGGCGGCAAGCCGGTGACGCCGTTCATGAAGGCGGGCGACGTGGTGCGCATCCAGATGGTCGACGCCAGGCGCCACTCCATCTTCGGGGCCATCGAACAGGAAGTGGCCAGGCCGTGAGCCTGCTTCGCCAGGGCTCTGCAAGCCAGGCGGCGGCCGACGGCGCGGCGCTGAAGCTCGACAGCTACCTGCCGTATCGCCTCTCGGTGGCGTCGAACGCCGTGTCGGGGCTGATCGCGCGGGCCTACGAGGACCGCTTCGGGCTGACGGTGCCGCAGTGGCGGCTGCTGTGCGTGCTGGCCGAGGACGGGGCCCTGACCCAGGTGCAGATCGTCGCGCGCACGGTGATGGACAAGGTCACCGTCAGCCGCGCGGCCCAGGGCCTGGTGAAGCGCCGCCTCATCGGCCGGTCGGAGAACACCGCCGACGGCCGCAGTCACGTCCTTGCGCTGACCGGCGAGGGCAGGAGCCTTCACACCGAGATCGCGCCGTTGGCGCTGGCCTACGAGGCGGCCCTGATCGCGGGGCTCGCACCGGAAGAGGTCGCCCTGCTCCGCCGCCTTCTCGGTCGCCTGCAAACGGCCGCGGGCCAACTCGCCGGCGAGGCCGAGCCGCCGAAGATCCCGGCTTAGGCCGCGAGCGCTTCGATGGTGCGGACGCCCCAGCGGTGCGAGCCCTCGCCGAACGGGAGGTGGAAGCCGTAGGCGGCGCGCTTGCGCTCGTCCTTCCACGTTTCCTCGAACGAGAAGATGACCTGCATCTGCAGATCCTCGGGGATCTGGCGGACATCGTGGCCGAGGTTCCGGGCCACTTGCTCGATGACTATCGTCCGGTGCGCTTCGCCGCCGAGCGATAGAAGGGCCTCACGGACGCGCCGGCACAGGGTCTGCTTGACCTTGATGGTCTTCCTGACCGGGGGAACGTCCTGGGCGGTTTCCTGCTGGTTCTGCATGGCAGGATCAGCTTTCGCGCCACGGATTTACGGCCGCGTTAAAGCGCACGGAAAAAGAGAGGTTAACGCAACTGCGGGTGGAGCGCCTCAGCCGGCCCCGAGCGCCACCGCGGTGTGATAGACGGCCAGCGAGGCCAGGTACGCCAGGGTGGTCATGTAGGCGAACATGACCAGCATCCAGCCCCACGAGTTGGTTTCGCGCTTCACGACGCCCAGGGTGGCCACGCACTGCGGTGCGAAGATGTACCAGGCCAGGAACGAGAGGCCCGTGGCGAGGCTCCAGCTCTCGGCGAGCCGGGCGCCCAGGGCGCCGACGTTGGCCTCGGCGTCGCCGACGGCGTAGACGGTGCCCAGCGCAGCCACCGCCACTTCGCGCGCTGCGAAGCCCGGGATCAGCGCCACGACCATCTGCCAGTTGAAGCCGATCGGCGCGAACAGCGGCTGCAGCGCATGCCCGATCATGCCGGCGAAGCTGTAGTCGATGGCCGGCAGCGTCGCGCCGGGCGGCGGGCCAGGGAAGGTGGAGAGGAACCACACCAGCACCATCAGCGGCAGGATGATGCGGCCGGCGCGGCTGAGGAAGATCTGCGCCCGCAGCAGCAGGCTGCGCAGCACGTTCTCGGCCGACGGCAGCTTGTAGGTCGGAAGCTCCATCAGGAACGGCTCGACCGCTCCGCGCCAGAACACGCGCCGGATCACGAACGACACGGCCAGCGCGCTGAAGATGCCGCCCGCGTAGAGGCCGAACATGACGAGCCCCTGCAGGCTCAGGCCCGGCCCGACCGTCTCGTCCGGGATGAAGGCGCCGATGATCAGGGTGTAGACCGGGATGCGCGCCGAGCAGGTCATCAGCGGCGCCACCAGGATGGTCGTCATACGGTCGCGCTTCTGGTCGATCACGCGGGCCGCCATGATTCCCGGGATCGCGCAGGCGAAACTGGACAGCAGCGGGATGAACGCGCGGCCGTGCAGGCCCGCGCCGCCCATGATCCGGTCCATCAGGAATGCGGCCCGCGCCATGTAGCCGAAATCCTCTAGAAGGATGATGAAAAAGAACAGAACCAGGATCTGGGGCAGGAAGACGATCACCGACCCCACGCCCGCGATGATCCCGTCGGCGACGAGGCTGCGGATCAGGCCGTCGGGCAACGCGCCGCCTACAACCGCGCCCAGCCAGGCGAAGCCTGCGTCGATCAGGTCCTGCGCCGGCCCGGCCCAGGTGAAGACCGCCTGGAACATCAGGAAGAGCAGGCTGAGCAGGATCGCCAGCCCCGCGACAGGGTGCAGCAGCACCGCGTCGACCCGGCCGGTCACGGTGTCGGGCCGCTCTGGCGGGCGAACGTGGGCCTTGAGGATCCGCTGCGCTTCGCGGTGGGCGGCGCGGATCTCGGCGGCGTCGGGCTCGCGCCAGGCATTCGCTTGCGAAAGCGCGCCGGCGGCCGCGAGGTCGTCGATCCTGGCGGTCAGTTCGTCGATGCCGCGCTTGCGCGTGGCCACCGTCGTCACGATCGGACAGCCCAGTTCGCGCCGCAGGCCCTCGAGGTCGATCCGCAGGCCCTGGCGCTGGGCGATGTCGTACATGTTGAGGGCCAGCACCATCGGCCGCCCCACCGCCTTCAGTTCCAGGATCAGGCGCAGCACGAGGCGCAGGTTGGTGGCGTCGGCGACCGCCACGACGACGTCGGGCTCCTCCTCGCCGGCCAGGCGGCCCAGCACGGCGTCGCGGGTGACGGCCTCGTCGGGGCTGCGGGCGCGCAGGGAATAGGTGCCCGGCAGGTCCAGCACGGACAGCGTGCGGCCGGCGGCGGTGACGACCGTGCCTTCCTTCCGCTCGACGGTGACGCCGGCGTAGTTGGCCACCTTCTGGCGGCTGCCGGTCAGGGCGTTGAAGAGGGCGGTCTTGCCGGTGTTGGGGTTGCCGACCAGCGCCACGCGCGCCGGGCGGATCGCAGCTTCGCTCATTGGCCGTCCAGCCGCACCCAGACGTCGTGGGCGTCGCGGCGGCGCAGCGCGATGCGCATGTCGTCGAGCCGCACGGCGATGGGGTCCTTCCAGATCGCGCCCTCGTGCAGCAGCTCGAACCGGGCGCCCTCGACGAAGCCGAACTCCAGCAGCCGCCGCTCCAGCTCGTGAGCGTCCACGCCATGCTCGTGGGTGTGGTCGGCGCGCACGTCGGCGATGACGCCCCGGTCGCCGGGTCGGGCCGTCGACAGCCGCACGCAGCCCGCCAGGCTCGCGTCCGCTTGCGCCTTCGCCTCGGCCGTCAGGGTATGCATGCGAAACGTCCCGGCGTCCGCGAACCATTGCGAACGATTATCAACTAAGGCCGCGGCGCCGCCCGCGCAAGGCTCGCGTTGACGCGGGGCCAACGCCGCCTATGTTCGCGACCGCTGCCCCTGTGGTGAAACTGGTAGACGCGCCGGACTCAAAATCCGGTTCCGCAAGGAGTGTCGGTTCGAGCCCGACCGGGGGCACCATCCCTACAGCGCAGAGGACGTTTGAGCGCGTTTTGGGCCATGGTGGCGCGCTTGCGCGGGTCCTTGCATTCCCATGTGGCTGCTCGCCCTCTCTTCTTTCGAGTCGGCGCCGCAGCGAGGAGCCCTCGGGTATGTGGGGCGGGCTCTTACGCGTGGATGGACCGCCACCTCGCGCCGCAACGGATTCGGTGGCGCGTGTCATTCAATTGCATTACCTTCCTGCCGAAGGAGTTCGTCGATGGCCGCCAACGAGCTGATCCAGGCCCGCATCGACCCGGAAGTGAAGGCGCAAGCCGCCGCGGTCCTCGAGAAGTTGGGAATGACCGTTTCCGACGCGGTGCGGATACTGCTCACCCGCACGGCCCGGGAGGGCGCGTTGCCCTTCGAACTGATCGCCTCCCCGCAGGCCTATGACGCCTGGTTCCGAGCCAAAGTGCGCGAGGCGCTGGAAGATGTCCGACCGGACGTGGCCCACGAGGAGGTCGAGGCGGAGTTCGCCGCGCGGCGCTCCGCCGCGACGAGGCCAGGGACGGCGTGAAGCTCGTCTGGGCGCAATACGCCCTGGAGGATCGGCGGGCGATCTACGATCACATCGAGGTCGATGACGCCCACGCGGCCGCGCTTGTGGACGCGCGCCTCACAGAAGCCGTGACGCGGTTGATCGACTTTCCCGAGAGCGGTCGGCCTGGGCGGGTGGATGGCACTCGGGAGCTGATCGTTGGCCGAACCTCCTACATCGTCGCCTATCGCGTTACGGATGAGACCGTCCGGATCCTGCGCGTCCTCCACGGCGCACAACTCTGGCCGGACGACCTGCCCGATTGAAGCGGCGTACGGGCGAGCGATCTAACCGAGACGGGCTTCGACTAGTGTCCCGATTCCGAAGTTCGCAGGCGCCTGAGGCGAACTCAGTCGAACTTCGGAATCGATAAGGACACTAGGGAAATATTTGTTTCTAGTGTGCTTTTTGGATCTGAAGTTCGCTCGGCGCTCCGACCCGGAAGCAGGCGAACTTCAGATCCAGCACACTAGCCTGTATCTGCCGGTGTCGGTTCGAGCCCGACCGGGGCGCCAGACTTTGCGTGCGGCGCACGCTTGGGCCGGCGGCCGTCTCAGGCCATCTTCGGCAGTCCGTCCATGATCGCGGTGAGCGCGAGCACCGTCTCGCGTTCCATGGCGCTGTGGCCGGCGGTGGTCATGACGAAGGTGGCCGGCGGAGCGCCCGCCGCGGTCATGGCCTGGACCAGGCGCGAGGCCTGGGTGAGCGGGCAGACCTGGTCGAAGCGGCCGTGGACGATGTGGGTCGGCACGCCGGCGAGCTTCGCGACGTTGTCCACGATGTAGTCGGGCGGCAGGAACAGGTCGTTGGCGAAGAAGTGCGCCTCGATCTGGGCGAAGCAGAGGGCGAAATCGGCCTCGCCGAACTTCCCGGTGTCGGCGTTGTCCGGGATCATGTTGGAGATCGCGCCCTCCCACTTCGACCAGGCCACGGCCGCCTCGAGCTGGCGGGCGCGCTCGGCGTCGCTGGCCGGCGTCATGTCGAAGATCGCCTTGTAGGCGGCCATCACGTCGCCGCGGTCGGCGGGCGGGATCGGCGCCAGGAACGCGCGCCACTCGTCGGGATAGGTGAAGTACGAGCCGGGCAGGGTGAGCGCGTAGGGCTCGTCCTCGTAGGTCGCCGCATTGCCCTGGTAGAGGTACTCGATGTCGCCCTGCGCGCCGAGGAAGATGCCGCGCAGGATCAGGGAGGCGCAGTTCTGCGGGTGGCGGATGGCGTAGACCAGCGCCAGCGTGCTGCCCCAGCTACCGCCGAACACATGCATCTTGCCGGTGACGCCCAGCGCGTCGCGGAGCCTGTCGATGTCGGCGACGAGGTCGTCGGTGGTGTTCCTGGCGAGCGCGACCTTCGGGCCGGCGGAGGCCACCGTCGGCTCGCTCTTCCCGCAGCCGCGCTGGTCGAACAGGATCACGCGGTAGCGCGCCGGATCGAAGAACCGCGACATCGGCGGCGCGCACGCCCCGCCCGGGCCGCCGTGCAGGAACATCACCGGCTCGCCCTCGGGGGCGCCGTATTCCTCCCAGTAGAGCTTGTGGTCCGGCGCGGTGTCGACCTGCACGAGGCCCGACCGGTTGGCCGGCTTCAGCGGATAGGCCCACTCGTCGGTGACCTTGCTGGTGGCCTGCAGCTTCGAGAAATCCATCGCACTCACCTCCACGCGTCGTGCCCGGCTCTTACATCCGTCCGCTTGCCGCGGCGACCGCTTCGAATAGGCTTTGCCGGGGAGGGCGAGCCGATGGACCTCAAGCCGAAGACGGCGTCGCTGAAGGCGATGCTGGACGCGATGCCCGGCGCCGTCGCCGAACCGATGGGCCCGGCCCGCTCGAAGAGCGGCCGGCCGCTGGTGCTGCTGTTCAAGGTCATGGGCAAGATGTTCGCGATCCTGGGCGTGCGCGAGGACGAGAACGTCATCCTGAAGGCCGACCCGGTGCTGGCCGAGGTGTTGCGGGAGCAGTACGCGGGCGTGGGCCACAGGAGCCACCTCGACCGGCGGTTCTGGATCGCCGTCGATCTCGACTCCGACGTCCCGATGGACGAGATCGAGCGTCTTGCGGCCGCATCGTACGATCTCGTGCGCGCGGGCCTCACCCGCAGGCAGCAGGCCGAACTCGCGGCCCTTTGAGTGCAAGGAGTCCGCCAATGGCGGTGGTGAACGACGACCCCGACACCGTGACGGTCACCGAGACCGGCGTCGGCAAGTTCCAGGTCGAGGTGCTGGCGGGCGGGAGCGTGTTCCTGGCCGACGAGCCGCTGGAGGCCGGGGGCCTCGACAGCGGACCGAACCCCTACGACCTCCTGGCCGCGTCGCTGGGTTCATGCACGGCGATGACGATGCGGCTCTACGCGGCCCGCAAGGGCTGGCCGCTCGCGCGCGGGACCGTGCGGGTGCTGCACACGCGGCTGGCCGACGGTCGCGACCGCTTCGCCCGCGAGATCACCCTGGAGGGCGCGCTGGACGCCGACCAGCGCCGCCGGCTGCTGGAGATCGCCGAGCGCTGCCCGGTGCATCGGACGCTGGAGCGCGGCGCGGAGATCATCACCGTCGCCGCCCAGCCGCCGCCGCTGGACGCGCGCGAACGCGCCGGCGTCGGCCACATCCACGCGATGGAGGAGGCCTGCGAAGACTAGCCCCGCAGGATGCGCGCCTGGCTCTCTTGGAGCCGGGCGTCCAGTGCGTCGCGCCAGCCCGCGGAGGCGGCGCCCTTCAGCACCAGGGCGTAGGAATGGCGGATGGTCGGGGCCAGCAGGTCGGGCGACAGCTCGCCCACCACCCACTCCAGCATCGCCGCGCCGAAGCAGCGGTCCAGCAGCTTGAAGAGCAGCTCGACGTCGACGCCCTCGGCGATCGCGCCGGCTTCGACGGTGGCCTCCACGAGATGGCGCCAGAATTCGTTGCGGGCCTGGTTGTAGATCTCGCTGCGCACGTCGTCGGAGGCGTCGAACACCGCGGCCCACAGGGTTTTGTAGAATTGCGGGTCGTCCACGTAGAACTCGATCGCCATGTCGACCGCCGCGAACAGCCGCTCCAGCGGGTCGGTCGAGGTGAGGTGGGCGGAGCGGTCCTGGTAGACGCGCACGTCGTCCAGCACGGCCAGCACGATGGCGCGTTTCGAGCCGAACAGGTTGTAGGGCGTGGCCAGGCTGACGCCGGCCCTGGCCGCGAGCGCGCGCATGGAAAGCCCCGCGTTGCCCGTCTCGCGGATCAGGTCGCGGGCGGCGTGGATGATGCGGCGACGCCGCTCGGCCTTGCCGGCCTCGCGCCGACCCAGCGGCGCCGCGCCGGTGGCCCCCTCGGCGTCGTCGTCTGCGCCCAGCCCGGACTGTCCACTCAAAGCGCCGCTCCCCCAGGAAGGCCCGCTATAGACCCCGCCGCCCGGCGGGCATAGCGGCCCGTCGCCGCAGCCGGGCCGTTGCGCAGACGCCCGGGCGCGACCGTCGCTTGACCTTCCTCGTTCCTATAACGTGTACTGCAAAGCCGCCTGCGACGGGCGGTCTTCCACCCCAGAGCCGGAGCCGATCCCCGTGTCCTACGAGACCATCAGGTACGAGACGGACGGCCCCGTCCTGACGATCACCCTGAACCGTCCCGACAAGCTGAACGCCTACACCGCCCAGATGGGCGCCGAGCTGGCCGACGCGCTCGGGCGGGCCGACGACGACGACGCCGTGCGCGCGGTGATCCTCACCGGCGAGGGCCGCGGCTTCTGCGCCGGCGCCGACCTCTCGGCCGGCGCGGGCAGCTTCGACACCACCAGCGGCGAGGGCGCCAAGAACTTCGGCGGTGCGGGCACGGTGCAGCGGCGCAGCGAGGGCGTGGGCTTCGTGGGCGCGCTCTTCGACTGCAAGAAGGCGACGATCGCGGCGTTCAACGGCCCGGCCGTCGGCGTCGGCATCACGCTGGCGCTGCCCACCGACATCAAGATCGCCTCCACGGCGGCCAGGTTCGGGTTCGTCTTCGCCCGCCGCGGCCTGGTGCCGGAGGCCGGGAGCGCCTGGTTCCTGCCGCAGCTCGTGGGCCTGTCGCAGGCGCTGCGCTGGTGCCTGTCGGGCCGCGTCTTCGGCGCGGACGAGGCGCTGGCGGGCGGCCTGGTCAGCGAGGTGGTCGAGCCGGACCGGCTGCTGGCGCGCGCCCGCGAGATCGCGCTGGAGATCGCCGAGAACACCGCGCCGGTGTCGATCGCGCTGACCCGCCAGATGCTCTGGCGCTTCTCGGGCGCGAACCATCCCTTCGACCTGCTGAAGGTCGACGGCCCCTTCGCGATGACGCTGGGCGCCGGCGGCGACGTGAAGGAGGGCGTCTCGTCCTTCCTCGAAAAGCGGCCGCCGAACTTCCCCGGCAAGGTCACCCGCGACATGCCGAACGGCTATCCCTGGTGGGACGGCGTGGCCTGAGCCCGGCTTCTCGGCGGGCCGCGGTCGCCGCGGGGGTCAGCTTTCGAGGATCGCCACCGCGCGGATCCAGCCGGCCGAGGCGCCGGCGATCTTCACGGGGAAGCAGGAGAGCGTGAAGCCGTCGGCGGGCAGGGCTTCCAGGTTCGTCAGCTTCTCGATCTGGTAGTACTCGCGGAAGCGGCCCGCCTTGTGCCCTTCCCAGATCAGCTTCGGGTCGCGGGTCTCGGCCCACTTCTTCGCCGTGTGGCTGAACGGCGCGTCCCACGACCAGGCGTCGGTGCCCACCACCTTCACCCCGCGCTCGGTGAGATAGAGCGTCGCCTCCTCGCCCATGCCGCAGCCGCGGTGGATGAAGTCGGGGTCGCCGTAGGCCGCGCCGGCAGCGGTGTTCACCAGCACGATGTCGAGCGGCTTCAGCTCATGGCCGATGCGGTCGAGTTCCTTCTGCACGTCGGCGGCGCCGGCGACATAGCCGTCGGCGAAGTGGCGGAAGTCGAGCTTCACGCCGGGCTGCAGGAAATAGTCGAGCGGCCCCTCGTCGATGGTGGGCGCCGGCCGCGTCGTCCCGGCCTGGTCGGTGGTGGAATGGAAGTGCCACGGCGCGTCCATGTGCGTGCCGTTGTGGGTGGACAGCGTCAGTTGCTCCACCGCCCAGCCCTCGCCTTCCGGCAGGTGCTCGGCGGTCAGGCCGGGGAACGAGGCGGCCATCTGCGGCACCGTCTCGCGGTGCTTGAAGTAGGTCACCTTCGGCCGCATCACGTCGGGATCCGAGATGATGTCGTTGGTGATCGGGATCGACAGGTCCACCAGCCGCCGCGCCATCGCCCTTTGCCCCCTCTCGAGCCTCGCCCTCGGGCCTCGCCGAACCTTAGGCGCCCGTTCCCCGCGCGGCGACTGAATTTCTCCGCGAATCCGCTTCGGGCCCGGAACCATATGCCGGGGGCGTGGTTGGGCGAGTGTCGGGGGGAGCACAGAGGCTGGGCTGGCTATGCCAATCACCGCGCATGTCGCGCCGCGGGTGTCGTTGATCGTGGCTTCGCCCGCCGCGCCGGCGCGGGTCGCCGCGAGCCGGCGAAAACGCGCCTTCGACATCGTCGTCGCGGGCCTGGCGCTCTTCGCCTTCCTGCCGCTGCTGGTCCTGATCGGCACCGCGATCTGGATGGAGAGCCAGGGCCCCATCCTCTTCCGACAGCAGCGCACCGGCCTGAACGGCAGGCCGTTCCGCATCTACAAGTTCCGCACCATGACCGTGATGGAAGACGGCGACGGGGTTCGCCAGGCGGTGCGCGGCGACGTGCGCGTGACCCCGCTGGGCGGGCTCCTGCGGCGGCTCAGCCTCGACGAGCTGCCGCAGCTCCTGAACGTGCTGAAGGGCGAGATGTCGATCGTGGGCCCCAGGCCGCACGCGCTGAGCCACGACGTCACCTGGTCGCGCCGCGTGCCGGGCTACGCCGACCGCTTCCGCGCCCGCCCGGGCCTGACCGGCCAGGCGCAGGTGATGGGCTACCGCGGCGAGGTGGCCAACGACGAGGGGCTCTTCCAGCGCATCTCGGCCGACAACGCCTACATCGACGGCTGGAGCTTCACGCGCGACCTGATGCTGGTGGTCCGCACCGCGCCGCTGCTCTTCGGAGACGCCCAGGCCTTCTAGTGTCCCGATTCCGAAGTTCGCAAGCGCGTGAGGCGGACTCGGTCGAACTTCGGAATCGATAAGGACACTAGAGAAATAACTGTTTCTAGTGTGCTTTTTGGATCTGAAGTTCGCTCGGCGCTCCGACCCGGAAGCAGGCGAACTTCAGATCCAGCACACTAGATGGCGTGGACGCGGAAGACGGCGATCGCCAGGTGGATCGCCATGGCGAGCAGCGCCAGCGACGCCACCATGAACACCGCGAACCGCAGCAGGATGATGTTGGCCAGCGCCTGCACCAGGCTGTGGACGACGCGCAGGCCCACGTAGGCCCAGGCGAGCCACAGGTTCAGGCCATCGCCCTGGCCGGCGAGCGCGAGCCCCAGCGCCGTGGCGTAGAACAGCGTCGGCTGCTCCATCAGGTGGTTGTAGTTGTCGGCCTTCCAGCGGACCTGCGGAGGAATGAAGGCGTTCAGGTCGGCCGCGGACATCGCCGGGTCCATCGGCCTGTTCGCCGCGCGGATCGCCGGAATGCGCGTGGCGTAGAGCCAGGCCCACATCACGAACGACCACAGCACCAGCGCCGCGACCGGCTGCAGGATCGGACTTCCCATCGGCGTCTCCCCTTCGTTGCCCTCACAGCAGAGCTTCCGTCCCGTCGCGCGTAAAGGCCAGACCTCCCGGCGTTTCCGGCCATGGGCGCCACGCGTCCGGGACTGGCGCTTGACGGGGCGCCGCCCCGCTGGCGCGATGCGGACGGGAGGCGGACACCCTGGATCTCGTCGTATTCGCAGCGGTCCTCACCGCCGCCCTGATGCACGCGGGCTGGAACGCGGTCGTGCGTGTGGGCGGGGACCGGTTCTCCTCGATCCTGCTGCTGTCGATGACGCAGAGCGGGCTGGCGCTGCTGCTCCTGGCCTTCGCGCCCGCTCCGGCGCCGGCCGCCTGGCCCTGGATCGCGGGCGCGAGCCTGCTGCACACCGGCTACAAGCTCTTCCTGATCCGCGCCTACCAGCACGGGGACCTGTCGCAGATCTATCCGCTGGCGCGCGGCGCGGCGCCGCCGATGGTGGCCCTGGGCGGGATCGTGCTGTTGCACGAGCGCCTGCCGCCGGCGGGCTGGGCGGCCGTGGCGCTGATCGCCCTCGGGGTGGGCCTGATGGCGTTCCGTGGCGGGGCCGGCGTCTCGCGTCTTCCGTTCAGGGCGCTGGCCTACGCGCTGGGCACGGCGGTCTTCGTGGCCGCCTACACGCTGGCCGACGGGCAGGGCGCCAGGATCGCGGGGACCGCCACCGGCTTCGCCATGTGGATGTTCGTGGGCGACGGGCTCTGCATGCTGACCTATGCGGTCGCCACCCGCGGCCCGCGCGCGCCGCTCGCGGTGTTTTCGGCCTGGCGCACGGGGTTGCCGGCGGGAACGCTGTCGCTGGGCTCGTACTGGATCGCCCTGTGGGCCTTCACGCTCGCGCCGGTCGCCCTGGTCGCGGCGCTGCGCGAGACCAGCGTTCTCTTCGCCCTGCTGATCGGCGTGTTCCTGCTCAAGGAGGAGGCCGGTCGATGGCGCGTCGCCGCCGGCCTGTGCATCGCCGCGGGCGTGGTCGCGATGCGGCTCTAGTTGACCCCGCCGCCGCAGCCCTCCTTAAGAGCGCCTCAGTGACCGCCGAGACCCATCAGCCCCGCATCCTGCTCGGAATCGCCTACCGGGTGGCGGCCATGGCCTGCATGGCCTGCCTGTCCGCGCTGGTGAAGTGGACGGGCTCGCGCGGCGTGCCGGTGTTCGAGATCATCTTCTTCCGCAACCTCTTCGCCTTTGCGCCGCTGGCGTTCTACATCGCGCGCACCACCGGCTTCGGCGTCCTGAAGACCGACCGGCTCGGCGGCCACGCCCTGCGCTCGGTCGTGGGCCTGACGGGCATGGTCTGCGGTTTCTCGGCCGTTCAGCGGCTGCCGCTCACCGAGGCGACGGCGCTGCAGTTCACGTCGCCGCTCTTCATGACGGCGCTGTCGGCGATGCTGCTGTCCGAGAAGGTGGGCCGCCACCGATGGGCCGCGGTGCTCACGGGCTTCGTCGGCGTGCTGATCATGGCCCGTCCGGTCCCGGGCGAGATGAACGTGACCGGCGTGGCGCTGGGCATCCTGAGCGCGCTCGGCGCCGCCGGCGCCATGGTCGCCATCCGCCAGATCGCCGACACCGAGCGCGGCGCCACCATCGTCTTCTATTTCACGCTCGGCGGGGTGCTGATGGGCGCGGCGGGCTCGCTGTTCCACTGGGTCACGCCCGACCCGCTCACGCTCGCGGCGCTCGTCCTGGGCGGCCTGATCGGCGGCGTGGGCCAGCTCTTCCTCACCGAAGCGCTGCGCCAGGCGCCCATCGGCGTGATCGCGCCCTTCGACTATACGCAACTGGTCTGGGCGAGCTTCATCGGGCTGTTCGTCTGGGGCGAATTCCCCAGCCTCTTCACCCTGGTCGGAGCGGTCATCGTCGCCGCGAGCGGCGTCTACATCCTTCACCGCGAACTCCGCCGTTTCCGCCGCCCCGCGTGACGCCCCGATTGATTTGACACAACCGCGTTACAGGCGGACGCTTCCGCCCGCATCAGGCTCCGGAGGCCGTCCCATGCGCACATCCGTCTTCGTGCTCACCCTGGTCGCGGCCGCGGCCATCGCCGGCGGCGCGGACGCCGGGGCGGTCACCGTCATCGGCGGCGGGATGGCCAAGGAATGCTCCCAGGCCGCGCTCGGCGGCGAGTCGGAGCCGCGCTACGAGGCGATCTGCACCCAGGCGCTGGAAAGCGAGATGCTCAACCTGCGCGACCGCGCCGGGACCTATGTGAACCGGGGCATCCTGAAGCTGCGGCGCAAGGAGTTCGCCTCGGCGGAATTCGACTTCAACCGCGCCATCGCCACGCAGCCGACCCTGGGCGAGGCCTACGTGAACCGCGGCGCCGCCTCGGTGGGCGCGCGGCGCTTCGCCGACGGCCTCGCCGACCTCAACAAGGCGCTCGAGCTGGGTGTGGATGAGCCGGAGAAGGCCTACTACAACCGCGCCCTCGCCTATGAAGGCCTCGACAACATGAAGGCGGCCTACTTCGACTACCAGAAGGCCGTCGAACTGAAGCCCGAGTGGGACATGCCGAAGAAGGAACTGGCCCGCTTCACCGTGGAACGGCGCTAGGCGCGCAGCCGTTGGGTTCCCACATGGGCCCCATGCGCATCCTGCTGATCCCGGTGTTTCTCGCGGTCGCCGCGCCGGCGGCGGCGCAGGTGCTCGATCCGCTGAACCAGGCCGCCCTGCAGGACCTGCGGATGCAGGCCGAGGCCGCCCAGCGCCGCGCCATCGACCAGGCCAACCAGCTCGAGGCCGCCTCGGCGCGCCTGCGGGCCGACCAGGCCGTGCTCGACCTCCAGCTCGGGCGCGGCGACGTCGGGCCCCGCCAGGCGCCGGCCCTGAGATACGAAGCCGCGCCACCGCAGGCCGCCTCTGCGGGCCGGTATCCGTCCACGCCCGACGCGCTGTTGGCCGACTCCAACAAGAAGGTTCAGGACGCGGCCCGGAACCGGCGCTAGCAATGGTCATTTCCTAGCGGCGCCGATCTTCATTCGCAGGGGCGCGCGCGACGCAGAGAGGGGGAACTATGCGCTGGGGCGGCGACGGCGGCGGCAACATCGAGGACCGGCGCGGCATGGGCGCGGTCGGCGTGGGGGGACTGGGCGCGGGCGGCGTCATCCTGGCCCTGGTCGGCTACTTCTTCTTCGGCATCGACCCGTCGACGACGACCAGCGTCCTGCAGGGCGCGGCCCCGACGCAGCAGCAGGACGGCGTGCGCGGCGCGCCGAGCGACCAGGCCGGCCGCTTCGTCGACGTGGTCTCGGGCAACGTCGACGACGTCTGGACCGCGCTTTTCCGCCAGGAGGGCGAGCGCTACGAGCGGCCCGCCGCCATCGTCCTCTACGACCAGGCCACCGGCACCGGCTGCGGCACGGGCCAGGCGGCGATGGGGCCGTTCTACTGTCCCACCGACCGCAAGGTCTATCTGGACCTCTCGTTCTGGCAGGAGCTGGAGCAGAAGTTCGGCGCCGGCGGCGAGGCGGCCCGCGCCTACGTCATCGCCCACGAGATCGGCCACCACGTCCAGACGCTGACCGGCGCCTCGGCCAAGGCGCGGCGGCTGGGCGCCAAGGGGGCGGAGAGCGGTTCGGTGCGCCTGGAACTGCAGGCCGACTGCTATGCCGGCGTCTGGGTGGCGCACGCCGCGCAGGTCTCGAACGGCCAGGTCGCGCTGGATCCCAGGGACATCGAGGACGGCCTGCGCGCCGCCGCCGCCGTCGGCGACGACACCCTCCAGCGCAAGGCCCAGGGCCAGGTGGTGCCGGACGCCTTCACGCACGGCAGCTCCGAGCAGCGGATGCGGTGGTTCCGCAAGGGCGCCGAGACCGGCGACCCGAACAGTTGCGACACCTTCGGGACGGACCGGCTCTGACGCCGCTTGCGCGGAGGCCTGGATGTCAGGCCGGGACGTGCGGCAGGGGCTCCCAGCCGAGGCAGACGCCGACGCAGCGGCGGGCCAGGAGGTCGCCCGGGTCGATCAGCTCCAGCTTCACGTCGCGGTTGTCGAGCACCAGCGGGACCTCGGTGCAGCCGGCGATCAGCACTTCGGCGCCCGCGGCCCGCAGCGCCTCGGCGTGGACCTGCATCTCGCGCTTCACGTCGTGGCCCAGGTCGCCCGACTTGATGCGGTAGAGCGTCACCATGAACTGCTCCTGCGCCTCGGGCGGCAGGGCGACGAGGCCCATGGCGCGCGCGGCCAGATACTCCCGGTAGAGCTTCAGCGCGCCCTTGGTGCCGAGCACGCCGGCGCGGGCCGAGCCGGTGCGGGCGGCGGCCTCGGCGCCCAGGGCGATCATGTCCACCAGCGGCAGGCCCGAGGCCCGCTGGATCAGGTCGGCATGGGCGTGGGCGGTGTTGCAGGGCATGGCGAGCACCTGCGCGCCGGCGCCTTGCAGCGCCCCCGCCATTTCGGCCAGCACGGCGCCCGCCTGGGTCCCGGGCGTGTTGCGGTCGGGCGCCTTGGGGTTGATGTCGGCGATGACCCGGATGTGGTCCTGGTCCTTCTCGGCGGGCGTGTAGGCCTGGAGCTTCGCCAGGAACTCGACCGTGGCGGCAGGGCCCATGCCGCCCAGGACGCCGAGGGTCAGGGACGTATCGCTCATCCTGCTTCGCTCCTTGCGGAGCCTCGGAGGATCACAGCTTGCCCTCCAGCTCGGTCTGGTAGCCGAACAGGCCCTGCGCGCCGCCGGTGTGGAGGAAGACGACCGTCTCGCCGTCGAAGTCGCCCCGTTCGGAGAGCGCCAGCAGGCCCTTCATCGCCTTCCCCGAGTAGACCGGGTCCAGCAGGATGCCGTCGGTGCGCGCGATGGTCTTCAGCGCGTCGATCACCGGCTGGTCGATCAGGCCGTAGCCGGCGCCCACGAAGTCGCAGTCCGCCACCACCAGGTCCCGCGTCACGCGATCCTCGTGGCCCATCAGCGCGGCGGTCTCGCGGGCCAGCCTGTAGACGTTGGCCTCCTGGGTCTCCTTCGGCGCCCGCACGCCGATGCCGAGCACGGGGATGTTCGCGCCCATGACCGCCAGGCCCGCGACCAGGCCCGCGTGGGTGCCGGCGCTGCCGGTGGCGGTGACGATGCGGTCGATCTCCAGGCCCGCCTCGTTGGCCTGGGCCACCAGTTCCATCGCGCATTCGACGTAGCCCAGCGCGCCGATGGGGTTCGAGCCGCCGCCCGGGATCACATAGGGCCGGCCGCCCGCGTCGGCGACCTCGGCGGCGACCCTGGCCAGCTCCGCGTTCATGTCGGTCCCGCCCGACACGGTGCGGATCTTCGCGCCCAGGAGTTCGTCCAGCAGGACGTTGCCCGAACGGTTGTAGTCGACCGCCGTCGAGCCGGTCCGGTGCTCCAGGATGATCTCGCACCGCATGCCGAACCGCGCCGCTGCCGCGGCCGTCTGGCGCACGTGGTTCGACTGCACGGCGCCCTGGGTGACCAGGGTGTCGGCGTCGCTGGCGAGCGCGTCGCCCAGCAGGTACTCGAGCTTGCGGGTCTTGTTGCCGCCGCCCGCGAGGCCCGTGCAGTCGTCGCGCTTGATCCACACCGCCGGCCCGCCGCCGCCGGGCCGCACGAGGTGCTCGGTCAGCCCGGGCAGGGGCTCGAACGGCGTCGGAAGGTGGGCGAAGCGGATGGGGTTGAAGCGGGCGAGGTGCATGACCCCACCCGCTAGACTCCTTGCGCTATGGCCGCAACCGCTTGGGCACCGCCGCGGCCTCCTCCGGCGTCAGCTTCACGATCGAGGCGACGTCGCAGAGCCCGCTGCGGGCGATGATGCGCAGGTCCTTCGGCGCGCAGATCCTGCCGCCGCCGACCTGGCGGATCTCGATCGGGTCGGACGAGACGGCGCTGCGCAGGCAGCCGTTGCGCATAGTCACGCGGTACGTGCCGCGGCTGCGGCCGACGGCGCCCCAGAGCAGGGTGTTCTGGTCGACCACCGAGTGGTTGCCGAGATCGCGGTCGATGATGCACTGCGCCTTGTCGAGGCCGGTTCCCGCCGGCGGAGGCGGACCCAGCGGCGAGGTCGAGGCGGCGACGGCCAGGGTCCCGATCGCGGCGACGCCGATCGCAAGGATGAAGACGATGCGCGTCATGCGGGTCTCAGGGCTTCAGCTTCTTCGGCAGGGCGGCGACTTCGGCGGCGCTCAGCTTGGTGATCGACTCCACGATGCAGGGGCTCGGGAAACCGCCCTTCGAGACCGCGACGTCCATGTCGATGGGCTTGCAGATCAGAGCCGACCCGGGCGGCTGGCGGGTGACGATGGGGTCCGAACTCATCGCGCCCGCGAGGCACGCGCCGCGCATCGTGACGCGATAGGTGTCGCGCCCGCGCACGTCGATGAGCATCGTGCGGTCGTCGGCGAAGGTGTGGTTGCGGATGTCGTGGCTGCGGATGCACTGCCCGCTGGGCAGGCCGGTTCCGGCGGCAGGCGCGGGCCCGAGCCCGGACTCCTCCTTCGCGGCCAGTGCGGTCGAGGCGAGGAGGCCGGTCGTCGCGACGGCGGCCAGGGTGATGATCGCCAGCTTCATGGCGTGTCTCCTTAGGCGTCCCCTGCCAACAGAATACGACAGCGGAGGTTCCGCGTCTGCATCCTGCCCATCTGGGTAGCGCGCGCGGTCCCGACCCCGGCTTAGCCTCTGGCCCCGGTCGTGGGTGGGGAGGTTTCGTGGTGCGTAGCTTGTGGCTTCGGGGCGTTCTGGCGGCGGCGGTTCTGGCGTCCAGCGCATCGCCCGCCGGCGCGGTGGTCGGCTTCGACCTGTCGAGCACGACGATGCTCACGGGTCAGAACGCGCACACCCAGACCTTCTCCAGCAAGCTCACGATCGTCGACCAGAAGTTCAGCGCCAGCCTGGGCGGCGTGCTCGGCAGCCCGCCCTACGCGGCCGGGGCCGAGATCGTCGGCTCGATCACGCCGAAGCTGGCCCTGGAGGCCAGCATGGTCAGCAGCCAGCTCACGAAGTTCGGCGCCATGGTCAACACCACGACGCAGGTGCGCGGGGCCGACGGCATGGCGTCCAGCAACGCCGGCCAGACCTTTACGCTGGCCACCACGTCGACCCAGGCGGCCGGCAACTACATGAGTCTCGACGACAGCATCTCGGCGGGCCTCGATCTGCGGCACGGCCTGAAACTGGACGCGTATGGCCGCGGCTGTCTGTCGGGCTGCCTGGAGGGCAAGTTCAAGGTCGATCTGGGCGAAGGTACGACGAACCTGTTCAGCATGAACCAGGCGGGGGACATCGCCGTCCTCGGCGTCGACGCCGGCAGCAGCCCGTTCAAGTACACCGACCCCACCAAGATCGTCACCGTCACCGGCAGCCTGCCCAACTTCGACTCCTACGCCGCCAACAGCGCCGGCGGCCCGGCGGTCTCATCGCGCCAGGGTCTGGTGGGCGCCTCGGTGGATATCGCCCAGGCCTTTGCCAAGGCGGTCGGCCTGCCGTTCGATCTCAAGGGCGAGCTCGCGGGCTTCGACTACACCATCCTGTCCGTCGCGGTCGGCGCGGGGCTCGACATCGTCAAGACCGTCGCCTTCGACGCCATCAAGACGGGCGTGAACTACGTCTTCAGCGCGCCGGTCTCGGTGTTCAACGTCGCCACCAATTCCTGGAGCGAGCTGACCAAGAGCTGGTTCACCGACGCCAACGGCAGCGAACTGCAGGTGCGCGCGCCCGGGGCACTGAGCGTGGGCGTCACCCGCTACGACACCCTTGTCGGCAACCTGAACACGTCGGTCGACCTGGTCGGCTACCTGTCGGGCAGCATCACGGCGCTGGGGCTGAGCGGCTACGGTCTCGACTTCGGCCCGCTGCTGGACGTGCCGCTCAAGGGCGATCTCGGCACGATCTCGCTGGGCGGCTTCAGCGAGATCACCGCGCTGTCGCAACTCGGCGACAGCTTCAACCTGACGTTCGCCAGCAACCGCATCGACAACATCGACCCCTGCGCGGCCGGCTGCTCGTCCACCGGGTTCGCCGATCTCCGCAACATCGTGGACAATCCGACCTTCGGCGAGGTCTACGACTCGCAGATTCGCCAGGTCACGAACTACGGTATCGGCTGCAGCTTCGGCGACACCGCGGGCTGCATCTTCGATCCCAACGTCGCGGCGGCCACCCGCCAGGTCGTCGTCGACCAGCTCGGCCTCGAGCCGACGGTCTCGGGCGAGGACGTCCTGGCCTTCTACCGGTCGCTGAACACGCCTGACTTCCGGGCTCTGCAGTCGGACGACGCGGCGGTCCTGGCGCGCATCTACGCGACCGGGTTCGACCCGCTGAACCCGCCGCGGTTCCCGGGCAACGGCCCCGGCGCGCCGCCGCTGACCCAGCCCGTGGAGAGCGCCACCTACGAACTTCGCTACACGCCCGGCGTGCCGGAGCCGTCGACCTGGCTGCTGCTGATCGGCGGGTTCGGCCTGGTCGGCGCGAGCCTGCGCCGGCGCCGCGCGCTCGCGGTCTAGGTCCGGAGCAAGGCGGCGGCCAGCGCCACGAAGGCCGACTGACGGCGCACGCCCGCCTTCGGCAGGATCGCCTTCAGGTGGAAGCGCACCGCGCCCAGGGAGAGCCCGCAGGCGGCGGCGATCTCCTCGGGATCGAGCCCACGGCTCAGGTGATGCGCCACGCGCGCCTCCGTGGGCGTCAGGCCGAAGGCGGTGGCCAGGATCTCGGCGTCGGCGCCGGCCGGAACGCCCCCGCTCAGCGTCAGGATCGCGCGGGCTGCGCCCTTGGGGCGAAGCCCGTCGGTCAGGGGCAGGGCCTGGGCCAGCAGCGTCCCGCCTGTGGGCCGGGCGAGGCGGACCGGCGTCAGGTCGCGCGCGCCGGCCTGGTCGGTCTCCGCCGTCGCGTTGGCGATGAGCCGGGCGAGTCCGGCGCCGGCGGCGCCGTCGGTCGCCACGAGGCGTCGACGCACGACGGTCACGGCGCCCGACAGTTCGGCTTCGGCCAGGGCGTTCGCGGCGCAGACGC
This sequence comes from Phenylobacterium sp., assembly GCF_016793285.1. Lineage (GTDB taxonomy): Bacteria > Pseudomonadota > Alphaproteobacteria > Caulobacterales > Caulobacteraceae > Phenylobacterium. The sequence goes on from NZ_JAEUMO010000030.1 coordinate 20,406, forward strand.
CGCCGTCGCGGGACAGCAGGAACGCTGCGACGCCCGCCTGCTCGAAGCCCTCGATACGGGCGAGGTCGGCCCGCTCGGCGATGGTGCGGCAGAAGTTCATCGCCGCCTTCAGGTGCGGCTCGAGCCGGCGCAGGCGTTCCAGGTCGGCGGTCTCGAACGCGCCCTGCCGCGCCGACCGCTGGATCGAGATGCCCATGACCGGTTCGCGGCCCACCCAGAGCGCGCAGGCCGCGAACCACGGCACGCCCGCCGCGTGGGCGAACCCGCGATAGTAGTCAGACTGTTCGCGCTCGCGCGGATGGGTGACGTCCTGGTCGCGCACGAAGCTGCGCGAGGATCGCGCCACGATCCGCGCCGTGCGCAGGTCGTCGCGGTTCCAGCCCTCCTCGAAGAACTGGCTCACGGTGTCGTCGAGGCTCGGCGAATTGCGCAGCGCCCGGTGGGTGTGGTCCGAGGACGTCACCAGGGCGCCACGGCTCTGGGTCACGGCGGCCAGGTTCGACAGCGCCGACGGCCACAGGTCGGCGTTCGCCGCCGCCGCGTAGAGGTCGCCGACGGTCGTGTCGAAATCCGGGGCGGGAGCCACGCTCACAGGAGTACGCCACTCATGGAGCGCACGTTACGCGACGCGCGGGCCTGGCGCACGGCATCTCGCCCATCGCGTGAATCTGCCCCTCGTACGCCTGTCACGAGGGCGCCTTGCCGGATGACACGGGCCGGCGATCGGCCTAACGTCGCCACCATCCTCGGGGGGCCGCGCCGGAGCGGCTGAGAGGTGGGTGAGCCCACGACCCGTCGAACCTGATCCGGGTCATGCCGGCGAAGGGAAGGGCCTCGGCAGACCCCGACCAACGCCCGTGATCCGTCCGCCTTTGAGGACATGCGCGATGAACAAGCCGATCGCCGGCAAGCTGGAAGCCGCCGCCATCCCGACCGGGGAGCGCCCCGGGTCGAAGAAGGTCTACCAGGCGGGTTCGCTCTGGCCCGACATCCGCGTGCCGTTCCGCGAAGTGGCCGTCCACGAGAGCGCCAGGGAGCCGGCGCTGACGCTCTACGACCCGTCGGGGCCCTACACGGACCCGACCGTCGCCATCGACATCGAGAAGGGCCTGTCGAAGACCCGCGAGCCCTGGGTCGTCAGCCGCGGCGACGTCGAGATCGTCGAGACCCCGCGCGCCGTGAAGCCCGAGGACAACGGCTTCGCCAAGGGCGCGCATCTGGCGCCCGAGTTCACGGCCCCCCGTCGCGTCTACCGCGCCAGGCCCGGCGCCAACGTCACGCAACTGGAGTACGCCCGCAGGGGCATCATCACCCCTGAAATGGAATACGTCTCGATCCGCGAGAACCAGCGCCGCCAGGAAGGCGGCACGTTCATCCGCGACGGCGAGGACTTCGGCGCCGAGATCCCCGACATCTGCACGCCCGAGTTCGTGCGCGGCGAGATCGCCCGCGGCCGCGCGATCATCCCGGCCAACATCAACCACACCGAGCTCGAGCCGATGATCATCGGCCGCAACTTCCTGGTGAAGATCAACGCCAACATCGGCAACTCGGCGGTCCTCAGCCATGTGGCGGACGAGGTGGACAAGATGGTCTGGTCGATCCGCTGCGGCGCGGACACGGTCATGGACCTCTCCACCGGGCGCAACATCCACAACATCCGCGACTGGATCGTCCGCAACAGCCCCGTGCCGATCGGGACCGTGCCGATCTACCAGGCGCTGGAGAAGGTGAATGGCGTCGCCGAGGACCTGACCTGGGAGGTGTTCCGCGACACCCTGATCGAGCAGGCCGAGCAGGGCGTGGACTACTTCACGATCCACGCCGGCGTGCGGCTGGCCTACGTGCCGCTGACCGCGAGCCGGGTGACCGGCATCGTCAGCCGCGGCGGCTCGATCATGGCCAAGTGGTGCCTGGCGCACCACCGCGAGAACTTCCTCTACGAGCACTTCGAAGACATCTGCGAGATCATGAAGGCGTACGACGTCTCGTTCTCGCTGGGCGACGGCCTGCGCCCCGGCTCGATCGCCGACGCCAACGACGCGGCCCAGTTCGGCGAGCTGGAGACCCTGGGCGAGCTCACCCAGATCGCGTGGAAGCACAATGTCCAGGTGATGATCGAAGGCCCCGGCCATGTGCCGATGCACAAGATCAAGGCCAACATGGACAAGCAGCTCAAGACCTGCGGCGAGGCGCCGTTCTACACGCTGGGCCCGCTGACCACCGACGTCGCCCCGGGCTACGACCACATCACCTCGGCCATCGGCGCTGCGATGATCGGCTGGTTCGGCACGGCGATGCTCTGCTACGTCACGCCGAAGGAGCACCTGGGCCTGCCGAACCGCGACGACGTGAAGGTCGGCGTGATGACCTACAAGCTGGCCGCCCACGCCGCCGACCTCGCCAAGGGCCACCCGGGCGCGCGCATGTGGGACGACGCCATCAGCCGGGCGCGCTTCGAGTTCCGCTGGGAGGACCAGTTCAACCTGGGCATCGATCCCGAGACGGCGCGCGAATACCACGACGAGAGCCTGCCGAAGGAGGCGTTCAAGACGGCCCACTTCTGCTCGATGTGCGGCCCGAAGTTCTGCTCGATGAAGATCAGCCAGGACATCCGCGACGCCGCCCGCCAGCAGAACGACGTGGACGCCGGCATGGCCGACATGGCCCAGAAGTTCCGCGACGGCGGCGGCGAGATCCTGATCCCCGTCGCACCCGCGGAGTAGGA
>NZ_JAEUMO010000051.1 GCF_016793285.1 Phenylobacterium sp.
CGACTGACACCCAGGTTCTCCGCCAGACGCGAGGGACGGTGGACGCCGGCCGAGACGTTCGCGAACAGGAGGGACTGCGCGCGCGAAACCGGAGACCAGCCAGCCGCTTTCAGCGCGGCCTGCAGCGCTTCGTCGAACCAGTACACGCGCATCAGAAGGCGCGTCATGAGCAGGTGACCGCGGCCTGCGTCCCGGTGGATGTCTGGTGGGCTGGTCATCGAGCGGGTAGTACCAAACCTGAGCGCGACCGCCAGTCTCCCGCCGTCGAAACCCAAGTCCGCGGCGAGCGCGCCTGAGGACCGAGTTCGCTGGCGGGCCCACCCCTGGCCGCATGGCGGCCTCTGGACCGGCGGACACCGTTCACACCCGGTTCACGGCCCGGGGCGAAGCTCGGACAACATCGATTCGGGGAGACCTCCATGCGGGCCATCGCCATCGCCGCCGCCTTCACCCTCGCCGCGGCGCCGGCGCTCGCCGCCGATCCGGTCGAGGGCGAGTGGCTGACACAGTCCGGCAGCGGCAAGGTCCGGATCGCGCCCTGCGGCGCCAGGCTCTGCGGCGCCATCACCTGGCTGAAGAACCCGGCGGACGCGAAGGCGACCGATGCGAACAATCCCGACGCCAGGCTGAAGGCCCGGCCGATCCTGGGCCTGCCGATGCTGTGGGGCTTCAGGCAGGCGGCGCAGGGAAAGTGGAACGGCGGCAAGATCTACGATCCGGCCAGCGGCAAGACCTACGACTCGAAGATGTCGATCAACGCGAACGGCACGCTGAAGGTCGAGGGCTGCATCCTGATGGTCTGCCAGGCGCAGACCTGGAAGCGGAGCTAGGCCCTTCGGCGCCCGGCTCGGTCCGAGGTTCGACGGAACAAGCGAACCGTCGAAGGCCCTAGGCGCCCAGTTCCTTCGAGCGGCGCACGGCGGCGGCGACCGCCTCGCACAGCAGCGGCGGCAGGCCGGCGTCGCCGAGGAGCACGTTCAGCGCCGCCTCGGTGGTGCCGCCGGGCGAGGTGACCTGGCGGCGCAGGTCCGCGGGCTCGCCGCCGTTCCGGGCCAGCAGCGCGGCCGCCCCGGTCAGGGTCGAACGGGCGAGGCGCTCCGCCTCCTTCGGCGACAGGCCGGCCGAGACGCCCGCCGCCTCCAGCGCCTCGATGAACCCGTAGAGGTAGGCCGGCGCCGAGCCCGAGACGGCGGTCGCCGCGTGCATCAGGCCCTCGTCGTTGAGATCGACCACCGTGCCCAGCGGCTCGAAGAGGGCGTGGGCGCGGGCCAGCGCCGCCGGGTCGTCGGCGTAGAGGCTGGCCGTCCCCTGCCCGATGGCGGCGGCGGTCGTCGGCATCACGCGCGCCACGCAGCGGCCGCCGAACGCCCTGGCGATGTCGTTCGACCTCACGCCCGCGGCGATGGAGACGATCACCGCGCCCGAAGCCAGCCACGCGGAGGTCTCGGCGGCGGCGTCCCGCCAGAGCTGCGGCTTCACCGCCAGCACCACCGTCTGGGCGCGGGCGAGGTCGGCGTCGGGAGGGTTCAGGATCGCGCCGGCGTCGGCGGCGGCCCGGGCGGCCGGACCCGGCTGCGGATCGCGGATGATGAGGTCGCGGGCGGCGAAGGCGCCGGCGCCCAGCCAGCCCTCGACCATCGCGCCGCCCATGCGCCCGGCCCCCAGCATCAGGATCGGCGTGATCATGAGCATGAGCCTTAGCGGACGGGGCGGGCGGGCAAAACCCCGAACGGCGCTCGGTCGGTTCCGGTTGACGCGAACGGAAGGCCGCGCTTGCTTCGCCGGGACAGGTGCGGGGACAGACCGATGGTGCGTGGATTTCTGATCGGCGGCGCGGCGGCGCTGGCGCTGGGCGGGGTGTCGTTCGCGGAGGTCCGCGAGGCGGGGAACATCGTCTACGACGGCGCCCCGGCGACGCCCAAGGACCTGCAGGCCCGCATCAACCCCTACTACAACGCCCGCTCCGCCGTGTTCGAGGACTGGCTGCCCGACGGCTCGATGCTGATCGCGACGCGGTTCGGCGACACCACCCAGATCCACCATGTGGCGCGGCCCATGGGCGCCAGGACCCAGCTCACCTTCTTCAACGAGCCGATCGGCTCCGCGACGGCGCGGCCGGGCACGGCCACCTTCCTCTATCCCCTCGATGCCGGCGGCGCCGAATACTACCAGGCGTACATGCGCGACCTGAAGGGGAAGTCGCAGGTCCAGTTGACGGCGCCGAACACCCGGAACCAGGGCTTCAGGTTCTCGAAGGACGGCAAGCTGGTCGCATGGACACAGGTGACGCCGGGCGATCCCAACTACGACATCATGCTGGCCGATCCGGGCAATCCCGCCGGCCGCCGCAAGGTGCTGGACGGCACGGGCTCGATGGGCGTGCTGGACATCTCGGCCGACGGCAGGACGCTGCTGGTCTCGCGCGACAACTCCGCGACCTGGGTGGAACTCTTCACCCTGGACGTCGCGACCGGGAAGCTGGCCCCGGTCGGCCCGACCGACCGCAAGGTGGGATACCTCGGCGGCGCGTTCGTCGGGGCGGGGACCGGCGTGCTGACGCTGTCCGACGACGGGGCCGAGATGGCCCGGCCGGTGGTGATCGACCTCAGGTCAGGCGTCGTGCGCGACCTGGAGCCCGGGGCCGCATGGGGCTCGGAGGGCTTCGATCTGTCGCCCGACGGCAAGACGCTCGCGCAGTTGGTCAACGAGGAAGGCTACTCCAAGGTCGTGCTGCGCGACGTCGCGAGCGGCCGCGTGCTGCCCGGGCCGAAGCTGCCGATGGGCGTGCTGACGGGCGCCGGGTTCTCGCCGGACGGGACGAAGCTCGGGCTCTCGCTCTCGACCTCGACCGGCGCCGGCGACGTCTGGAGCTACGATCTGAAGACCGGCGCGCTGACGCGCTGGACGCAGAGCGAGATGGCGGGGCTTGACCCGGCGAAGCTCTCGGAGCCGACGCTGTTCCGTTACCCGACCTTCGACGCCAAGCAGATCCCGGCGTTCATCTACAGGCCCAGGGCGGCGAAGAGCGGCAAGCTGCCGGTGGTGATCCAGATCCATGGCGGGCCCGAGAGCCAGGAGCAGCCCAGCTTCAATCCGCGCCGCCAGTCCTGGGTGAACGAGCTGGGCGCGGCGGTGATCATCCCGAACGTCCGGGGCTCCACCGGCTACGGAAAGACCTACACCAACCTCGACAACGCCGAGAAGCGCGAGGACTCGGTGAAGGACATCGGGGCGCTGCTCGACTGGATCGCCAGGCAGCCGGACCTCGACGCGAACCGCGTCGCCGTCGTCGGCCAGTCGTATGGGGGCTACATGGTCCTGGCCGTGGCGGGCCACTACAACGACCGCATCGCCGGGGTGATCGACCTCTACGGCATCTCCAACTGGATCACCTTCCTCCAGAACACCGAGGGCTATCGGCGCGATCAGCGCCGCGCCGAGTACGGCGACGAGCGGATCCCCGAGATGCGGGCCGTCTTCGAGAAGATCGCGCCGATCAAGATGGCCGACCGGATGACGAAGCCGATGATGGTCTTCCAGGGCGCCAACGACCCACGCGTGCCGCGCACCGAGTCCGAGCAGATGGTCAGGCAACTCCGGGCCCAGGGCGCGGAGGTCTGGTACGTGCTCGCCAAGGACGAGGGCCACGGCATCTACAAGAAAGCCAACCAGGAGGCCGTGCGGGCCACCGAGGCGGTGTTCCTGAAG
>NZ_JAEUMO010000067.1 GCF_016793285.1 Phenylobacterium sp.
AGAGACCGCAGTCACAGTCAGCGTCGAGATAGTCTGGTTAGGACTATCGCCAAGACGCCGCCGCCTGCGTTTCTCTTTCCAATTCAACGATGTCAAAGACCCGCACCGGCTTTCGCCGAGCCCACTGTTTAGCGCCGGTGGCCGGCGGAGGCGGCTATCTATTGAGCCGTCTCGGTGGTGTCAACCGGCCTTTTCGAGGCTTTGCGACATTTCCGAGAAGCCTCGGATTTGACCGCAAAAATCACCGCGGGCTGCCGAGGGAAGCCCTCTAGGTCCGTGACGATTCGATTGAGGCTCGGGAACATACTCATTTCAGTTCGAAGATCAAGCGCCAAGTTGGCGCCGCGACCACCGGTCCGATTTGAGCCCCGCCCGAGCGGGAGGCGGCTATCTAGTGGCCGACCCCCTGGGTGTCAACCGATCCTTTTCAGGGGATCCGCGGCTGATCTCTGAAAGCTTCAGATCTTCGAGCCGGGCTCCGCTCCAGTGAGTCCGGGAAGCAAGCTTCCCTTTACCCTGAGGCGGAACTGTCGACCTCTCGAAATGTGTCGGCTTCTTCAGGATTTTCAAGAACTTGCGTTCTCTCCGATCCGTCCGTCGCCGCCCCGTTCCGAGCGGAGGCGGCTATCTATTCGCCCCCCCGACCCCCGTCAACACCCTGTCGCAAAGAATCTCGAAGACCGGCGGAATGCCGCGGTCGCGGCGGCCTGGGGCGATCCCGCCATGCCTCGCGCGTATAGGCGCGTTCCTTGCACACGAGCCCCCGCCCCGTCACAACGGGGGACGGAGGCGCGATGCTCTCGCAGAAGGCCAAGTACGGATTGCGCGCGCTCGTGGCGCTTGCGCGGGCCGAGGGCGCGCAGGTGTCCGCAGGCGAGCTGTCGGTGCGCGCCGACGCGCCGCGCAAGTTCCTGGAAGCGATTCTGCTCGAGCTGTCGCGCAACCAGATCGTGGTGAGCCGCCGCGGCAAGTTCGGCGGCTATGTGCTGGCGCGCGCGCCGGACGCCATCACCTTCGCGGAAGTCATCAGGGTCATCGACGGTCCGCTGGCGCTCGCGCCCTGCGTCTCCCCGCGACTCGGCTTCCGCAAGTGCGCCGACTGCCCGGATCTGGCGACCTGCACGCTGCGCGAGGCCCTGGCCCGCGCCCGCGACGCCACCGCCGAGGTGCTGGAGGGCTACACCCTGGCCGACGCCGCGGCGTCGGGCGTGGTGGATCCGGCCGCGTAAGGGCGACCCCCATCCCGTCCCTACCGGCCAATGCCGGGATGAACGGAAGATGTCGAAGTCTCTGCCACGCCGAAACCGGGCGGAGAAGGGTCCGTCCCCTTCCCCGCCCTTTCAGCCGACGCACCGCCGGCTTCTGGCCCTCCGGTGACGGAGGGTATCCCTAGCTGGCGGCGATATAGGCCTTGAGGCCGTCGGCCTCGGCCTCGACCTCGGAGATCTTCCACTTCACCAGGTCGCCGATGGAGACGATGCCGACGAGGCGATCGTTCTTGCAGATCGGCAGGTGGCGGATGCGCCGGTCGGTCATGCGGCCGAGCAGGCTGTCGATCGTCTCGCCCGGCTCGCCGAACAGCACGTTGGCGGTCATGAAGTCGCTGACCGGCCGCTTCAGCACGCCCGCGCCGTGGGCGGCCAGCGCGCGGACGATGTCGCGCTCGGAGACGATTCCCGCCACGCGGTCGACGTCGAGCACGACGAGCGCGCCCACGCCCTTTGCATGGAGGTGCTCTGCGACCGCCCCGACCGTCTCGCCGGGCTTGATCGTGAAGACCGAGTCCCCTTTAGACTTGAGGATCTGTGAGACCAGCATGGGGCCTCCGTTCCGTTGCGTCAGTCGCAGGGAAGCGCAATTTCAGCGCTGACACAATGCACGCGCGCCTCACGCACGCGTGAGGCAGGGGGCACGCGCGCCTCACGCACGCGTGAGGCAGGGGGCACGCGCGATGCAGAGGGGCATGCGCCCGCCACGCACGCGTGAGATGCCGCCTCAGTCGTCCCGGTGGGCCAGCCAGCCGAACGGCTGGATGAGCAGGACGCCCGCCGCGAAGCCGGCCAGATGCGCCTCCCAGGCGACGCCCGCATCCCCGGCGCCGGGGATCAGCAGCCCACCGGTGAAGGCCATGATCACGTTCACGACGATCCAGGCCGCCCCCATGCCGGTGACGGCCTGGGAGAAGATCGGGCCCACCTCCCCCTTGCCGCCGATCAGCCGCGCGGCCGCGCCCATCAGCCCCGACGCCGCGCCGGAAGCGCCGACCATGGCGGCCGGCTGGCCCCAGTGGGCGGCGGCGAAGCCCAGCGCCGCCAGCGCGCCGCACGCCAGGAAGAAGAGGAAGAAGCCGAGGGTCCCCAGGAGCCGCGGCCCGAAGAACCGCGAGACCGGCGCCCCGAAGGCCAGGATGAAGGCCGCGTTCATCAGCGCGTGCGGCCAGCCCCCGTGCAGGAACTGCGAGGTGATCAGCGGCGCGTAATCTCCCCGCAGCAGTTGTTCGGGCGAGAAGGCGTAGGCGTCCGCCAGGAACGGGAACCGCGACTGGACCAGATAGATCGCCAGGATCCCCAGGCAGACGACGACGACGGGCCAGGGCGCGTTGACGATCGGCTCGGACGGCGGCCGGTAGCCGGGCTCCCCCGGCCGCGGCGAAGGCTGCGGTTTGCGGCCGCCGGGCGCCGGCGCTTCGAAGTGGACGACGTGCATCGCTCCCCATGTA
>NZ_JAEUMO010000073.1 GCF_016793285.1 Phenylobacterium sp.
GGAGCCGGTCCGGAGCGTCTCCATCCCGAACCGCACCTCCGCCGCCGTCGCCTCGTCCCAGTCCAGCGACCACTGTTCCAGCGCCGAGAGCCGGTCGTTGCGCATGCAGAGCTGCGGGAACGCCGAGAGCTGCCTGGCCAGGTCCACCGCCGCCGCCAGCGCCTCGCCTTTCGGCACGACCCGGTTCGCCAGCCCCATCGCCAACGCCTCGCGCGCCGCCACCGGCCGCCCGGTTAGGATCATGTCCATGGCGCGCGAATGGCCGATCAGCCGCGGCAGCCGCACGGTGCCCAGGTCGATCAGCGGCACGCCGAAGCGGCGGCAGAACACCCCGAAGAACGCCCCCTCCGCCGCCACGCGCATGTCGGCCCAGCAGGCCACCTCCAGCCCGCCCGCCACCGCGGGCCCCTCGATCGCCGCGATCACCGGCTTGCCCAGCTTGAGGCGCGTCACGCCCATCGGGCCGAGGTCGCCGTCCTCGCGGACCGGGTTGGCGTCCGCGCGCGCCGAGCCCCCGGCGATCGCCTTCAGGTCGGCGCCGCCGCAGAAGTAGCCGCCGCGCCCGGTCAGCACCGCCACGTCCAGGCCCTCGTCGGCGTCGAAGGCCTTGAAGACGTCGTAGAGCTCGCGCGCCGTCGCCCCGTCGTAGGCGTTGCGCCGTTCCGGCCGCTCGACGGTGACGATGCAGATCCGTCCGTCATGCTCGACGCTCACGTTTCCCATGGCCGCTCCTTTCGAAGATCCGGCATCGTGGCGCTTGCGACAGCGAGGAAGGCAAGACCAAATGCCCGCCGCATCTTCAGGAGACGTGTCATGAGCAAGGCCGAGAAGCTGGGGTTCTCCGTGTCGCGGCTGGCCCGCATCGACCGCCTCCTGCAGGAGCGCTACGTCGGCCCCGGCAAGCTGCCCTGCGCCCAGTTCGTCCTCGCCCGCGGCGGCGAGGTGGTCCACCAGACGCTGCTGGGCCAGCAGGACCCCGAGCGCGGCGCGCCGATCGCCGACGACACCGTCTACCGCATCTATTCCATGACCAAGCCGATCACCTCGGTCGCCCTGATGCAGCTCGTGGAGGAGGGCCTGGTCGCCCTCGACGATCCGGTGGCGAAACATATCCCGGAGTGGAAGGACCTCGCCGTCTTCTCCGCCGGGACGGGCCCCTACCTGACGACGCCCTGCGCGCGGCCGATGCAGGTGGTCGACCTGCTGCGCCACACCTCGGGCCTCACCTACGGCTTCCAGAACCGCACGAACGTCGACGCCGCCTACCGCAAGCTGAAGCTCGAGGCGATGCACGGCGGCCACGACCTCGAGACCATGATCCAGCTCATGGCCAAGGTCCCGCTCGAGTTCTCCCCCGGCGAGGCCTGGAACTACTCCGTCTCCACCGACGTCTGCGGCTATCTCGTCCAGAAGATCGCCGGCAAGCCGCTGGACCAGGTGTTCGCCGAGCGCATCTTCCAGCCGCTGAAGATGGTCGACACCGGCTTTTCCGTCCGCGACGACCAGCGGTCCCGCTTCGCCGCCTGCTACGACGCCGTGCCGGGCGGCGGCATGAAGCTGCAGGACGACCCGCAGAAGAGCCCCTACCTCGAACCGCCCGCGCTGCTCTCCGGCGGCGGGGGGCTGGTGGGCACGGCGGCCGACTACCTGCGCTTCGCCAACATGCTGCTGAACCGCGGCGAACTGGACGGCGCGCGGATCCTGGCGCCCAAGACCGTCGACCTGATGGCCTCGAACCACCTGCCCGGCGGCGGCGACCTGACCGAGCTCTCGCGCTCGCTGTTCTCGGAAAGCACCAACGCCGGCGTCGGCTTCGGCCTGGGCTTCGCGGTCGTGTTCGACCCGCCGCAGACGCTCATCCCGTGCAGCCTCGGCGAGTTCTACTGGGGCGGCGCGGCCTCCACCGCCTTCTGGGTCGATCCCGTCGAGGACGTCACCGCCGTCTTCATGACCCAGCTCCTGCCCAGCTCCAGCTACCCCCTCCGCCGCGAACTGCGGACGCTGGTCTACTCCGCGCTGATGGAGACCAACGGGTAGGCAACCAAAACCCGCTCATCCCGGCGAATGCCGGGACCCAGATCGTAAGGCTCAGAAGTCGTTTGGATGAGCGCCCCGCGACCTCACCGCACCCCAGCCATTCCATCTGGGTCCCGGCATTCGCCGGGATGAGCGGAAGTTAGGGGGTTTTCTCGCGTTCTTTCGCCGGCGCCCGGGCGGCCGCGTCGGCGATGGCTTCGGCCTCCTCGATCATCGGCTGGCCGAACCCGGAGTCCGGCTCGTCGGTCATGGCCGGCGTGGTCGGCAGCATCCGCGACTTCCGCCAGCCGCCGAACTGGTAGTAGCCCCAGGCCAGGATCAGCGTCGTCAGGCTGCCGATCGGGAAGGCGAGCCACAGGCCCTGCACGCCCATGATCGGCTGGAGGACGTTCGCCAGCGGAATCCGCACCACCCACAGCGACACGATCATCGCCAGCAGCGGCGGCCAGACGGCGCCGGTCGCCCGCACGACGCCCGAGAAGATGAAGGCCATGCCGAAGAAGATGAAGCCCCACAGGACGTAGGAGTTGATCTCCACGGCGATCGGCAGCGACGGGCTGTTCCCCGGCAGGAAGGCGCGCAGCACCCAGGGGTCGGCCAGGTAGATGATCACCACCGGGATCGCGCTGAACAGGAACGCGTAGAAGACGCCCGAGCGCGCCACCCGCTCGACGCGGTCCATCTTGCCCGCGCCGACGTTCTGCGCCGCCATCGACGACACCGCCGCGCCCAGCGCCATCGCCGGCATCTGCACGTAGGTCCAGAGCTGCGCCGCCGCGCCGTAGGCCGCCGAGGTGTGGACGCCGTGCTTGTTGACCAGGCTCATCATGGTCACCGCCGCGAGGCTGGTGACCATCATCTGGAAGCCCATCGGCAGGCCCTTGAACAGCAGGCTGCGCACGATGCCGAAGTCGGGGATCAGCAGGTGGAACTCGCCGGGCCTGAGCACCAGGATCGACTTCTTGCGGTAGAGATGCACGATCATCGCCGCCAGCGTGACCGTCTGCGCGACCAGGGTGGCGGTGGCCGAACCGGCGATCCCCAGCTTCGGGAACGGCCCGAACCCGGTGATGAGCAGCGGGTTCAGCACCACGTCCATGCCCACGGTCAGCAGCGAGAAGTAGAACGGCGTGCGGCTGTCGCCCGTGCCGCGCTGCGCCATCATCACGTAAGAGAAGAAGTACATGAACGGCATCGCCGAGAAGATCACCCGCAGGTAGGCGATGGCGTCGCGGCGCGCCTCGGCCGGCGTGCCCATGGCGTCCAGGATGGTCGGCGTCAGCGCCGCACCCAGCAGCCCCACGGCGATCGACACGACGATGAAGAAGGCGGTCGACGAGCCGATGACCTTCTTGGCCGTCGCCTCGTCGCGCGCGCCCATGGCCTGGCCGATCATGATGTTCGACGCCATGGTCAGGCCGAACGAGGCCCCGAGCATCAGGAACATGATCTGGTTGGCGTTCGAGGTGGCGGTCAGCGCCGCCTCGCCCAGGACGTGGCTGACCCAGATCGCGTTGGCCGACCCGTTCAGCGACTGGAGGATGTTGGTGCCCAGCACCGGGAGTGCGAACAGGATCAGGGTCCTGCCGATGGGTCCCGTCGTGAGGTCGGGCATGCGCCGCCCGCCCGGCATCCCGCCGGGCCTGCTCCCCATCGCGCCGCCGCCAGCCCCCTCCGACACCGCGCTCTCCCGATTGCGACCCCCGCACACCGCTTCTACGGGCGGCGCGCCCTGGCGTTCAAGCGTGTCGCGGCGCTAAGAGGTCCGCATGACCGTGAAGATCCTGCAGTTCGGAACCACCGGCCAGCTCGGCGTCGAGCTCCTGCGCCAGGCGCCCGGGCACGACGTGGCGGTCACCGCGCTCGGCCGCGCCGAGGCCGACCTGACCGATCCCGCGGCCGCCGCGGCGGCGGTCGCGGCGCACAGGCCGGACCTCGTGGTCATCGCCGCCGCCCACACCGCCGTCGACCTCGCCGAGTCCGAGCGCGACCTCGCCTTCGCCATCAACGCCGAAGCGCCCGGCGCCATCGCCGAAGCCGCCGCGAAGGTCGGCGCGGCCGTGGTCAACGTCTCCACAGACTACGTCTTCGACGGCGCCGGCGGCGCGCCCTATGCGGAGGACGCGGCGACCAATCCGCTGGGCGTCTACGGCGCCTCGAAGCTGGCCGGGGAGCGGGCGGTGGCCGCCGCCAACCCGCGCGCGCTCAGCATCCGCACGTCCTGGGTCGTCTCGCCGCACGGCAGGAACTTCATCAGGACCATGCTGCGCGTGGCTGCCGCCGGAAACCCGCTGAAGGTGGTCGACGACCAGTCCGGACGCCCCACCAGCGCCGCCGACCTCGCCGGCTTCATCCTCTCGCAGGCGCCGGCCCTCGCCGCCGCCCCCGCCGGCGACCCGCGCTTCGGCGTCGTCCACTTCGCCAACGCCGGCGAGGTCACCTGGCGCGGCTTCGCCCAGGCCATCTTCGCCGAGGCCCTCGGCGACGCCGCGCCGGATGTCGCGGCCACCACGACCGCCGAGTACGTCACGCCGGCGAAGCGCCCGCTGCGCGCGACGATGGACCTGGGCCGGCTGGAGCGGGACTTCGGCGTGACGCCGCGCGACTGGCGCGACGCCCTGCGCGACATCGTGGCGGAACTGAAGTCCGCGCCCTGAGCCTCGACCGCGGCTACGCCGCCGCCAGCCGGCTCTTCGTCCGGCCGTAGAGCAGGTAGGCCACCACGCCCACCGCGTTCCAGGCGAAGAAGAAGATGATGGTTTTCACCTGCAGGCTGGTGAAAAGCCACAGACAGCCCGCGACCGTCGCCGGCGCGATCAGCCAGACCAGGGGCGTCACGAACGGCCGCTCCAGCCCGGGCATCCGCCGCCGCAGGACCAGCACCGCCACCGCCGTCGCCATGAACGCCGCCAGGGTGCCGGCGTTGGCGAGCGAGGCGATCTCGTCCAGCGGCATCAGGCCGGCGATGATCGCGGCGATCACGCCGGTCAGGACGGTCACCGCCGCCGGCACGCCGCGCCGGTTCACGGCCGCCAGCCCGCGCGGCAGCAGGCCGTCGCGCGCCATGGCGAAGAACACCCGGCTCTGGCCGAACATGAACACCATGATCACCGTCGGCATCGCCAGCACCGCGGCGCCCGCGATGACGCCGGCCGCCTGCGGCTGGCCGAGCTGGCGCAGGACGTGGGCCAGCGGCTCGTTGCTCTTCGAGAACTCGCCGTAGGGGTTGGCCCCCAGCGCGCAGGCCGCGATCACCATGTAGATCAGCGTGCAGAGCGCCATCGAACCCACGATCCCGATGGTGAGGTCGCGCTTCGGGTTCTTGGCCTCCTCGGCCGCCGTCGAGATGGCGTCGAACCCGTAGAAGGCGAAGAAGATGATGGCGGCGGCGCCCATCACGCCGAACTTCTTGCCGTCGATGTCGGTGGCCCCGTAGCCGAACGGCGCGAAGGGCTGGAAGTGGGTCGGGTCGAAGTAGGGCAGGGTGAAGGCCACGAACGCGGCCAGGGCCGCCAGCTTCACGCACACCAGGACGAAGTTGACCGTCGCGCTCTCGCGCGTGCCCACCAGCAGCAGGCCGGTCACCGCCAGCGCGATGAAGATCGCCGGCACGTCGACGATACCCTTGTCCAGGAACGCCTCGGGGATCCCGAGGCCGGCGTCGCGGATCAGTCCCGACGCATAGCCGGACCAGCCCACCGACACGGCGCTGCACACCAGCGTGTATTCGAGGATCAGGCTCCAGCCGATGAACCAGGCCACCGCCTCGCCCAGGGTCACGTAGCTGTAGGTGTAGGCGCTGCCCGCCTGCGGCGTCAGGCTGGCCATCTCGGCGTAGCACAGCGCCGCGCCCGCGCAGACGATGCCCGCCGCCAGGAACGACAGGATCACCGCCGGCCCGGCCAGCCCCGCCGCGACGCCGGTCAGGGTGTAGATGCCCGTGCCGATGATCGCGCCGACGCCGAGCGCGATCAGGTGCGGCCACCCCAGCGTCGCCCTCAGCCGGTGCGCGCCGTCCGCCGGCGCAGCGGCCTCCAGCGGCTTGGTGCGGGTCAGGAAACTCATGGGGCGCCCCTCGTCGGAGCGCGCATTTGGCCTGCGTCGCCGAGCGCTGCCAAGCCCGCCGCCCGAGGCGTCTGCGGCCTCAGTCGGCGACGCCGGCCGCGAGGACGCCCTGCAGGGTCAGCGCCGTGATCTGCTCGATCACCTCGTCCAGCGACAGCCGCCCGCGCGGCCGCCGCCAGCGGGCCATCCACATGATCGCCCCGATGATGCTGTGGGCGGCGACCGTGGGGTCGATCCCGTCCGCCAGCTCGCCGCGGTCGCGGAGCTGCACCAGGGTGTTACGGATCAGCTCGAAGTAGCCGCGCTTGCGGTCCTCGACGGCGCGCCGCCGCTCCGGGCCGAGCGCGGAGGCCTCGTCCACCACCCGGGTCACCGGATTGCCGTAGGGGCTGGCGACGCGGCCGATGTTGCTGAGGTGGTTGCGGATGATGAGCCTCAGCCGCTCACGCGGATCCTCGACCGCCCGCGCCGGGTCGACGACCTCCTCGTAGAGCTCGTCCATGCCCCAGTTGATGATCGTGAAGAGCAGGTCCTCCTTGCTCTCCACGAAGTGGTAGAGGCCCGCCTTGGTGATCTTCACCGCCCGCGCGATGTCGCTCATCGAGGTGGCGTCGTAGCCCTGCTCGACGAACAGCCGCGAGGCGTGGACGTAGATCTCGCGCCGCCGGGCGCTGGCGAGATGCCGGCCCGACGGCAGCGAATACGTCATGTCCCTGGTCGGCGGGATGATCCGCGCCTCGCCGTCGACGTCGCCCGTCAGACGGGGTTTCTTCCTGCGTTCGGGCCCGGCCACCTCAGCAGGCTACCTTGCGGACGGTGGGGACGGGAACCGTCTCGCGATGTTCCGCGACGCCGGGGTTCGGCTGGTAGAGGCGCAGCAGGAGCTGGAAGCGCCCGTCCTGCGGCCCGAAGGTGAGCCGGTTCTGCCCTTCGCCCGAGGGGGCGAGCGTCAGCGTCCAGCGGCCGTCGGGCCCGATCCGGGTGTCGGTCATCGTCCAGGAGTAGCGGTCGGCCGGATTGGCGATGTAGAAGCCGTCCCTGTAGAGCGTCACGCCCCACCAGCGGGTGGGGAGCGCCCCGCCCTCGACGGCGTAGACGCAGCGGCGGTCGAGCACGGCGCCGGCCGCGTCCTTCGTCGCGACGAAGTACAGCGTCTCGGTCGGCGGCAGGCCCCAGATGCCGTAGAGCGCGACGCGGGCGCGCGAGTAGGGGCCTTGCAGCTCCTGGCCGACCGCGCCGTTGGTGGTCCAGGCGCCGACCCGCTGGTCCGGGTTGGTGAAGGGACCGGTCAGCGCCCAGAACGCGCCGGCGCCGGCGGCCGCGCCCGCGAGCGCGCCAGCCACGCCCGCGAGGATCTTCGCGCGCCGGCTCACGGCGCAGCGACCCTGGCCGGGCGCATCGTCACGGCGCGGATCTCCCTGGCGAGGCCGGCCACATAGGCCGCATCGGTCCGGGTCTTCATGAAGCAGCGGATCAGCAGCACGCCCTTCGGCGACGGCAGCACGGCGCTGGCCTGCACCGGCTCGGCGACCGCCTGGTCCTCTGTCCGCAACGCCACCGCCAGGCGGGCGCCTGGCAGCTCGCGGTCGGACCGCACCAGCACGGTGTCGGTGTCGTGCGCGAACACCGACAGCGACCAGTAGGCGCAGCTCTGCGGTCGCACCCCCTCGACGATCAACGGCCCGCCGGAGAGGTCGAGATAGGCGCGCGTGCCCAGCGTGTCGGGATTGGCCAGGCCCACGGTGGTCGTGCCGGCCCGCGGCGGCTTGCCGTAGATCAGCCTGTTCCAGCCGCCGCCGCGCTTCAGGCCCTGGTCGATCTGGTAGTCGGTGGCCCACGTCGGGCTGCCGAACAGCAGCACGGCGTGCGTCGCCGCGGCCGCCGCGGCGAATGCGATCACACCGATGAGACTGGCGCGCATCCCGCCCCCGATCTAACCTACCGATCGGTAGGTCGCACATCCCGGACGGACGATCAACGGTCGGGACAAAGCGCTTGACAGTTACCGACCGGTCGGTCACCACCCCTGCAGCGCCGGACGCTGACCGAACATGGTGCGCGGGCTGTCTTCGCCCGACGAACCCGCGGCCGGACGGAACGTGGGAGGTTCACGATGAAGCGTTTCTGGTCGCGGCTGGGCGTGGCGGCGGGTTGTGTGGCGCTGCTTTCCGGGTGCCTGGCGGACGGCGCGCGGACCGGTCGGCAGACGTCGGCGGCGGCCACGGTAGCCAAGCGTCCGAACGTGATCGTCATCATCGCCGACGACCTGGGATACGCCGACATCTCGGCCTTCGGCATCAAGCGGATCCACACCCCCAACATCGACCGCATCGGCGCCGAAGGCGCCAAGTTCCCGGTGGCCTACGCCTCGGCGCCCGTGTGCGGGCCGTCGCGCGCCGGCCTGCAGACCGGCCGCTATCAGGACCGCTTCGGCTTCGAGTTCAACAACGGCCCCGGCGCGCGCGACGCCAACCAGAACCTGGGCCTGCCGGCCGGCGAGATCACCATCGCCGACGCGCTGCGCAAGCAGGGCTACCACACCGGCCTCGTCGGCAAGTGGCACCTGGGCTCTAACGACGCCTACTACCCGACCAACCGCGGCTACGACGAGTTCGTGGGCATCCTGACAGGGGCCACCAGCTACATCGACTCCACCCTGCCGGGAGTCCACAACGTCAACGCCGAGGACGGCGCCGACGCCGGCAGCCCGGCCCCGCGCGGGAAGTTCAACCAGGTGTTCGAGGGTCCCGGCCGGACCGTCGTCGACAACTACAAGGAATACCTGACCGACTACTTCGGCCGCCGCGCCAGCGAGTACGTCACCCGCAACGCCAGGGCCGACGCGCCCTACTTCCTGTACCTCGCGTTCAACGCGCCGCACGCGCCGTTCACGGTGACGCAGAAGTACTACGACCGCTTCCCGCAGATCAAAGACGAGCAGGCGCGGATCTACGCCGCCATGATCTCGGCGCTGGACGACGCGGTGGGCGAGGTCCTGAAGGCGGTCGAGGCGAGCGGCGAGGCCGACAACACCATCGTCTACTTCCTGTCCGACAACGGCTGCGCGGCCTATGTCCCCGGCCTCTGCTCGTGCGAGCCGCTGCGCGGCGGCAAGCTCAGCCACTACGAGGGCGGCGTGCGCGTGCCCTTCATGATGCGCTGGCCCGCGAAGATCAAAGCCGGGACCGTCTACCGCAACCCGGTCTCGACCATGGACATCTTCCCGACCGCGATCGCCGCGGCCGGCGGCGCCCTGCCCGCCGACCGCACCTTCGACGGCGTCGACATCATGCCCTACGTCACCGGCAAGGCCCCGGGCCAGCCGCACGACATCCTCGCCTGGCGCCGCCAGCCGCTGGTCTCGATCCGCAAGGGCGACTGGAAGCTCTGGCAGTCGGTGGGCGGCGGCGACTACGGCCAGCCCTACACCCTGCTCTTCAACCTGAAGGACGACCCGAACGAGGCGACCGACCTCGCCGCCAGGAACCCGGCCAAGGTGAAGGAACTGCAGGACGCGATCGCCGAGTGGTCGAAGGACCTGCAGGACCCGAGATGGCCGACGAAGAACTCGGTGAAGTACAACGTCTGCGGCACGCCGTTCGTGGTGCCCGTCTGACGATGCGGCGCGCCCCGGCCCTCGCCGCCGCCGTCGCGGCCCTGGCGCTGAGCGCGCCGGGGGCGGCGACCGCCGCGGAGACGCCCTGCCAGGTCGACGCCGTCTCGACGCTGCCCGCCCCGCCGGCGACCAGCGAGGCGGTCGAGGGCCGGCCGACGCTGCGCTACGTCCCCAAGGGCGCGAAGGGCATCGTCTACTTCTTCCACGGGAGCGGCGGGTCCGAGGCGTTCGCGCGGCGCACCCACAGCCAGCGGGTGCTCTCCGAGCTGATCAGGGCGGGCTACGGCTACCTCTCCGCGCCGTCGCTCGACCGCACCGACGTCAGGCGCTGGAACGTCGCCAGCATCGACCCGGCGGCGAACCCGGACGTCGCCTACATGCTGGCCGTCCACAAGGCGCTGATCGCCAAGGGCGAGATCGCGGCCACGACGCCGGTCTTCACCACCGGCATGTCCAACGGCGGCGCCTTCGCCAACCTCTTCGCCACGGCCGCCAGGGCGCAGGGGCTGCCGGTCAGGGCGGTCGCCGACTACATGGGCCCGTTCCCGGCGGCGATGCGGCAGGGCGACCCCAAGGACCTGCCGCCGACTCTCCTGATCCTGTCGCAGAACGACGGGCTGGTGAGCGCAGAGCAGACCGGCCGCGTGGCCGAGCGGCTGAAGGCGGGCGGCGCCGACATCGAGGTCCACGTCAACGCCGAGAAGCGCGCCTGCGCGGCGACCTTCACGCTCGTCCCCGGCATGAGCGCCGGCCAGCGCGAGACGCTGGTGAAGACCACGCTGCCGGCCGCCGGCGTCGCCGACGCGAACGGCGTGCGCGCCATCTTCCGCGACAGGCCGGCGATCGGCCGCGAGGAGATGGCCGAACTCGCCACGAAGCTGCCCGGCGCCGAGGGCCGCGCGATCCAGGAGGCGCTGATCGTCGCCTGGGCCGGACACCAGATGCGCTCGGACTATGCGAAGCGTCAGGTCGAGTTCTTCGACCGGGCGCTGAGGGCCAGGCCATGAGACAGGTCCTCCTCGCCGCAGCGGCCCTCCTCGCGCTGGCCGGCTGCGCACGCGACGACGCCAAGCCCGCCGTCCGGACCGCCCGCGACGCCGACCTCGTGCTGGTCAGGGGCGGCGACGTGCAGATCGGCGACGACGCCAGCCAGGCCGACGAGCGCCCGGCCTTCCGCTACAGGGCCCGCGACGTGCTTCTCGACCGCACGCCGGTGACCGTCGGCCAGTTCGCCCTCTTCGTCGAAGAGACCGGCTACGTCACCGAAGCCGAGCGGTTCGGCGCGGGCGGCGTCTTCCAGCACGCGACCAGCGCCTGGGTGGAGGTGAAGGGCGCCACCTGGCGCAGGCCCCAGGGTCCGGACAGGCCCGCCGCCGCGGGCGACCATCCCGTCACCCAGGTGAGCTGGAACGACGCGCGCGCCTTCTGCCACGCCTACGGCGCGCGCCTGCCGACCGAGCTCGAGTGGGAACAGGCCGGCCGCCTGGGCCAGACGCCAGACGGCCATGTGTTCAAGACCGGCGAGCCGTTCCTGTGGTCGAACCAGCACGTGATCAACGTCTGGCAGGGCGCCTTCCCGATCTACGACAGCGGCGCCGACGGCTACAGGCTGACCTCGCCGGTCGGCAGGTTCGGGACCGCGCCGTCCGGCCTCACCGACATGGCCGGCAACGTCTGGGAATGGACGGATAGCTGGTATCGGCCCTACGACGCGAAACACTGGAAGCCGGACGCGGCCTCCGAGCGCGTGCAGCGCGGCGGCTCCTTCCTGTGCGACCCGACACTCTGCTCGGGCTTCCGCGTCACCGCCCGCTCGCACTCGACGCCCGACACGTCGCTGATGCACGTGGGCTTCCGCTGCGCCGCCGATCCGGGCCGCGTCCCGCCGGTCGCCGGCCGCCTCGCCGCGCCGGGCCGGCGCACCGCGGCGGTCGGGACCGCGGCCCCTCGCGCCGCCCGGCCTGCCGCATCGTGATCCGCCCGCCACGCGACCTGCGCGACGGGCTTTGCCGCGCGCACGGCGGCCTGTACCTCTTTCCGCTGCGCCGCGCGCGCCAGGAGCCACGGCTTGACCGCCAAGACGAGACCGCGCCGAACGACGCCCCCGGCATTGCCGGCGTCGGCGCCCGACATCGACGACATGCCGCACGTCAGCGACCGGCAGCGGCAGATCTACGTCGAGGCCGCCCGACTGTTCGTGGAAAAGGGCTTTGCGGCCACCTCGATGAGCGACATCGCCGAGGCGGTGCAGATCACCAAGGCCGGCCTCTACCATTTCGTGGAGAGCAAGGAGGATCTGCTCTTCACGATCATGAACTACTCCATGGACCGGCTGCATCTGGACGTGATCGCGCCGGCGCTGGCCGTCGACGAGCCGCTGGAGAGGCTGAAGGTGATCATCCGCAACCACGCGCTGAACGTCGGCCGCGTGACCCTGGCCTCTGGCAGCCCGCTGTCGATCGTGGTGGACGAGCCGCAGGGCCTCAGCCGCCGGAACCGCAAGATCATCGACGACCGCAAGCGCCTCTACTTCGACCTGCTGCGCGACACGCTGCGGGCCTTGCAGGCCGACGGCCGGCTGTCGCCGAAGGCCGACCCCACGGTGGTCGCGTTCACGATCATCGGGATGATCATGTGGATCGCCCGCTGGCGCCGTTCGGACGGGAAGTATTCGCTGGAGCAGGTGGCCGACGAGATCCAGCGCCTGGCGCTCACCGGCGCGCTGAAGCCCGCCTGAACGGCGGCCCTGGACCGCGCATTCCACGCCGCCGGCGGGCCCTGCGCCACAGCGACGCTCTTGCACATTTACCTACCGGACGGTAAGTAGGTCGAAGAACCTGTTCGCCGGGCCGGGCGAACACCAGACGACCGGTTGGGCGCTGCATCCGGACCGGCGGAACGAAGGGAGAGACGCGCCATGGTCGCGAAGTCACGCATCCTGCGTCAGGCTTCTGTCGGGGTCCTGGCCGCCGCGCTGAGTTCGCCGGCGTTCGCTCAGGCCGCGGGCGACGGCAACGAGATCGACGCCCTGATCGTGACGGCCCGCAAGCGCGCGGAAAACGTCCAGGACGTCCCCGCCGTCGTCACCGCGCTCGGCGCCGACACCCTGCGCAACCTCGGCGGCGCCACCGACACGCGCGAGCTGATCCAGTTCATTCCGGGCGTCACCTTCATCGACGCGGCCTCCAAGGCCAACGCGGAGCCCAACATCCGCGGCGCCGGCCAGGCGCGCCTGCCCAACTCCGACGCCGCCATCGGCCTCTACCGCGACGGCGCCTACATCCCGGGCGGCAACATCGGCGGCCGCACCTTCCAGCGCTTCGACCTGTTCGACATCGAGCGCGTCGAGACGCTGAAGGGTCCGCAAGGGGCGCTCTACGGCCGCAACGCCGTCGGCGGCGCCATCAACGCCATCACCCGCGCGCCGCAGTTCGACAGCGAGGGCGAACTCACCGTTTCATATGGCGACCGCCGGACGCTGGGATTGCAGGGCGTGGTCAACCTGCCCGCCACCGAGACGCTGGCCTTCCGCTTCGGCGCCGACCACACCCACCAGACGGGGTGCATCTACCGCAAGCCCGACGGCTCCTGCTTCAACTACCAGAAGTACGCCGCGGTCCGCGGCGCGGCGCGGTGGAAGCCCACCGAGCAGCTCGAGATCGTCGCCATCGCCGACTACGCCGACAACGACAGCGACTCGGGCGGCGTGGTCCTGACGCGCTCGACGATGACGCCGATCGGCGTGGCCGAGGTGAACGCCCGCAGCCAACTGACCTCCAGCCAGTCGAACTTCAACCTCAGCGTCCGCTACGACCTGGGCTGGGCCGAGCTCTACTCGACCACCAACCACCGCCGCCGCAAGGCCGACTGGTACACCGACCCCGACGGCCTCACGACCGCCACCCAGCAGGACCTGCGGACCGACAAGGCCAGGACCACGTTCCACGAGACCCGGCTGCAGGGCGAGACCGAGCGGCTGAACTGGCTGGTGGGCGCCGACCTCTTCTACCTGAAGGACGACTACAACGTCCGCGAACGCGGCCGCGCGCCGATCGTCAACACCATGACGATGACCTCGGTCGACCCGAACAGCGACCTCAACACCCTGCTCGACGCCAAGTCCTACGGCGTCTACGGCAGCCTGGAATTCGCCGTCACCGAGCAGCTCAAGGTGTCGGGCGAAGTGCGCCATAGCTGGGACAGCAAGAAGGGCGAGATCCGGGCCGTCCGCGTCGACGGCCAGCCGCGCTACGTCGACTTCCCGGTCGGCAGCCCGCAGGCCATGCCCGACCTCGACTTCGAGAACACCTCGTGGGGCGTCACCGGCTCGTACCAGTGGACGCCCGACATCCTGACGTTCGCCCGCGTCGCCACGGCCTACCGTTCGGGCGGCTTCAACTCCGAGCTGGGCAACCCCTGCAACAGCCCCGGCGAAGTGCCGGGCACGAGCTGCAACCTGGTCGACGTGCCCTTCACCTACGATCCGGAGACCTCGATCACCTACGAGCTGGGCCTGAAGAGCGCCTGGTTCGACCAGCACGTGATCCTGAACGCCAACGTCTACCGCATCGAGTACGAGGACCTGCTGGCCAACCTGAACAACGGCATCCCGCCGATGATGGACCCGCTGAACGGGGCCATGTTCCTGGCCAACGCAGGCGACGCCAAGGCCAACGGCGTCGAGATCGACCTCACCGTCCGTGCGCCGCTGCCGCCCGAGTACGGCCGGCTGTCGGGGACGGTGTCCTACGGCCACCAGAGCGGCCACTTCAAGCAGCCGCCGGCGTTCCTGACCACCGTCGCGGCCGGCAACGAGCTGGCCCGCCTGCGCGACAGCTCGGTCACCGGCAACGTGATCTGGTCGAAGCCCATCGTCGACAGGTGGACGCTGATCGCCAGCATCAACGTGCGCCACGAGGACGGCGGCTTCCAGGCCGCGGAGAACGACGCGATCCTCGACGACTACACCGTCTGGGGCGGCCGCGTGGCCGTGGAGAACGCCAACTGGTCGTTCGCGGTCACGGCCAAGAACATCTTCGACGAGCGCTACTTCATCAACCAGTCGGGCACGTCGCTCGGCAACGGGTTGCAGGACAACTACCGCCTGAACGACCCGCGCTACGTCGAAGCCGCCATCTCCTACCGCTGGTAGCCTCCCCTGCCGGCGTCCTGGTCCGGTCGGGCGTGACGCCCGCCGGACCACTCTTCTCCCGAAGTCCGGGTTCCCGCAGCCCCGCTCTGAGGTAGCATCGCCGCATGGCCGAGCGCGGTTCCGACTACACCACCGACGTCGTCTATCCGTCCGCCTTCGGCGCGTTCCAGAGCCCGGCGCACCTGGTCCAGGCCGCCTGGACGGGGGGCCGCGCGGCCCCGCGGATCGACCGGCCGTTCACCTACGCCGACCTCGGCAGCGGGGTGGGGCTCACCCTCTGCGTGCTGGCCGACTGCTATCCGGACGCGGAGTTCCACGGCGTCGACATCAACCCCGAGCATATCCGCCAGTCCCGCGACCTGGCCCGCCGCGCGGGCCTGACCAACGTCACCTTCCATGAGGCGAGCTTCGCCGACCTGGGCCGGCTTGCGATCCCGCGCCTCGATTTCGCGGGCCTCAGCGGCATCTACTCGTGGCTGCCGCCCGAACTGCGCAGCGCCTGCATGGCCTTCCTGGGCCAGCGCCTCGCGCCCGACGGCGCGGTCTTCCTCCACTACGCCGCGCTCCCCGGCAACGCCCAGATCGACGCCCTCTACGCCCTGATCCGCGAGGTCGCCGCGGGCCTGCCCGGCGACAGCGTCGAGCGCTTCCGCGCCGCCTGCGCGGTGATCGGGCGCCTGCGCAAGGCCCAGGCGCGGTTCTTCCGCGTGAACCCCCAGGCCGACGCCTGGTTCGGCCAGATCGAGAGCCAGGATCCGCGCGGCATGGCCCACGAGGTGCTGAACGCCCGCAGCCTCAGCCTCTCGGCCCGCGACGCCGCCGACGAGGCGGCCCCGCACGGCCTGGCCTACGTCGCCAACGCCCAGCTCGAGCTGAACGACCTTCAGCTCACCGCTCCGGACGCGCTCCGCGCCGACCTGCAGGGCCTCGCCCCCACGGCGCGCGAGATGCTGATGGACGCCGTGCGCAACACCCACAGCCGCATGGACGTGATGATGCGGGCGGATGCGCCGCCCGCGACCGCGCCGCCGCCCATGTGGGTCGACCGCCTGACCCGCGGGCCGCTCACCGCCGAGCGCCGCGACCTCTCCGGCCGCACCGGCGTCGACCTCGGCGCGGCCCCCTACGGCGCGGTGCTGGAACGCGTGGACGGCCAGGCCGCGCGGCTGGCCGACGTCCTCGCCGACCCGCGCCTCGGCGCAGGCGCCGCCCAGACGGTGCAGCGGCTCGCGGCCCTGAAGCTGGTCCACCTCCTGCCGCGGCCCTATGCCGACGCGCCGGCCGGCAAGTCCCGCATCGCCTCGCGCCTCAACGCCCTGGTGCTGGACGAAGCGATCGATTCCGCCGGGCCCATGCCCTTCGCCTCGCCGGTCGCGGGCACCCAGGTGCTGCTGCCGCCGCAGGACCGCCTGGCGCTCCTGCACCTGGTCGACGGCGACTTCGACGCCGCCTGGGCCCGCCTCGCCAAGGCCGGCCAGGTCGCCAGGATGGACGGCCAGGCCATCGCCGGCGCCGAGGCGCTGCACGCCGCCGCCGCCCGCCGCGCCCAGGCCATCGGCCCGGCGATGACCCTCCAGCTCGGCCGCCTGGGAATCCTCGGCGCTTAGGGCCCGGCGACCACCGGTATGCACGGCCCCACGCCGGCGCGCATAGACCTTGCAGCCCGGCCGGTCGGTCCCACGCACTGCGAATAGAAGCTTCCCCGCGCCCGGCTATCATGGCGCCCACGCAGGGGGTTCCTCGCATGACACGCGCTCTTCTCGGCCTCCTGGCGGCGCTGGCCGCCCTCGCCGGCGCCTCCGCGGCGTCCGCGGCGGACGTCGTCGTCCACGCCGGGCGGCTGTTCGACGGGACCGGCGGCCCCGTGCGCGAGCGCGTCTCCGTCGTGATCCGCGACGAGCGCATCGCCGCCGTCGAGCCGGGCTTCGTCACCCCCGCCGGCGCCCGCGTCATCGACCTCTCGCGCGCCACCGTGCTGCCGGGCCTGATCGACACCCACACCCACGTCACCTACCGCCGCGGCGGCTTCGCCGAGCGCCTGACCGGCAGCGACCTGGAGGATGTGCTGAAGGCCACGGGCAACGTGAGGAAGCTGCTGATGGCCGGCTTCACCTCGATCCGGAACGTCGGCGCGGACGGCGGCGCGGACCTGGCGCTCAAGAAGGCCATCGCCCGCGGCGACGTGCCCGGCCCGCGCATGTGGGTCTCGCTCGAATACCTGGGCCCGACCGGCGGCCCCACCGATCCGCGCGCCGGCATCGGCGAGAGCTGGCGCAACGAGAGCTGGGGCCACAGCGTGGTCGACGGCCCCGAGGCGGCCATCCGCGAGGTGCGCGACCACCGGCGCCGCGGCGCCGACCTCATCAAGATCCTGCCCTCCGGCGCCGTCGGCGTGCCCGGCGACAGCACCAGTCCGCAGGCCAAGCTGATGACCGACGACGAGATCCGCGCCGTCGTCGAGACCGCCCACAGCCTTGGCATGAAGGTGGCCGCCCACGCGCACAGCAAGGCCGCGATCGACGCGGCGCTGCGCCTGGGCGCCGACTCGATCGAGCACGGGACCTACGGCGACGCCGAGAGCTTCCGGCTCTACAGGGCCCGCGGCGCCTTCCTCGTGCCGACCGTGCTGGTCCCGCAACTGGTGGCCGAGCGCGCCGACCAGCGCCCGTCGACCGGCAGCCCGTCGCCGGCCGAGAAGGCCCGCCTCGTCGTCGACCAGCTCCGCGGCATGTTCCGCGACGCCCACCGCGCCGGGGTGAAGATCGCCTTCGGCACCGACGTCACCGGCCTCGTCCCCTTCGACGGCAGCGCGCGGGAGTTCAGGGTCATGACCGAGCTCGGCATGTCGCCGGCTGAGGCCATCCTCAGCGCCACGCGCAACGCCGCCGAACTGATCGGCTCGCCCGACATCGGCGCCGTCGCGCCCGGCCGCTACGCCGACCTCGTCGCCGTCGCCGGCGACCCCCTGAAGGACATCTCCGAACTGGAGCGCGTCGCCTTCGTCATGAAGGGCGGCGCGATCGTCCGCGACGAACTGACCGCGCCGCCGGTGCGCTAGCGGCCTGCGCGGGGCGGGCCGCGGTCAGCCAGCGCATCGCGAGCGTCGCGGCGCACGCGCCCGCGATCTGGGCCGCGACGAAGGCGGGCGCCGACGCCGGCGCAATTCCGGCGAAGGTGTCGCTCAGGCTGCGCGCGAGCGTCACCGCCGGGTTGGCGAACGACGTGGAGGCCGTGAACCAGTAGGCCGCCGCGATGTAGAGCCCGACCGCCGCGGGCGTGGCGTCCGGCCTGAACCGGACGGTTCCGAGGATCGTCACGAGCAGCCCGAACGTCGCGACGAACTCCGACCACGCCTGCCCCGGACCGTCGCGAAGCTTCGCCGAGACCTGCAGGATCGGCTCGGCGAACATGGCGTGCGCCGCGAACACGCCCAGCACCGCGCCCGCCGCTTGCGCGACCGCATAGGCCAGCGCGAGCCGCGGCCCGATCTCGCGCCGGATCGCGAACGCCAGCGTCACCGCCGGGTTGAAATGCGCCCCCGAGACCGGCCCGAACACGGTGATCAGCACCACGAGCCCCGCGCCCGTCGCCAGCGTGTTGGCGAGCAGCGCCAAGGCGTCGTTCCCGCCCGCGAGCCGCTCGCCCATGATCCCCGAGCCCACGACCACCGCCAGCAGCAGCGCCGTCCCCAGCGTCTCGGCGGCGAGGCGCCGCCCGGCCGAGAACGCCGGGGCGCTCACCTCAGCAGGTCGGCCCTTCCGCCCCGCACGCCTGGCGGGCGACGGCGGCGAGGGGCGCGCAGACCTCGGGCTTCCCAGCGCAGCAGTCCTCCATCAGGAAGGCCAGCAGGCCGGTCATCCGCTCGAAGGCCGCGCGATAGAGGATCGAGCGGCCGTCGCGGCGCGAGGCGATCAGCCCCGCCGCCGACAGGATCGCGAGGTTGGTCGACAGGCTGCTCGCCGGGCTTCCGGTCAGGCGCGCGATCTCGCCCGCCGCGACGCCCTCCGGTCCCGCCCGCACCAGCAGCCGGAACACGTCGAGCCGGCCGGGATGGGCCAGCGCCGACAGCGCCTGGATCGCGTCGTCCTTCTCCATCGGCTCAGCAGCACCCGCCCGTGCCGCAGGACGGGCCGGCGACCACGTCGGCCATAAGCGCGATCTCGATCCTGGGCGCGGGAGGCGCCGCAGCGGGCCCGCAGCACGCGGCCTGCGGGCGGGTCGAGGCCTCAGGCGCGATCGCCGCCTCGCTGGTCCCATACGTCGTCGCCTCGCCGAAGGTGTAGAAGGTTTCCCAGCGCAGGCCCGCGGGGTCGCCCACCCAGGTCTTGTCCGACCTGGCGTAGCAGCACGTCGTGGCCGCCTCGTCGAAGGTCTCGGCCCCCGCCGCCTTCAGCCGCGCCGCCAGCTCCGAGAGTTCGTCGGCGCTGTCCACCTGGATGCCGACGTGATCCAGCCCCGCATCGCGGTGGGTCGAGATGGCGAAGTTCACCCGCGGGTCGTCCAGCATCCACTTGGCGTAGTCGTCCTTCACCACGCTGGGCTCGGCGCCGAAAAGGGTGGCGTAGAAGCGGATCGACTGATCCAGGTCGGGCACGCTCACGTGCAGGTGCATGCGCTTCATGGCGGTTAGGTCTCCTTGGACATCTTATATTCTATAGTTCCAGAAATATCGAATCGTCAAGGGCCGGCCTAGCGTCCCGGGGCCTGTTTCGCGCGGGCGGACGTCGCCGGGCTCCTGCGGCTTCTGCGCGCAGAGCCATCTGAACATTGATTAGAAATAATGATGCAACGCGCATCTGCTCGGCTATGATCTGGCGTAGCAACGAAATACGAGCGGGACCCGGCCCGAAGCGAAGGCCGCGCCCTTGGGGAGGATATTGGGATGACGCGCATCACGGCGCTGGCGGCCACGACGGCGGCATCGGCTCTTCTGTTCGGCTGCACCACCGACGGCCAGGCGCCCAATGCGCTGTCGGCCGCGACGCCGACCGCGGCGGAAGTGGCCGCCGTCCCGGCCACGTCCGGCTCCGTCGACAACTTCATGCTCGCCGACACCGACTACATGGGCCACGAACTCTACCGTTCGGACGCCAAGGTGATCGTGCTGATCAGCCATGCCAACGGTTGCCCGATCGTGCGCAACCTGGCCCCGAAGATCCGCGCCCTGAAGGCGAAGTACGAGGGCCAGGGCGTCGAGTTCCTCATGGTGAACTCGGCCGTCCAGGACAGCGTGGACGACATCGCCAAAGAGAAGGCCGAGTACGGCTTCGACGTCCCGATCCTGAAGGACTCGAACCAGCTCGTCGGCGAGCAGCTCGGCGTCACGCGCACCGGCGAGTTCTTCGTGGTCGATCCCAAGACCTGGAAGGTCGTCTATCGCGGCCCGCTGGACGACCGGCTCGACTACGGCTCGCAGAAGGCCGTGGCCGACCACAACTGGACCGCCGACGCCATCGAGGCGGCGCTGGCGGGCCGCCAGGCCATGGCCGCCACCAAGCAGAGCCCCGGCTGCCTGATCGACTTCCCCGAGCGGGGCAAGGTCGCCCAGATCTCCTATGCCAAGGAGGTCGCGCCGATCCTCGAGAAGAAGTGCGCGAGCTGCCACACCGAAGGCGGCATCGGCCCGTTCGCGCTCTCCAGCTACGAGATGGCCAAGGGCTTCTCGCCGATGATCCGCGAGGTGCTGCGCACCGACCGCATGCCGCCGTGGAACGTCGACGCCCACGTCGGCAAGTTCGCCGACGACAAGAGCCTGTCGCCGGCCGAGATCAAGACGCTGGTCCACTGGGTGGAACAGGGCGCCCCGCGCGGCGCCGGGCCCGATCCGCTGGTCGCCTCCGCCAAGAAGCGCGTGGTCCAGCAGTGGCCGCTGGGCAAGCCGGACCTGATCCTCGAGATCCCGGCCTACACGATCCCCGCCTCGGGCGTGGTCGACTATCAGCGCCCCGTCGTCGCCAACCCGCTGACCGAAGGCAAGTGGGTCAAGGCCTCGACCTACGTGGTGAGTCAGCGCCAGGGCGTTCACCACTTCCTGTCGGGCTACCTCAAGGAAATGCCGGCCGACGGCAAGGGCAACGAGAGCCGCTGGGGCGCGTCCATGGGCGGCTATGCGGTGGGCGCCGAAAGCACGCTCTGGCCCAAGAACGTCGGCACCTACCTCGCCCCCGGCGGCGCGGTGGGCTTCCAGGCGCACTACACGCCGTTCGGCAAGGAGGCGACCGACAAGTCGCTGCTCGGGCTCTACTTCTACAAGGACGGCGAGAAGCCGGGCCTGATGATGCGCAACTCGGTGGTGGTCGACAACACCATCAAGATCCCGGCCGGCGAGGCGCGTCACAAGGAGACCGCCTACATCGACGTGCCGAAGGAGATGCTGCTCTACTCGGCCTTCCCGCACGCGCACTATCGCGGCTACGCCTCGGATCTGTGGGTCCAGGCGCCCGACGGCACGAAGACGCGGATCCTCGCGATGCCGCGCTACGACTTCAACTGGCAGCGCGAGTACACCTTCGCCCAGCCGCTCAAGATCGCCGCCGGCTCGAAGCTGATCGCCAACTACTGGTACGACAACTCCAAGAAGAACCCGGCGAACCCGGACGCCTCGAAGACCATCGTCTGGGGCGACCAGTCGTGGGAGGAGATGTTCTACACCGCGATCCGCTACCGCTGGACCGACGAGACCTCCGCCAAGCAGGTCGAGTACGACAAGCTGATGGACGAGACCCGCCTGCTGGGCATGTTCGACGACAACATGGACGGCAAGATCGAGGTCGCGGAGTTCAAGGGCGAACTGGGCGACAAGCTGAAGCCCTATTTCGCCCAGATGGACCAGAACAAGTCGGGCGCCGTCGAGAACAGCGAGCTGATGGCCGCACTCAAGATGATGGGCGGCATGCGCCGTCGCGAGCAGGCCACGCAGCAGCCTGCCGCTCCGGCCCCCGCGGCCAAGCCGGCCGCCGGCGGCGGTCGCTAGCCAACTGGCGCTCCCGTCTCTCCCTGGCTAGACACGGACCAGGGAGAGACGGATGCGACTGCTGATCCACGAAAAGTCCTACCGGCGGAACCAGCCGGCGATCGACGCGCTCGGGCCCGCGGTCGAATTGCTGCTGATCGACGACACCGGCGAGATCCGCGCCGGCGGCGAGGCCGTCTCGGTCGACGACGCCAGGCCCCAGGCCGCCTGGGCCAACACCGACACCTTCTTCTCCGGCGCGGGCCGCCCGTTCATGACGGCGGTGCTGAAGTCGCCCGACCTGAAGTGGGTGCAGAGCGGCGCCGCCGGCTTCGACAACCCGGTCTTCGGCCAGATCGTCCAGAAGGGCGCCCGCCTCACCACCAGCCACGGCCAGGCCGTCGGCATGGCCGACTACGTCATGTGGGGCGTCCTCGACGTCCTCCAGGACGGCCCGGCCCGCCGCGCCGCCCAGGCCGCCCACGACTGGACGCGCCGGCCGTTCCGCGAGATCGCCGGGACGCGCTGGGTGGTCTTCGGCTTCGGCGCCATCGGCCAGGGCGTCGCCGTCCGCGCGCGCGCCTTCGGCGCCCACGTCACCGGCGTTCGCCGCAACCCGGCGCCGGAGCCCTGCGCCGACCGGATCGCCGCGCCGTCCGAACTGCTCGACCTGCTGCCCGACGCCGACGTGTGGGTGCTGGCCGCGCCCGCCACAGCCGAGACCCGCCACGTCGCAGGCGCCGAGGCCTTCTCGCGGATGAAGCCCGGCTCGATCCTGGTCAACGTCGGCCGCGGCGCGCTGGTGGACGAGCCGGCCCTGCTGGCCGCCCTCGACCGGGACGCCCCGGCCCACGCCGTCCTTGACGTCTTCGAGGCCGAGCCGCAGCCCGCCGATGGCCCGTTCTGGGATCACCCGAAGGTCACCCTGACCCCGCACTCGTCGGGCATGAGCGCCGGCAACCCGGTCCGCAACGACGCGACCTTCCTGGAGAACCTGCGCCGCTTCCTCGCCGGCGACCCCCTCGAAGGCGAGGCCCGGCCGGAAGACGTGCTGGCCAAATAGCCCCGCTCATCCCGGCGCATGCGACGCCCATGCCGGGATGAGTGGATTCAGGTTACTCTGGCCAGAGGTCGCCGACGTCGCCCTTGCGGTTGAGCGCCCGCACCGCGCGCTTCACCACCGCCAGCAGCCGCTCGCGCCGCGCCGGTTCGTCGTAGGTCATGGAGCCCTTGGCCAGGCCTTCCAGCAGGAAGCGGCCGAGATCCCGGCTCGCCTGGAAGCGCGGATCGTGGCCGGCCTGCACCATCGCGCCGAAGCGATCCCCGCCGAGCTGGGCATGGTCGAAGGCGCTGCGGGCGCCGGCCAGGCGCGCGGCCAGCATGGGGTCGGTCCGGGCGGCGCCTTCCAGTTCCGCGAACGCCACGAACGGCAGTTCGTGCAGCAGGTCCCAGTAGACGTCGATGGCGTGCTCGGCCGCGTCCACGCCCGGCGCCGGCTGCGCCGCGGCCTGTTCGAACAGCTTCGCCCGATTGAGCTCGATATGGGCCACGGCCGCCGCGACCAGGTCTTCCCGGTTGGCGAAGTGATAGAGCATGGCCCCGCGCGTCAGGCCGGCGGCGTCGGCGATCACCGCGTTGGTGGCGGCGTGATAGCCGATCTCCGCGAACAGCCGCATCGCCGCATCGAGGATGCGTGCGCGCGTGCGCTGCGACTTCGGCGTCGCGCGGGCGGAGACGTATGTTGCGTCCATCGAACCCAGATTGACGGCGCCCTGCGGGCCCTGTTCTCAGCGTCCTACGCACGCTTGCCCCAGGGATGCCAAGCGCATACGCGCCCAATGCGCCGCTTGGACGCGCGGGTGTCCGACCTTTGGGCGCCGGACGGCCGCAGGCGCCGCGATTTGGCATAACGCCGGCTTGCGTTGACTTCCGGTTCGAATTCGTGACAGTGCCACTGCCATGAAAACGCCCCTGCCGAACCTGCGCGACCGCCAGCGGGAGGAAACCCGGGACCAGATCCTGCGCGCCGTGGGCCGCCAACTCGAGCGAGGCGACCTGGAGGACCTCAACTTCGCCGAGATCGCGCGCGAGGCCGCGGTGGGCGAGCGCACCGTCTACCGCCACTTCCCGACCAAGGAGGCGCTGCTGGGCGCCTTCTGGGCCTGGATGCAGTCCGAGGCTTTCCGCCAGCCTTCCGCCGCGGCCCCGAAGGCGCGCCGCACCGACCGGCGCCTGCGCGAGGCCATCACCGCCACCCGCGACCCGCAGCGGCCGATGCGCATCCTCATCGCCACCGACGCCTGGGAGCCGCAGGTCAACGGCGTGGTCCGCACGCTGACGCGCGTGGTCAGCGAGCTGCAGGCCATCGGCCACCAGGTCGAGGTGATCCACCCCGGCCAGTTCAAGACCTTCCCGCTGCCGACCTACGCCGAGATCAAGGTGGCGATCGGCGTCTACGAGCCGGTGCAGGAGCTGTTCAAGGC
>NZ_JAEUMO010000108.1 GCF_016793285.1 Phenylobacterium sp.
CCCGGCAGACGCCGTCGTCCATGATGAGGTCGAGGGCGAAATACTCGATGAAGAACTCGGTCTCGTGCGCCAGCGACTGCCCGTACATGGTGTGCAGCATGGCGTGGCCGGTGCGGTCGGCCGCGGCGCAGGTGCGCTGGATCGGCGCCTCGCCGTAGTTCTTGGTCATGCCGCCGAAGGCGCGCTGGTAGATCTTGCCGTCCGCCGTGCGGCTGAACGGGACGCCCCAGTGCTCGAGTTCGTACACGGCGGCGGGCGCGTTGCGGCACAGGTATTCGATGGCGTCCTGGTCGCCCAGCCAGTCAGACCCCTTGACGGTGTCGTACATGTGCCAGCGCCAGTCGTCCTCGCCCATGTTGCCGAGGCTGGCCGAGATGCCGCCCTGGGCGGCGACCGTGTGGGAGCGGGTGGGGAAGACCTTCGTGATGCAGGCCGTCTTCAGGCCGGCCTGGGCGCAGCCCAGCGCGGCGCGGAGGCCCGAGCCCCCTGCGCCGACGACCACGACGTCGAACTTGTGGTCCGTGAATGCGTAAGCCGCCATCGGATCAGGCGCCCCCCAGCGCGACCTTGAGGACCGAGAAGATGGCCAGCGCGCCGGCCAGCCATCCGATGAAGAGGTTGAGCAGCAGGGCCGCCGCCTTGTTCAGGTTGCTGTAGACGTAGTCCTCGATCACCACACGCACCCCCGAGATCATGTGGGACGTGGAGACGAAGATCGTCAGGATCATCAGGGTCGCGTTCAGCGGATCGCCGATCCAGGCCGCGGCCTCGTAGTAGTCCATGCCGGCCAGCAGGATGACGCTGTAGGCGCCCCAGAGCACCAGAGGGACCAGCGCGATGGCGGCGACGCGCTCGGACAGCCAGTGGCCGACGCCGTGCTTGGCGGAACCCAGGCCGCGGGCCTGGGAGAGCGGGGTGCGGTAGCTCATGCCAGGGCTCCCGACATGTAGGCGATCGCCCAGGCCGCGGCGGTGGCCGCGATGGTGAAGCCGAAGACCATGTAGGACGAGGCGGTGGCGCTCTCCTTGCCGAGGCCGTGGCCGAAGTCCCAGACCAGGTGCCGGACGCCGTTGGCCAGGTGGTAGAACACCGAGGCGCTCATCCCCAGCATCACCACCTTGCCCAGCGGCGAGCCCAGCAGCGCCTTGAATGTCGCGTAGGTTTCGGGGCCCGCCGCCAGCGACACGGCCCAGGCGGCCAGGATCAGGCCGCCGAGGTAGAGCCCGCAGCCGGTCACCCGGTGCAGGATCGAGGTGAGCATGGTGACGTGCCAGCGCCATACCTGCACGTGCGGCGACATCGGGCGGTCCGCAGGACCGCGTGGAACGCTTGTCATCTCTGGCCGCCGCCTCCCCTAAAGCCCCCGGCCCTGCGGTTTTAAGCGCCGGACAAAGGGTGTCAACGAACGGTCGGACCGTTGAGGTCCGGCCGGGCGTCCCGCTGAAACTTGCGGCGGCTCCACTTGCGAACGCTTCGCAAATTCCGAACCCGCGCGGTTCGCAAGTTCCGAAGCCTCGACCGCTGTGCGCTTGGAGGCAATGCGCCATCGGGCTAGGTTGCCTTCGCGAAAGGCGAAGGATGCGGTTCGACCTCACCGACATGCGACTGTTCTGCGACGTGGTCGACGAGGGCTCGATCACGGCGGGCGCGCAGAAGAGCGCGCTGGCGCTGGCCGCGGCCTCGACGCGGATCCGCAACATGGAGACCACGCTGGGCGCGGCTCTGCTCACGCGCTCGCGCCAGGGAGTCACGCCCACGGCGGCGGGGCGGATGCTGCTCAAGCACGCCCGCACGATGCTGGGTCAGGCCGCGCGGATGCGCGAGGACCTTTCGGCGTTCGCGGGCGGCATGTCGGGCGAGGTGCGGCTGCTGGCCAACACCAACGCGCTGACGGAGTTCCTGCCCGAGGCGCTGGGCGCGTTCCTGGCGGCGCATCCGCACCTCAGCGTCGACCTGGAGGAGCGGCTGTCGGACGAGATCGTCGGCCTCATCGCCGAGGGGGTGGGCGACGTGGGCATCGTGGCCGGCACGGTCGAGGTCGGCGCGCTGCAGACCTATCCGTTCCGCGAGGACCGGTTCGTGGTGGTGACGGCGGCCGGTCATCCTCTGGCCGGGCGCGGACCGGTGAGCTTCGGCGAGGTGCTGGCCTACGACGTCGTCGGACTGGAGCGCTCGGCCTCGCTGCAACGGTTCCTGACCGCCAAGGCCGCGCGGGAAGGCCGGCCGCTGAAGCTGCGCGTGCAGCTCCGCAGCTTCGACGCCGTCTGCCGGATGGTGGAGGCGGGCGTCGGCGTCGGCGTGGTGCCGCAGACGACAGCGCGGCGGGCGGCGATGACGATGAAGCTGGCGGTGATCGACCTCGCCGACGACTGGGCGTTGCGGGAGCTGACCATTGTTGTGCGCGCCGAGGCGGACCTGCGACCCTATGCGCGCGAGCTGGTCGACGCCCTCAGGGCGTGAGCGCCAGGACGCTCCACACCCAGTGTCGCCGCGCCTGCGTCGCCAAGCCTAAGCCTGTCAGCTTCGATGGCGCCCGTCGTCGCGGTTCGCGCCGTCGAAGGCGACCCGCGCTGAGACAGCAGCGCTTGGCTAGCGGTCCTCCAGCCAGCTTTCCGAGCGCATTTCCTGCAAGCGGGACGCGGTGCGCTCGAACTCGAAGCTGCCGTCGCCGGCGGGGTAGAGGTCGACGGGCTCGGCCGCGGCCAGGACGACGAGATGGGTCCTGGCCTCGTAAAGGGCATCGATGAGGATCACGAGGCGGCGTGCTTCCTCGCGGTTCGCCGGACCCATCTTGGGCAGGCCCTCCAGGAAGACGGTGTGGAACCGCGCGGCGATGGCGACGTAGTCGTTCGGGCCCAGCGGAACCTTGCAGAGGGCGTCGAAGGTGGCGCGGAGCAGGCCGCCGGCGGCGCGCGGAAAGGCGAGCTTGCGGCCCAGCACCTCGACGGTTTCGCCGTCCTCGTCCTCGGGGCCCAGCATTTCGACCCACAGGGCGTCGAAGGCCGCGACCTGGGTTGGGTCCTGCGACGAGAACCAGGCGCCGGCGGCGCGCAGCCGGTCGAGCCTGTAGTCGTGCGGGCCCGCGATCGTGACGACCTCGGCCTTTGTCTTCAGGAGCTCGATGAAGGGCAGGAAGAGCTGGCGGTTGATGCCGTTCAGGTAGAGGTCGTCCGGGAGGCGGTTCGACGTGGCGACCAGGACCACCCCGTGGGCGAAGAGCGCCTCGAACAGGCGGCCCAGGATCATCGCGTCGGCGATGTCGGTGACCTGGAACTCGTCGAAGCAGAGCAGGCGCGCCTGCCCGGCGATCAGGTCGGCCACCGGCGGGATCGGGTCGTCGCCCTTGTGCTGGCCGAACCGCCTGCGGCGCGCGTCCCGGTCGCCCTTGCGCCAGGCGTCGATCAGCCGGTGGACCTCGCCCATGAAGACGTGGAAGTGGGTGCGCCGCTTCTTGAAGCCGGTGGCCGTCTCGTAGAACAGGTCCATCAGCAGCGTCTTGCCGCGGCCGACGGGGCCGATCAGGTAGACGCCGCGCGGGGCCTCGTAGTGGCGTCTGCGCAGCATGGCCAGGATGCCGCCCTCAGGCTCGTCGTCGCCCAGGTCCGTCTCGAGCCGGACGAGGGGTCTGAGCGCCGCGGCCTGGGCCGGGTCGGGCCGGATCGACCCGTCGCGAATCTTCGCCTCATAGGCGGCTTGCAGGGCGGACGCCATCTCGCCTACCGGCCTAGCGGCGCCCGCCCGCGAGCGCAAGGAACGCGCTCTCCCCTTCGCCGGACGGGCGCGCTAAGCCTGCCCCATGAAGCCCGTTTCGCTCACCGGCCTGCCCATCGACAGCCACTCGTCGCACCTGCGCGGGGCGGCCAAGGCGCCTGCGGCGATCCGTGAGGCGCTGCGGTCCGCGCACAGCCACATGACGGCCAGTAACGGCCTGGACCTGGCCGAGCTGATCCGCGACCTGGGCGACGCGCCGATCCACGGCGACGCCGTCGACTACCACCGCATCGTCGAGGCGGCGCGGACGGCCTTCGAGGCGGGGCCGGCGGTGTTCCTGGGCGGCGACCACATGGTCACGCACCCGATCCTGGCCGGCTACGCCGAGGCGCGGCGGCCGCCGCCGCAGGTGGTGCATATCGACGCCCACCCCGACCTCTACGCCGACTTCGGCGGCGACCCGCTGAGCCATGCTTCACCGTTCGCGCGGATCATGGAGAAGAAGCTGGCCTCCTCCCTGACCCAGCTCGGCATCCGCACCATGAACGCCCACCTGCGCGACCAGGCCGGGAGGTTCGGGGTGCGCTGGTTCTCGCCAGCGGACCATGCCGCATCCATCCAGTTGCTGCCGCACGCGCCGACCTACATCTCGATCGACCTCGACGGGCTGGATCCGGCGTTCGCGCCGGGGGTCTCGCACCATGAGCCGGGCGGGCTGACGACCCGCGAGGTGCTGGAAGTGATCTGGAGGGCGCCCGGCCCGGTGATCGGCGGCGACATCGTCGAGCTGAACCCCGACCGCGACGTGAACGGGATGACCGCGACGCTGGCCGCCAAGCTGCTCAAGGAGCTGACGGCGCGGATCAGCGCCGACGCCGCGGCGATGGGCGACCCGCCGGCCTAGTCTGCGGAGGGGCCGCCGCCGCGGGGGGCGACGGCGGCCCGGACCGCCGCGTCGGGCCAGGATGGGCTGGCCGGTCGGGTGAGCGCGGCGGCCCTTCGCCCCAGCACCCCTTTGCGAGGACGAGGCTACGGCGTGGCGGCCGGGCGCGATATCGGGCGAAGGTCCTAGGCCGAAAGGCGTAGGGACTCGCTGAGGGTGCGGCGTCCCGGGTTACTTCATGGTGGGGATGACGAAAGCGGAGTCCTCGGTGGCGCCTTCGGGCCATCGGGCGGTGATGGTCTTGACCTTGGTCCAGAAGCGGACGCCCTCCATGCCGTGCTGGTTGGCGTCGCCGAAGGCCGAGCGCTTCCAGCCGCCGAAGGTGTGGTAGGCGACGGGGACGGGGATCGGC